>CAZTFC010000055.1:0-12919 GCA_964612075.1 uncultured bacterium
CCTCCTTGACGAGGCGGGAGCCGAACTTCTGGGCGAGGAGCTTGGCCAGGGAGGATTTCCCCACGCCGATGGGCCCCTCGATCGCGATGTATCGGGGAGTCTTCTGCTCGGTCATTTCGGTAGATTGTATGCTCAGCGCCGCCCCCATTTCCACTACATTCGGGCGGGGGCCGCCCGGGCCGGCGTCACCCGAGGGCGGCGGCCGGCGCCAGAAGGCAGAACAGGGTGCCGACGATCGTGGAGACGATGCCCAGGCAGTACAGCAGCGCATGCCACGTGACCATGAAGGCACCGACGGGGCGCGAGCGGCCGGCGGCCGAGAATTTCCATGCGAGGAACAGCCCCAGGGCGGTCAGGGCAACGGCGAAGGCGGCCAGGGCGGTCATCGTTTTCCCTCCCATATCCCAATGAAAAGAAAAGAAGATCGGCCGCGCGGCAGTCGGCGCGCGCGCCTCAGGGCGCGCCCCCGCCGGGCCGCGGCGGGAGCCTCCGGGCGAGCGCGAGCCAACCCGCCGGCGGCACCTCCTCCGCCCGCGCGCCCGGGTCGATCCCTTCCGCCTCGAGCATCCCGCACCACTGCCCCGCCCCCCCGGGAAGGAACGGCACGGGGGCGTTGCGCAGCGTCTTTCGGCGGTGCGCGAAGCCCGCGCGGACCGCGGCCTGCAGCGCCTCCAGCAGGGAGTCGGGGAACGCGCCGAAGAAGCGCATCGTGATCACCGCCGAGTCGACGTCCGGGGCGGGATGGAAGCAGCTCCGCTTCACGGCGAACTCGCGCCGCGTCTCGGCAAGCACCGACAGGTACACCGACAGGATGCCGTACTCCTTCCCCCCCGGGGCGGCGCACAGCCGTTCCACCATCTCCTTCTGCAGCATGAGGACCGCGCGGGGGAAGAGCTCCCGAAGCGCGATCAGCCGCAGGATCACGGGAGAGGAGATGGAATACGGGAGGTTCCCGACGACCGTCCCGCCGGAAGGGAAGCGCGCGCGCCAGTCGGCGCCGGGCACGGCCAGGAAATCGGCCTCCAGCACTTCGACCGCGGAGCCCTCGAACTCGCGGCGCAGGTGGGCGGCCAGCCCCCGGTCCACCTCGACGGCGACGACCCTCGATCCGGTTTCGGCCAGCGGCCGGGTGAGCGCCCCCAGCCCGGGGCCGATCTCCAGATAGGGCGCGGGGAAGGATCGCGCAAGGTCCACGATCTTCCGGGCGATGTTTCCGTCGTGCAGGAAATTCTGACCGAACGACTTGCGGGGCGACAACCCGAGCGCCGCGAGCGCCTTTTTGGGATGGTCAGCGGGAGAACCGGGAGGCGGCATAGGCGTTGAGGTCGGGCCCGGAGAAGACCCCTTCGGACATCCGGCGCTCCCCGATCAGCGCGACCATGGCGGCGTTGTCCGTGCACAGCGCCCTGGACGGCAGGCTCACGTCGATGCCCGCCGCCGCCCCGCGGTCCCGCGACCGCTCGCGAAGCCGCGAGTTCGCCGAGACGCCGCCGGAGAGGACCAGCCGCGGGATCCCTTCCCGCCGCGAGGCGTCGATCCCCTTCGCGACGAGGACGTCGACGATCGCCTCCTGGAACGAGGCGCAAACGTCCTCGACCCGCGCCGCCTTCCCTTCCGGGGAGGCCAGGAAGGTGCGCAGCGCGGTCTTGAGCCCCGAGAAGGAGAAGTCCGCCGAGTCGGCGGCGATGCGCGCCCGGGGGAACGGGTACCGCACCGGGTCCCCGTTCTTCGCCAGCCGGTCGATGACCACACCGCCGGGATAGCCCAGCCCCATCATCTTGGCCGCCTTGTCGAACGCCTCCCCCGCCGCGTCGTCCAGCGTCCCGCCGAGCTGCCTCACCTCGTTCCAGCCGGAGACGCGGAACAGGGAGGTGTGCCCGCCGGAAACCAGCAGCGCGATATAGGGGAACGCAACCCGGTGCTCGAGGAAGACCGCGTAGATGTGGCTCTCGAGGTGGTCCGCCCCGTAGATGGGCTTTTCCCAGGCGAAGGAGAGCGACTTCGCGAAGCACAGGCCCACCAGGAGCGAGCCGATCAGCCCGGGGCCCGACGTCACCGCGATGCCGTCGATCGCGCCGGCTCCCGAGGAGGCGTCGCCTAGCGCCTTCTCGACCACCGGCACGATGGCCTTGATGTGCTCGCGCGAGGCCAGCTCCGGGACGACGCCTCCGTAGGCGCCGTGGACGGCGACCTGGGAGGACACCACGTTGGAGAGCAGCCCCGCGGCACCGTCGTAGACGGCAGCGGCCGTTTCGTCGCAGGAGCTTTCGATGCCGAGGACGCGCATCGGACAAGAGTACCACGAAGGCAGGACAATCGCCCCAAAGGCGTCGCGCGCGTTGATCGCCCGAAGTCCCGCGCGCGGGCAGCGGAGGGCGGCCGCAGCCTTACTTTATCAGCTCGGCGCCCCCGATGAGCGGCAGCGGCTTCATCTGCCCCTGCGAGGCGTTGATAACCCCCATGATCGCCAGAATGATCACGAGGATCATCCCGACCGGCAGGATCAGGAACCACCCGATGAAGGGGATGAAGGTCCCCGCGAGGTTCACGGCGATCGCCACGATGAGCAGCACAAGCTGCTGGTTGGCGTGGAACTTCGCGAAGGGGCTGTCCTTCGCGTCGGTGATCAGGGGAACGAAGAACAGGATGGGCACGATGTAGCCGATGATGGCCATGAGCTTGTTCTTCTCGACGTCGGGGTCCGCCATGCCTGTCGCCTCCTCTCCGGTTCCGGCCCTGCCGTCCGGGCCCGCTTACAGCAGATTCGCCGCCAGCTCCGCCAGCGGGGAGCGCTCCCCCTTGACCAGCAGAACGTGACCGGCCATCGCCTCGCCCTTGAACTTCTCCACGGCGTGGGAGAGCCCGTTGCTGGAGGAGTCGACGAAGGGGTTGTCGATCTGGTACGGGTCGCCGGTCAGCACCACCTTGCTGTTCTCCCCCGCCCGGGTCAGGATCGTCTTCACCTCGTGGGGGGAGAGGTTCTGCGCCTCGTCCACGATGATGAACTGGTTCGGGATGGAGCGGCCGCGGATGTAGGTGAGCGGCTCGATCTCGAGGATCCCCAGGTTCATCAGCTCCTGGTAGCCGCGCACGCTGCCCTGCCGCTTCTTCTTGTTGGACCCGAAGAGGTACTCCACGTTGTCGAAGATCGGCTGCATCCAGGGCTTGAGCTTCTCCTCCACGTCGCCGGGGAGGAACCCCAGGTCCTTCCCCATCGGCAGGACCGGGCGCGACACCAGCATCCTCTGGTACACCTCGTCGTCGGAGGTCTTCCTCAAACCCGCCGCGATGGCGAGCAGCGTCTTCCCCGTCCCCGCCTTGCCGGCCAGCGTGACGAGCTTGACGGAGTCGTCGAGCAGGATGTCAAGGGCGAAGTGCTGCTCCTTGTTGCGGGGGCGGACGCCCCACACGTCCTCCTTCATCGGGGGGATTAGGCGGATCTTCTTCGAGGCGAAGTCGTGGCGCGCCAGGGCGGACGACCCGGCGGCGGCGTCGCGCAGAATGACGTACTCGTTGGGGAACAGCTCCTCCGCGCCGGGGGGCGGGGCGCACTCGCCGGTCGCGTAGAAGCGGTCGATGAACTCCTTGCCGACCGGCACCTCGCGGACGCCGCGGTAGAGCTCGTCGATGTCCACCCGGTCGCTCTCGTAGTCCTCGGCGCGGATCCCGAGGGCGTCCGCCTTGATCCGGAGGTTCGTGTCCTTGGTGATGACGACGATCGGGACTTCCTTCTCCCGGCTGTGCATGGTCATCGCCACGCCGAGGAGCTGGTTGTCCGCCAGGTCGCCCCGCAGCTCCGGCGGGAGGTGTTTGGCGCCCTCCTCGACGAAAGCGATCCTCAGCATGCCGCCGTTGTCGAGCGGCACCCCGTCGGACAGGTTCCCCATCCCTCGCAGCCGGTCGATGTACTTCGACACCGTCCGGGCGTTGCGCCCGAGCATGTTGAGGTCTTTCTTGAAGTGATCGAGCTCCTCGATCACGGTGATGGGGATGAAGACGTGGTTGTCTTCGAACTTGAAGAGGGCGTTGGGGTCGTGGAGCAGGACGTTGGTGTCCAGAACGAAGTTCTTGATCATCCGCCCCCCCAACGGGCAAACGCCCCTATTTGATCTCGGCCAGCTTCTTCTTCGCCAACTCCGCCGCGGGCGATTTCGGGTATTTCGACACGACGAGGTTGAAGAGGATCTTCGCGTTCTTCCTGTCCTGGAGCGCCAGGAACGCCAGCCCCTGCTTGTACACCGCGTCGGGGGCCTTGTCGCCGGCGGGATACTTGTCGACCACGTCCTGGAAGGAGAGGATGGCGTTCTCGTAGTCCTTCTCCGCGTAGTACGACTCCCCCTTCCAGTAGAGGGCGTTCGGGACGAGCTTGTGGCCGGGGTTCTGCGCGACGAACGCGGCCAGCGTCTCGCGCCCCTTCTTCGGGCTGCCGGCCTTCACCTGCCCGACGGAGTATTCGTACATCTCCTCGGGGCTCATCCAGGCCGACGGCTTCTCCACGGCCGGCGGGGGCGGAGGGGCGCCGGCGATCGGCGCCCCCCCGGGCGCTCCCGCCTTCCCTTCGAGGGCGGCCACGCGCCTGTCCATGTCCTGGAAGCCCTTGCGGACCTCCTGGAGCGTCTTCTCCTGATCCGCCTGCCGGTCGGCGACGCGCTTGAGCTCGCCTTGCGTCTCGTCGAGGCGAGAGCTGACGGCGAGCTGCTCGGACTTGATCCGGTCCGAGTCGGCCCCGAGGTCTGCCACGGTCTTGCGCAGACCCTGGGTCTCGTCGATCCCGGCCTGCGCCGCGGTCTGGCCCTTCATCGCGGCCACTTCCTTCCGGAGGGCCCCCACCTCTTCGCTGAGCCGGCCAAAAGCGCCGGTGTCCGCCACGGCGCACCCCATGGCGCCGGCGGCGAGGGTTCCCAGGAGCAGGAGACGGACGGCATGGCGCATGGTCATCGTCACCTCACTGGAGGACGAAATGGGCGCGGCGGTTCTTCGCCCACGCCTCCTCGTTGTGGCCGGGGTCGAGCGGCCGCTCTTCCCCGAAGCTCACCGTGGAAAGGGTCGACGTCGGAACGCCCAGCGAAACGAGATAATTTTTCACGGAAGTGGCCCGGCGGTCGCCGAGAGCCATGTTGTATTCCGCGGTGCCCCGCTCGTCGCAATGCCCCTCGATCAGGAGCTTCTTGCCGGCGTTCTTCTTCATGTACGCCGCGACTTCCTGGCAGATCTTCTTCGCGTCGTCTTTCAGGTCCGACTTGTCGAAATCGAACCGGACGTCGGCGAAGGGGGAAGCCTTCTCTTCGGTGACGGCCATGCCGCGGGCCGCCTCGGCCTGCTTGGCGGTCATGACGGGCTGGGCGGGGGCTTCCGCCGCGGGCGCCTGCGGGGCGGTCTCCACGGCGGCGGGGGCTGCGGCGCCGGCGCCGGCGTCGGACTTCACGGTCTGCTTCTTGGAGCAGCCTGTCGCGACCATCGCTACGACCAGGAACGCGAGCGCCGCGTACTTCCATGAGCTACAACACATGAGGTACCTTGCCTTTCCGGACCTTGTCGGATGAACGCGCCCGCTTCGTCTTCAGCGGGCCGGGGACCATGCCGGGGATCCGATGTCCCCGAGCCCGGAGACGAGCGTCCGTTCCCTCCGACCGTCCAATGAGGTGATTTTCAGAGCAGAATACCCCTTTTTCCTCAGGCTGTAAACCAACTGCCTCCCGTCGGGCGAAAACGACGGGTCCTCGCAGTCGGCGTCGGACAACGAGGCGACGGGGCGAAGGTCGGAGCCGTCCGGCCCGACCGTGTAGATCGCGAACCGCCCCCCCGCGCGGGCGGTGAAAGCGATCCGGTCCCCCGCGGGCGACCAGCTCGGCGAGGTGGCGTACACGCCCGGCTGGGAGATGCGCCGCTCCTCGCCCGATCCGAGCTCCTTCACGTAGATCTGCGGGACGCCCGCCCGGTCGGACGCGAAGGCGATGCTCCGGCCGTCGGGAGACACCGTCGGGGATACCTCGAGGCCCCACCCGCCCGCCACCTTCTCCCTGGCGCCGCCGACCACCTTGACCCGGTGGATGTCGGAGTTCCCGCCCGCGCTGGCCGAGTAATAGAGCCAGTCCCCGTCGGGGGAGAACCCTCCCGGGGACTTCGTGTCGCCCGCCCGGACGACCTCCTTCTCCACGCCGGTCTCGGGGTTGAACAGGTAGATGACGGGAACGCCGGTGCGGAAGGAGGTGAACGAAAGCCAGCGGCCGTCCGGGGACCAGCGGGGGAAGAGGTTGAAGCTGCGGTTGCCCGTCACCTTGCGCAGCCCCTTTCCGTCCATGCCGACGAGGTAGATCTCCTTGCCGCGGCCGTTGCGCGCGGAGAAGGCGATCTCGGTCCCGAAGACGCCGTACACCCCGGTGAAGACGTACACGATCTCGTTGGCGAACCGGTGCACGATCTGCGGAACCTGCCGCGGCGTGCCGGAGTAGCGCTTCCCGGTGATCAGCGTCCCCTGCGTAGCGTCGTAGACGCGCATCTCGATCGCGAGCTGGTCTCCGCGAGCCTCGACCTTCCCGATGACCACCGCCTCCGCGCCCACCGTCTTCCACGCGGGGAAGTCGAGATTCTTCCCGGCGAAATGGGCGGATGCGACCTTCTCGAGCTGCGCCTCCTGCGGGACCAGGTCGAAGAGCTGGGTCAGCTCGAGGTCGGCCTCGAGCATCTTCGGGATCCCCCGGGACAGCGCCGGGCTGCCCGAGACCACGACGAAGTCGCCGACGGCCAGCGGCAGCCGCTTCCCGCCGGGGGAGTTGATGTCGATGTAGAGCACCGCGCCCGCGGCGGCGGGGAACAGCGCGAGTGAGAGGAGGACCAGGGCGGCCGCCCTCCGGATGCGTCTTCTCAACCCTCACCTCCCGCGCCGTGGAATCGGAACCCCACTTCGTAATAGTCCTCCCCGCCGCGCAGCCGCTCCGGGGGAACCGGCAGCGGGCTCGCCTTGCGGATGGCCCGGCGGACGGACTCGTCGAAATAGACATTCCCGGAGCCCTTTTCGATCCGCGTGTCGGACACCCGCCCGTCCTTTTCTATGACGATGCGCACTTCCACCATGAGCTTCCCCGCGTTGCGCGCCACCGCCTCGGGCAGCACCCAGCTCTCGCGGACCCTCTCCTCGAGCCTCCGGAAGAACTCCAGCATCTCCGGCGAGACCCTCACCGTGCCCTGCGACCCGCCGCCGATGCCGATCCCCGCCCCCGCGGCGCGCGCCGACGCCGGCGGCCCCTCGATCCGGCGGGCGACGCGCTCCCCGACGCCGCGCACCGCGGCGCGCGCGGCCGCCTCGCTCCTGCGCGCCTCCACCGCCCTGCGCACCGACTCGGAATCGGCCCGCGCCTCGCGCATCCTGCGCACCCGCTCCGCGACCGAGGAGGTGTCCGGAAGCTCGGCATCCGGGGCTTTCCTCTTCGAGGGTTCCCGGGCCCGCTCCTTCGCCTTCGCGTCGGCCTTCGCCTTCGGAGGGGGCGCCTTCACGGGGACCGCGTCCTTGCCCGGGGGCGACGCCTCGGGCTCCTCCCGGGGAAGGGAAGCTTTCTCCGGCGCGCGCGGCAGCTCGCCGCCGCCGACCAGGTTCACCACGGCGACCGGCTCGAGCCGCGGCGGCCTTTTCTGGTACGCGGTGACCGTCAGCGAGACGAATCCCAGCAGGAGGTGGAACGCCACGGAGAGCGCGATCATCCCCCGCAAGCGGGGATGTCCGGGGCCCGGGAGGAACGGGGAGAACCCCGCCCCCTTACCGTTCGAGAGGTTCGGTGACCATGCCAAGTTTTTCGATCCCGGAGTTCCTGACCTCCGCGATGACCTTCACCACGAAGCCGTATGGGACGGAACGGTCGGCGCGGAAATACACCTGCCGGTCCGCCCGTTGGGAGACGATCTGCTTCAGCACCGGGCTCAGCCGGTTGAACTCGACCGGCTGCTTCCCGATGAAGATGCGGCTGTTGGCGTCGACCGTGAGCACGAGGCGCTCCTCGTCGCTGCGCAGCGCCTTCGCGCCGGCCTTCGGCAGGTTCACGTCGACCCCCTGCGTCAGCATGGGCGCGGTGACCATGAAGATGATGAGGAGGACGAGCATGACGTCGACCAGCGGCGTGACGTTGATGTCCGCCATCACCCTCCGGTCCCCCGCGCGGCTGGAAGAGCTCATCATCGCCATGGCGTCAGCCCTTCTCGATCTTCCGGTCGAGGAAGTTGATGAATTCCACGGTGAAGCCGTCGATCCGGGTGTGGATCGTACGGATGCGGTTCAGGAAGTAGTTGTAGGCGATGACCGCCGGGATGGCCGCCACCAGCCCCGCCGCCGTCGCGACGAGCGCCTCGGCGATGCCCGGGGCCACGGTTGCGAGCGTGGCGTTCCCCGCGGTGGCGATCCCCGAGAAGGCGTTCATGATGCCCCACACCGTGCCGAACAACCCTATGAACGGGGTGGCGCTGCCGGTGGTGGCGAGGAACGGGAGCAGCTGCTCCATCTCGCTCACCTGCGCGTGGGTCGTCTTGTGCATCGCCCGCATGACGTTCTCCACGGGGAAGCGGCCGCCCGGAGACGGCGTTTCGCCGCGCTCCCGATGAATTCTCGTCAGCTCGATGTAGCCGGCGCGGAACACTTCGGTCATCGGCGCCTTCTTTCCCTTCTCCGCCTGCTCGTAGAGAGCGGGGAGCGCCTTCCCCTCGGCGAACGCCCGGGCGAAATCGGCCTGGATGCCGTCGATTCCGCGGAAAAGCTTTATTTTCATGAAGATGATGGCCCAGGAGACCACGGAAAAGCCGATCAGGATGAGGAGCACCAGCTTGACGATCGGGCCCGCGAGGAGTACATGGTTCAATACCTGGGTGTCGAACAGTCCTGCCGCGGCGGGAAGCACCGGCAAAGTCACCTCCAAGGGAAATATCAATTATGCCTCCTTTTTAAGAAAATTGGAACTGTTTTTGATAAATGAAATTTCGGCCCCCATTCATTGACCTTGACAAACGTTTTCTCACTACTAATATTACTATCCATACCTAAGTAAAGGAGCGGACCATGAAAAAGACCCGGAACACACGCCAGCGGGGGGTGATCCTCGACATCCTCCAGGAGACGAGGGAGCACCCCACCGCCGAGAAGATCTACCAGGACGCTCGCAGAGTCATCCCCAACATCAGCCTGGGCACCGTCTACCGGAACCTGAGCTTCCTTCAGGACCAGGGGCTGGTACGCGAAATCCGCCCCTGCGACGGAGGCTCCACCCGGTTCGACGGGGTCCTGGACTCCCACGCCCACTTCCACTGCACTCGCTGCGGCGCGCTGCTGGACATCGCCCTGCCGGAGGGCTTCGAGCAGCTTCAGCTCAGCAAGATGGATGGGATTTCGATGATATCATCGATCGACCTGCACATCATAGGGGAGTGCTCGAACTGCTCGGGGGAGGGATCGGGCTCGACGCACTGACCGAAGCATCCGCGCCCGCGCCTTCGGCCGACCCGGGGTACTGGATGATGATGCTGATCCTCCGGTTGCGCGGATCGTTCGGGTTGTCCTTGATCAAAGGCAGCGTCGCGGCATAACCCGCGACCAGCGCAAGGCTGTCCGGGTTCAGTCCGAACGTCTCGAGTTCCTTTCGGGCCGCAGAAGCCCGCTCCGTCGACAATTCCCAGTTCGTGTAGCGGTTCGATGAATAGCTGAGGGCGTCTGTGTGCCCTTCGATGGCGATCTTGTTCGGGACGTCCTTGATGCTCCCGGCGACGGCCTCCAGCATCTTCTTGCCGACCTCCGTCGGGGCGGAGCCGCCCAGCGGGAAGATGGGCTGCCCGGCCTTGTCCACGAGCTGGATGCGCACCCCGCCGGGGAACACCTCGACCATGATCTGGTCCTCCAGCCCTTTCAGCTTGGCCTGCATCTCTTGCTTCAGCTTTTCATGGAGCTTCTCCGGGGTCACCGCGTTGGGATCGACTCCCGCTCCCTTTTCTTTTTCTTTCTCCTTTTCCTTCCCCTTGTCGCCTTTCTCGTAATACTCCTTGGGGATCGAGACCTCCCCGCCCGACTCGGAGAGGATCGCCGTCTTGTTCGACATGATGGACGCCCCGCTCTGCTCGAAGATGCTGAAGTGCTTGAAGTAGGTGGCGACGCGCGCGCGCTTCTCCGGCGCCACCATCGAGAGGAGCCACATCAGCAGGAAGAACGCCATCATGCCGGTGACGAAGTCCGCGTACGCGACCTTCCAGCTTCCGCCGTGGTGGCCGCCCTCGACCTTCTTCTTCACCACCTTGATGATGACGTTCTTCGGGGAGCTCATTTGGGCACCGACCGCACGGCCTTCTCCAGCTCCGCGAAGGTGGGCTTGTCGTCGCCGGGGATGGCGCGCCGGCCGAACTCGACCGCGATCTGCGGGGCGGAGCCGCCCACGAACGCCACGATGGCCAGCTTGATGACCTGGTAGGAGATCTCCTCTTCCTTCGCCTTGTAGTCGAGGTTCGCCGCCATCGGGCCGACGAACCCGTAGCAGAGGAGGATGCCGAGGAACGTCCCGACGAGCGCGGCGCCGATGCTGTGTCCGAGCACGGCCGGCGGCTGGTCGATCTTGCCCATCGTGAGGACGATGCCGAGTACCGCCGCGACGATGCCGAGGCCGGGGAGCCCGTCGGCGATCTTGTTGAGGGCGTGGGACGGCACCATCGACTCGTGGTGGCTGGTCTCGATCTCGATGTCGAGCAGTCCGTCGAGCTCGTGCGGCGGGATGCTCGTCGTGATGATGACCTTGAGGTTGTCGCAGATGAAGTTCAGGAGATGCTTCTCCTTCGCGATGGACGGGAACTTCCGGAACAGCGGGCTCTGCTCGGGGTGCTCGATGTCCGCCTCGATGGAGATGAGCCCCTCCTTGCGGATCTTGGAGAACACCTGGTACAGCAGAGACAGCAGCTCGAGGTAATGCGCCTTGCTGTTGTTCTTCGAGCTGAAGACGGTGCCGAAGCTGCGGGCGACCTGCGAGACGACCTTGGCCGGCGAGGAGATGAGGAACGCGCCCACGGCCGCGCCGCCGATGATCACGAGCTCCGCCGGCACGAAGAGTATGTGGAGGTTCCCGCCCTCCATCAGGAAACCGCCGATGACGGCGACCACGACCACCGCGAAGCCGATGATGGTCATCATCTCCGCGCCCCCTCCCGTTCCTCGAGAAGGAGGACGACGTCGACGCGCCGGTTCCGGACGCGCCCCTCCGGCGTCGCGTTGGAGGCGATCGGCCGGAACTCGGCGTACCCCGCCGCGGAGAGGCGCTCCGGAAGCACGCCGTGCCGCTCGAGGAGCTGCGCGAGGACGCCCGTCGCCCGCGCGGTCGACAGCTCCCAGTTGGAGGCGAACCGGGCGTTCGAGATCGGGAGGCTGTCCGTGTGCCCCTCCACGACCGCGCTGCAGCCGGATTTCCGGAGGATGGCGGCCACGGCGGCGAGGGCCCCGGAAGCCGACTCCTTGACCTGCGCGCGGCCGGCGTCGAACAGGACGTGCTCGCCCAGCGAGAGGACCAGCCCCCGGTCGTCCGGGCGGACGGAAACCACCCCCGAGGCCCCGGACATCTCGATCATGCGGACCGCGTCGCGCTTGACCTGCTCCGCCGCCGGGAACACGGGGGCGATCCCCTCGATGACCGGCGCCGTCTTCCCGGGTGTGCGCGGCCCGAACGCCGCCCGCGTCGAGCCGACGAATGCCCCCAGCTTTGCGGAGTCGACGCGGCTGATCGCGTACATCACCGTGAAGAACGCGAACAGCAGCGTGATGAAGTCGGCGTAGGACACGACCCAGCGGTCCGCGTTCTCCTGCTCCCCGCCGCGCTCGCGCCGCCTCATTCCGCGCCCTCCACGAACGATCTCAGCCTCTGCTCGAGGTAGTAGGGGTTCACCCCCGACTGGATGCCGAGCACGCCCTCCAGGATCATCTCCTTGTGGCTCAGGTCGTCGTTGAGCCGGTTGTTGAGCTTCTTCGACAGCGGCAGCAGGATGAGGTTGGCGGTTCCGACGCCGTAGATCGTCGCGACGAAGGCGACCGCGATCCCCGCGCCCAGCTTCGACGGGTCGGTCAGGTTCTCCATCACGTGGATGAGCCCCAGCACCGCTCCCAGGATCCCCACCGTCGGGGCGAAGCCGCCGGCCGTCTCGAACACCCTGGCCACCCTCCGCTTCTCGTCCTCGTACGTCGCGATCTCCCGCTCCAGCGTCTCCCGCAGCATCTTCGGGTTCATCCCGTCGATCGACAGCCGGATCGCCCTGCGGAAGAAGGCGTCGTCGATCCCCTCCACCTCGGGCTCGAGGGCGACGAGCCCGTTGCGCCGCCCGGTGACCGCGAAGTCGACGATCCGCCGGATGACGGGATCGGGATCGGGCCGCCCCCCGAAGAAGACCTCCTTCAGCGACGCGCCCGCCTGGCGCACGTCGGAGAAGGGGAAGCTCACCAGGGTGGCGCCGAACGTTCCCCCGAAGACGATCGCCGCGGCCGTCCCCTGGACGATCGACCCGACGTCCCCGCCCTCGAGAACGTTGCCGGCGACGATCGCCGCGACGCCCAGGACGATCCCGATGATGCTCGAACGGTCCAATTCCTTCCCGCTCCGCTACTCCCTGGTGCTCCGGATGATCTCCCTCTGGCGCATCAGCGAGTACTGGATGATCTCGTTGCGCAGCTCCTCGCTCATCTCGTTGAAATGCAGCGCGATCTCGGTCTCCCCGTTCCCCGCGTCGTCCGCCCGGATGACGGTCCCGTAGACGATCACGCCGAGGGGCGGCCTCGCGGGAAGAAGCATCTTCACCTCGAGGATGTCCCCCGTCGCGAACGCCTCCTTCGACCGGAACGCCATGCCGTTTGCGCTCATGTTCACGTGCGTCTTCTCCGCGTTCAGGAACCCTTCCGTCTCCATGTCGAGGCGCTCGAGGA
>CAZTFC010000056.1:0-12499 GCA_964612075.1 uncultured bacterium
CCGCGCGTCTTCAGGCCGCAGTCGGGATTCACCCAGAGACGCTCCGGCGGAAGCGCCTCGGCCGCCTTCGCGATCAATCCCTCCATTTCCGCGATCGAGGGGACGCGGGGCGAATGGATGTCGTAGACCCCGGGACCGATCTCGTTCGGGTAGCCGCAGCGCCGGAAATCGTCGAGCAGCTCCATCCCGGAACGGGAGGACTCGATCGAAAGGACGTCCGCGTCCATCGCCACGACGGAATCGAGGATGTCGCCGAACTCCGAGTAGCACATGTGCGTGTGGACCTGGGTCTCGTCGCGGACCCCGCTCGTGGCGAGCCGGAACGCGTCGACCGCCCAGCGAAGGTACGCCGCCCAATCCCCGCGGCGCAGCGGCAGCCCTTCCCGGATCGCCGGCTCGTCGACCTGGATCATGCCGATTCCCGCCGCCTCCAGGTCGGCCACCTCGTCGCGGAGCGCGAGCGCCATCTGCCGGCACGTCTCTTCGCGCGGCTGGTCGTCCCGGACGAACGACCACTGGAGCATCGTGACCGGGCCGGTGAGGATCCCCTTCATGGGCCGGCGCGAAAGCGACCGGGCGAACCCCGACCACTCCACCGTCATGGGTGCGCGCCGCGACACGTCCCCGAACAGCACGGGCGGCTTCACGCATCGGGAGCCGAAGCTCTGGACCCAGCCGTTCTCGGTGAAGGCGTACCCCTCGAGCTTCTCCCCGAAGTATTCGACCATGTCGTTGCGCTCGAACTCCCCGTGGACCAGGACGTCGAGCCCCAGCCGCTCCTGGACCGCGACGCACCTTGCCGTCTCGTTACGCAGGAAGGCTTCGTACTCCCCTTCCGTCGCCTGACCCTTGCGCCGTTTCGCGCGGGCCTCGCGGATCTCCGCGGTCTGGGGGAACGAGCCGATCGTGGTCGTCGGCAGGGGCGGCAGGCCGAATCGCGCCCGCTGCTTCGCGATCCTTACCTCGAAGGGGGAGGCCCGGCGCAGCATCGTTTCGTCCACGGCGGCCGCGCGCGCCCGCACCTCCGGGTCGCGCGTCCGTGGCGACGACCGGCGCCCGGCCAGCGCCGCGCGCGCCTGCTCGAAGAACGGCCCCGCCGGCGCGTCCTCCCCCGCCGCGTCCGCCAGCGCCCGCACCTCCGCGAGCTTCTGGGCGGCGAAGGCGAGCCAGGTTACAAGCTCCGGATCCAGCCCTTTCTCGGCCGCCAGGTCGATCGGCACATGCAGCAGGGAGCACGAGGGGGCGACGAACAGCCGCTCCTCCCCGAGCGCTTCCCTGGCGCGACGGACCAGCGCGTGGGCGGCGTCCAGGTCGGTGCGCCAGATGTTGCGCCCGTCCACGACTCCCAGGGAAAGCAGGGTCCCGGAGGGGAGACCGTCGAGGACCGCCTGCAGCTGGCCGGGAGCCCGCGCCAGGTCGACGTGCAAGGCGTCGCACCCCGATTCCGCGAACAGCGGCAGGTTGTGCGCGGCGGAACCGAAATAGGTGGCGATCATCAGACGCGGGCGGCTGCCGCAGGACGCCAGCCGGCGCAGCGCAAACCGGTACGCTTCCGCGGCCCGATCGTCGAGATCGAGGACCAGGCACGGCTCGTCGACCTGGACCCACGAAACGCGCCGGGCGGCCAGCGCCGCCAGCAGCTCCTCGTAGACCGGCAGCAGCGCGCCGAGAAGGTCGAGAGGGGCTCGCGTCCGCGTAGCGCCGGGCGCGAGCCGGGAGAGCATCAGGAAGGTGACCGGGCCGGTGACCACGGGACGGATCTCGACCCCGACGGAGCGCGCCTCCTCCACCTCGGCAAGGATCTTCGAGGCGTCCAGCCGGAAGGGCTGCTCCTCCTCCAGCTCCGGGACGATGTAATGGTAATTCGTGTCGAACCACTTGGTCATGTCGAGCGCGGGGACATCGATGCCCGCGGCGCGGTCCTGGAGCCCGCGGGCCATCGCGAAATAGCGGGCGAGGGGGTTCTCGATGGCGCGATAGCGCGCTGGGACGGCGCCCACGGCGACCGCCATGTCGAGCACGTGATCGTACAGGGAAAAATCGTTGCCCGGGACATGGTCGATCCCCGCGGCCTTCATCGACAGCCAGTTGGCCCGGCGGAGGGCGGAAGCGATCTCCTTGAGCTGCTCCCCGGAAAGCTTCCCCGCCCAATGGCTCTCCAGCGCTTTTTTCAGCCCCCGGTCGATCCCGATGCGCGGATACCCGAGACAAGCGGAACGGACAGGCATTACGGTCGCTCCTTTCCGGTCGGGCCGGGTGAACCTGTCCTCCCGGCCAAGGGTTGCAGGTCGAATTCGCTCCCCCACCCCTCTATCATGCCCCGGATCCGGTCGATGCGCCCTTTCTCGCGCAGGAACGGGTCCAGGGTGGTTCGGAACCGGTGGGGGACACCGCTGCGCCGGACCAGCGCCGCGCTTTCCCGGGCCGCTTCCCCGCTTCCGGGAACGGCGGTTACCTTATCGTACTCCTCGAAGGGGGCCTTGATATCCATTCCGACCCAGTCGAGGAGCGGCAGCACGCACGCGAGCCGTTCCGGGTACGGGCCGGCGGTGTGCAGCCCCGCCTTGAACCCGAGCGACTTCACGGCCAGCACGGCGTCGGTCAACCCCGGCTGCAGGGTCGGCTCCCCCCCGCTGAACACGACCGCGTCCAGCAGCCCGCGCCGGAGCCGCAGGAAGGCGAGGACGTCGCCCCATGGGACGCCCTCGGTCCCCGTCGGTTCCCATAGATGCCCGTTGTGACAATACGCGCAGCGCCAGGGGCAGCCGCGGCAGAAAACGACCGCGGCCAATGCCCCCGGGTAGTCGATGGTGGTGAAGGCGGTCAGCCCCCCGACGTTCAGCATGGACCGGCGGGATTCCCGCTTTCCCGGAAGAAGCGCCGCTCGCGATGCTCCGACTTCTTCCCGATGTTGAACGACTCGACGGGGCGATGGTAGCCCATCACCCGCGTCCAGACCTCGCACGGCTGACCCTTGCCGTCTTCCCCTTCCCCGCATCGCGGGCAGGTCGGGTGCTCCCCCGGCAGGTAGCCGTGCACCGGGCAGATCGAGAAGGTCGGCGTGATGGTCAGGTAGGGGATCCGGTAGTTTTCGAGCACCCGGCGCACGAGGTTGCGGCAGGCCGAAGCGGTGGACACCGGCTCCCCCAGATAGAGGTGGAACACCGTGCCGCCGGTGTACCTGCGCTGCAGTTCCTCTTGATGATCGAGGGCGAGGAACGGATCGTCCGTGTATCCCACCGGAAGCTGCGACGAGTTGGTGTAATAGGGCGCCTCGGGCGTGCCGGCCTGCAGGATGCCGGGATACCGCTTCCTGTCCTCCTTTGCGAAGCGGTAGGTGGTCCCCTCCGCCGGGGTGGCCTCCAGGTTGTACATGTGCCCGGTCTCCTCCTGGAACGCCAGAAGACGGGCGCGGATGCGATCCAGGAACCGGAGCGCCATGGCCTGCCCTTCGGGGGCCGCGATGTCGAGGGCGTCCCCGGTGAAATTGCGGATCATCTCGTTCAGTCCGTTGACGCCGATCGTGGAGAAGTGGTTCCGCAGGGTCCCGAGGTAGCGCCGGGTGTAGGGGAAAAGGCCCACGTCCATGTGGCGCTGGATGTTCTTCCGCTTGATCTCGAGCGAGGCGCGCGAAAGCTCCAGCAGCCGGTCGAGCGCGTCGAGCAGCTTCGCCTCGTCCCCCCGGTGCAGGTACCCGAGGCGGGCGCAGTTCACGGTCACCACCCCGATGGAGCCTGTCTGCTCGGCAGAACCGAACAGGCCGTTGCCCCGCTTCAGGAGCTCGCGCAGGTCGAGCTGCAGCCGGCAGCACATGGAGCGGATCATGTTGGGGGAAAGCTCCGAGCGGATGAAGTTCTGGAAATAGGGCAGCCCGTAGCGGGCGGTCATCCCGAAGAGCAGGTCCGCGTTGGCGCTTTCCCAGGGGAAGACGGCCGTGATGTTGTACGTGGGGATCGGGAACGTGAAGACGCGCCCCTTCTCGTCGCCGGTCGTCATCACCTCGATGTAGGCGCGGTTGATCATGTCCATCTCGGCCTGCAGCTCGCCGTAGGTGAAGGGCATCTCCTTCCCGCCGATCAGGGGGACCTGGCCGCGAAGGTCTTCCGGGCAGACCCAGTCGAAGGTCAGGTTGGTGAAGGGGGTCTGCGTCCCCCATCGGGACGGGACGTTCAGGTTGAAGACCAGCTCCTGGATATGCTGCTTCACCTGCGGGTAGGACAGGCGGTCCTTCCGGACGTAGGGCGCCATGTAAGTGTCGAAAGAGCTGAACGCCTGCGCGCCGGCCCATTCGTTCTGGAGCGTGCCGAGGAAGTTGACGATCTGGCCGACGGCGCTTCCCATGTGCCGGGGCGGGCCGGCTTCCACCTTGCCCGTCACGCCGTTGAACCCCTCGGCCAGCAGCATGCGCAGCGACCATCCGGCGCAGTAGCCCGACAGCATGTCGAGGTCGTGTATGTGGATGGAGCCGTCGCGGTGCGCGGAGCCGACCTCCGGGGGGTATACGTGGTTTAGCCAGTAATTGGCGATCATCTTGCCGGAGATGTTGAGGATCAGCCCTCCGAGGGAGTACCCCTGGTTGGCGTTGGCGTGCACCCTCCAGTCGGACTGTTCCAGGTATTCGTTCACCGACGAAGCCACATCGACGAACGTTTTGCGGTCCTGGCGGAGCTTGTGGTGCTGCTCGCGATAGACGATGTACGCCCGGGCGGTCCGCAGGTGGTTCGCCGAGATCAGGACCTGCTCCACCACGTCCTGGATGTTCTCGATGTGCGGCGCCCCGGCGCCGTACTTGTGCCGGAGCACCTTCAGCGTCTGGGTGGTCAGCAGGGCGGCTTCCGGGGCGTCGAAATCGCCTGTGGCCCGCCCCGCGCGCCGGATGGCGGAGAGGATCTTTTCGGCGTCGAAGGGCGCCGTGCTGCCGTCGCGTTTCACGACCTCCACTGGGTCGGCGATGCGGATCGGGGCTATGTTCATCCTTCCAGCCTTTCTCTCCGGGGGGAACGCCTCCACGCCGTCGAAGGCGGCGGATGCGGCGATACCGGGGCGTTCCGCTCCGAAGGCACCGGGGGCGGCAAATCGCGCCGGTAACGGGTCCCGATGACGGCGACTCCGCGCTTGCGCTTCTGCCGCCGGTTCGGAGCGCTACATCACGTGATCAACGGAATCCGCAGAAAAAGGTCGATAAAAAATGATTTGATGAAGGGCGCGCATGGGTCCACCTCCCGCGAGATTTCAGGTGGACAGGTATTCCGGCTTAAGGGCCTCCTACTCGCCCGCCTTCCCAGGTTTCCCCAGTGGCTGTTTCGCCTTCCGGCGACGGGCTTTCGTTCCCTTCACGGCTGCGGGGCAGCGGGGGATTCTCACCCCTCTTCCACACATCCACCTGTTGCGAAACACACCGGTTATTTACCAACGGGTGAGAGGCGTTGTCAACGCGGAAAACCCGAAGAACCCCCGACATGCGGAAGACCCTTCGCCCTGTCGACCGGCGGAGACCCCGCTTCCCGGAGTTGAGGAGGCATGACCGCGAGGCCTCACCGGCACAGCAGGGGGAGCCCGATGCGCATCCCCGTCTCCCTCCTGGAGCCCCCCTTCGCGGGAGGTTCCAGAAACCGGGAGGACAGAAGGCGGGAGGGCCCCTCGAGCTGGGGGACCTGGTCGAAGCCGGCGCGGGCGAGGGCGTCGCCCATGGAGGCGGCGAGCGCGCGATACGTGGCGATCCAGTTGGCGTGGCGCAAGGCGCGGCAGAGGTAATAGGTGTGCGCCCCGTGCCAGGCGGCGCCGATCGGGGCGTCGGCGCAGGTCTGGTCTTCCCGGCAGGCGGCGAGCAGCACCGCGCTGGTCTTCGTGACGGATACGCCGAACCGGCGGACGGGTCGCCGGGCGGGAGGGAACGGATCGGAAGGGCTCGGGATGAAGCGCGGGCGGGCGGGGCCGCAGGGGCGTGCGACCGCGGTCTCGCGCAGGCCGGTGCCGGAATGGCAGCAGTCGAGGATGACGGTGAAAAGCGCCTCCCTCGGGACGCCGGCGCACGCGGCGGCGAGATGGTCGTCGGTCAACGGGCGGTCCCAGTCGAGGTCGTAGGGGCAGAGGATCTCGTCGAGGCCGTCGGAGGTCTCGTCGCCGTGCAGGGCGTCGGGCACCTGGGAGCCGTGGCCGGAGTAATGGAACACGAGGGAATCGCCGGGGGCCGCCCCGGCGACGAGCCACGATAGGCCGTCGAGGATCGCGCCCGTCGTGGCGCGGGAGTCGGTGAGAATGCGGATGTCGCTCTTTCCGGAGAAACCGTATTCCCCGCGCAGCGTCTCCTCCATCAGGCGCACGTCGTTGACGCACCCCCTCAAGCCGTCGCGCGGATCCGGGTACTTGTCGATACCGACCAGCAACGCCTTCTTCTTCATGGAAGCACCTCCACCCGCAGAACCGGGACGTTGATGAGTTCTTCACCAG
Organism: uncultured bacterium; assembly: GCA_964612075.1. GTDB lineage: Bacteria > Desulfobacterota > Deferrimicrobia > Deferrimicrobiales > Deferrimicrobiaceae > UBA2219. The sequence goes on from CAZTFC010000056.1 coordinate 6,451, forward strand.
TTCGGGGACAGAGATGCAGGAGGCGGGCCGCGGAGAGACATCAAAACCGGGACGTTGATGAGTTCTTCCGCAAAAGAGGGACAGAGATGAAAGGATTTGAACAAACAACCCGCACAAACCGGGATTTCATGAGTGTCCCCGAACTGCGGAAGAACTCATCTACGTCCCGGTTTTGAAGTACGGTTTCCGAACCGACGGGCCGATACCGACGGCTATTCGGTCGCCAGAACCTCCCGGAAATACGAGATGGCCTTGACCAGGCCGTCGCGCAGCGGCACCTTGGGCTCCCACCCCAGTTTCGCCTTGGCGAGGGAGATGTCCGGCTTGCGGCGGACGGGATCGTCCTGGGGGAGCGGGTGGAAGACGATCTCGGACTTCGACCCCGTGAGCTCCTTGACCAGGTTCGCCAGCTCCAGGATGGTGAACTCGCCCGGATTCCCCAGGTTCACGGGGCCGACCAGCTCGTCCTGGTCCATCATGGCGATCATCCCGGTGACGAGGTCGTCCACGTAGCAGAAGGAGCGCGTCTGGCTCCCCGTCCCGTACACCTCGATCGGGGCCCCTTTCAGCGCCCGGACGATGAAGTTGGACACGACCCGGCCGTCGTTCGGGTGCATGCGCGGCCCGTACGTGTTGAAGATCCGGATGACGCGGATCTGCAGCTTGTGCTGGCGGTAATAGTCGAAGAAGAGGGTCTCGGCGCACCGCTTCCCCTCGTCGTAGCAGTTGCCGCAGAACGCGGCCTTCCCGTTCCGGCGAACGCAGATGACGTGGTTTTCGACGTTCACGCAGTACACCCGGCCCGCGTAGAGCATCCGCTCCGGGTCCACGAGCGTCGACTCGACCGAGCGGCGGATGGAGACGCGGAAGATGTCTCGGCCCTGCGCGCGAGATTTCGACGCGGAATACCCGCACCGAAGCGCCAGCTCCTGGACGTCGTCGGCCAGATGCTCCGACCGGGTCCAGTAGCACATGGTGTCTCCCCGGAAGTCGTCGTCGCGGCGGGTCAGCGCGTGGAGCAGGATCCTCGACTGGCGCAACGAAAGCCCGAGGTATTCGCGCGGGATGAACCTGTAGTCCGCCTCCCCGATCGGGGAGAGGAACTTCGCGAACCGGCTGCCGCACACCCGGAGGCGGTTGTCGTCCGAAGGGAAGTATTCGAAGCCGAGGCGGTCGAGACAACCGGTCACCCGGTCCCGGATGCCCCCTTCGGCAAGCGTCATGGAGACGTTGTAGCCTTCCGCCTCGCAGTCGCGACCGGACACGGTGCGCACCCGTTTCCCGGCGTCGACGCACCCTTCCGAGATGTAATAGCCGAGGAACTCCAGCCAGTCGTCCATGCGGACGCGGTCCGCCGGCGTGTTCGCGTCGGGCGGTTCGCCGAACTCGACCCAGTCGATCTCCTCGGCCCGGAAATCGGCGGCCGTGGGGATCTTCCACGCCGGCCAGTTCCGGTCCTCCCCCGCCTCCAGGAATCTCGTGCCGCCCAGCCGGTACCGCGCGTACATGCGATGGTTCGGAGTCACCACCAGGTCGAATCCCGTGTCCGCGAAACGCACCATCTCGCCGATGTACGGATAGGAGATGATCTCGTCGGGCACGTGGTATTCGATCCCGCCCGCCTCCGTCAACGTGGCGACCGCCGTGCCGTGCCGCAGCATCGGGAAGGGCACCCATCCCTCCTGGGTGAGGATCTCCGTGTCGGAGTCGTAGCAGGCCCGCGGGCCGATCGGGTTCACGTTCCCCCAGTAGCTCTCCCTCTGCGGGTGCTCCGTCGGGTCCCCGTAGACCTCGGAGGTGGACGCCTGCAGGATCCGGCATTTCAGCCGCTTGGCAAGGCCGAGCATGTTGATCGCGCCGTGGACGCTGGTCTTGGTCGTCTGCACCGGGTCGAACTGGTAATGGACGGGGGAGGCCGGGCAGGCGAGGTTGTAGATCTGGTCCACCTCGACGTACAGCGGCCAGGTGATGTCGTGCCGCATGAACTCGAAAAACGGGTTCCCGAAGAGGTGCCGTATGTTCTGGCGGCGGGAGGTGAAGTAGTTGTCGACGCACAGAACCTCGTCCCCCCGCGCGAGCAGCCGCTCGCAGAGATGCGACCCGATGAACCCGGCGCCGCCGGTGACCAGGATGCGTTTCATCCTTTATCCCTCTTTCCCCGTGTTCTTCCCCGATGCGCCCGATCCCGCGCCGCCGCGGCTTCCCGGCGCGGCGAGCCGCGCCTGTTCGTACCACTCGATCGTTCTCTTGAGCCCCTCCTCGAAGGGCGTTCGGGCGACGAACCCGAACTTCTCCTTCGCCCGCGAGGTGTCGAGGCATCGGCGGGGCTGCCCGTCCGGCCGCGACGTGTCCCGTACGACCCTGCCCCGATAGCCTGTCATCTCCCGGATGAGGGAGACGAGGTCGTCGATGGGGATCTCGCGTCCCGCGCCGATGTTGACGGGCTCGGGGCCGTCGTACCGCTCGGTGGCCAGAACGACCGCCTCCGCGGCGTCGTCCACGTAAAGGAACTCCCTCGAAACGGGAACTCCCTGGTAACGGCCGCTTCCCCAGACGACCACTTCCGGCTCCCCCGCTTCCCGGGCGTCCACGAACTTCCGGATCAGCGAAGGGATGACGTGGGACTTCTCGGGTTCGAAGAAATGATCCCGGGGGCCGTAGAGGTTCACCGGAAGCAGGAAGATCGCGTTGAAACCGTACTCCTGCCGGTACGCCTGTCCCATCACCAGCATGGCCTTCTTGGCGATCCCGTACGGGGCGTTGGTCGGCTCCGGGTACCCCTCCCAGAGGTCGTCCTCGCGAAAAGGGATGCGGGGCGGCCGGAACGGGTACGCGCAGGCGGTGCCCATCTGGACGAACTTCCCCACTCCCGCCTTCCGCGCCTCCTCCATCAGGTGGATCCCCATCGCGGCGTTGTCGTAGAACAGCGCGCCGGGGTGTTTCCTGTTCCATCCGATGCCGCCCACGTTGGCCGCCAGGTGGATGACGACGTCGCGCCCGGCGGCGACCTCCGCGCACGCCTCCGGGCGGCGAAGGTCGTACCGAGAGTGCGCCGGGACCAGGATGTTCTCCGGCCGCGCCCCCCGCTCGACGAGGGACCGGAGCAGCGGCTCCCCGAGGAAACCCGCACCCCCGGTGACCAGGATCTTCTGATCCCGCAACCGCAGATCAGACCACAGAACCGGGACGTTCATGAGTTCTCCCTCAAAAGAGGGACAGACATCGATCCCCCCTTTGCCCGGAAACCTTCGCGCCGACCCGGGGCGCTCCCATCATGTCTGTCCCCCGACTGGTGGAGAACTCATGAACGTCCCGGTTCTGCGGTCGGTGCCGCGGTCACAACCGCGACCCGACCTGCAGCCCCTTCGCGGCGAGGATCTTTCGGCCCTCCCCGGGCGAGGGGACCCCCGCCTCCTCCATGTCGGCGTCCACCATGATCCGGACCAGGTCCTTGAACGCGACCTTCGGCTCCCAGCCGAGCGCCTTCCGCGCCTTGGCGGAATCGGCGACCAGGTTCTCGACCTCCGTCGGGCGGAAATATTTCCTGTCGATCCTCACGTACTCCTTCCAGTCGAGCCCCGCGTAGGAAAACGCCTCCACGAGGAAATCCTTCACCGAGTGGGCCTCGCCGGTCCCCACGACGAAGTCGTCGCCCCGTTCATGCTGGAGGATGAGCCACATCGCCTGGACGTATTCGTAGGCGAACCCCCAGTCGCGCCGGGCGTCGAGGTTCCCCAGGAAGAGATCCTTCTGCTTCCCCGCCTTGATGTTCGCGATCGCCCGGGTGATCTTCCGGGTGACGAAGGTCTCCCCCCGGCGGGGGGACTCGTGGTTGTAAAGGATGCCGTTGCTGACGAACATGCCGTACGCTTCCCGGTAGTTGACCGCCATCCAGTAGGAGTACACCTTGGCGGCCCCGTACGGCGACCGGGGATAGAACGGCGACTTCTCGTTCTGCGGCGGCGGGGTGGCGCCGAACATCTCGCTGGAGGACGCCTGGTAATAGCGGGCCTTCCCCCCCGCGCGGCGCAGCGCCTCGAGGATGCGGGTCGTTCCCAAACCGGTGATGTCGCCGGTGTATTCCGGGATGTCGAAGGAGACGCGGACGTGGCTCTGCGCGCCCAGGTGGTAGATCTCGTCGGGCTGGACGTTGTAGATGAGGTTCGTGAGCTGCCCGCCGTCCGACAGGTCGCCGTAATGAAGGAAGAGCCGTGCGCCGGGGGCGTGCGGGTCCACATAGATATGGTCGAGCCGCTCCGTGTTGAACGTGGAAGCCCGGCGGATGATGCCGTGGACCTCGTACCCCTTCGACATCAGGAACTCCACGAGGTACGATCCGTCCTGGCCGGTGATGCCGGTTAGCAGCGCCTTGGGCATTTTATTAGCGCTCCTGGATCTGTGGATTCGCCGGTATGCTACTGTCTTGAAAATGTTACCCGAAAGAGGGGGAAAGTCCAATGACCGACCCGGTGGAGCTGCTTCAGCGATATATACGGATCGACACGTCGAACCCGCCCGGGGACTGCCGGGAGGCGGCCGACCTTTTGTCCGGAATCCTGAAGGATCGCGGCCTCCGGCCGGAGCGGTTCGGCGCGAGCCCCGAAAAGCCGAACGTGCTGTGCCACGTCGGGGGGACGGAGGAGCCGGGGCTGGTGCTCATCCACCACATGGACGTCGTCCCGGCGCGGTCGGAGGAATGGAGCGTGCCGCCGTTTTCGGGGGAGATCCGGGACGGGTACCTGTACGGGCGGGGAACCCTCGACACCAAGGGGCTGGGCATCGCGCACTGGTGCGCCGCCCTGCGGGCGCTGGACGAAGGGATCCTCCGGAGGAAGCTGTTCCTCGTCGCGAACGCGGACGAGGAGGTCGGCGGGAGCGAGGGCGCGGAGTATTTCGTGGACCACCTCCCCTTCCCCCTGGGGCGGGCGTACGGGCTGACCGAAGGCGGGATCGGTGTGCTCGACCTGTTCGGGCAGGAGTCGAAATCCTTCCTGCTGAACATGTGGGAAAAGGGGCCGGTGTGGTTGAAGCTCTCCGCCCACGGCGCCGCGGGGCACGGCAGCCGCCCGTCCTCCAAGGACGCCCCGGCGCGGCTGGCCCGGGCGATCGCCCGGATCGCCGAATGCCGGGAGCCGGCCCGGCTTACCGAACCGGTGCGGGACATGCTGCGGGTCCTGCGCGGGAAGGGGATCGTCCGGTATGACGTCGACGCCCCGGGCGGGCGCGGGGACGAGCCCGACGCCCTGGAGCGGCTGGCTTCGAGGTTCCCCGAGATCGACCCGCTGCTGCGGAACACGTACGCGGTGACGACGCTGTCGGCCGGGTTCAAGCCGAATGTGATCCCCGCCGCCGCGGAAGGGACGGTGGACGCGCGCATCCTGCCGGGGGAGGACCCGGAAGAAGTGGTGGCGCGGCTGCGGAAGATGGTCGCCGACCTGGGGGTCTCGGTGGAGCCGATCTTCACCGACCTGCCGAACGGATCGCCGGCGGGCCCCCTCTACGAGGCGATCGAATCGGCGATCCTGACGGTCCACCCGGACGCGGCCGTCGTGCCGTACCTGTCGACCGGCTTTACGGACTCGCGCTTCTACCGGTCGATCGGCATCCCCACGTACGGCCTGATGCCGGTGCTGCTGCCGCGCCGCGAGCACGGCAGGATCCACGGGGTGGACGAGCGGATCGCGGTGGCGTGCGTCAGCGAGATGACCGACATCATGTACATGATCATCGCCGAGTGGAATCAGAACTCGACCGAGTCGCCGTTCCCCGGGTAGAGATCGCTCCTGCTGCCGTACCGCCCGGTGCCGCCGGCCACGGGCATACCGCGCTCCCGCATCTTGCGGATCGCCGTCACGCCCGTGCAGTGATTGCACGCGAACTTGCGGACGCCGAACTCCTGAAGCTTGTCGAGCAGCTCGTCCTGCGGCGGACCCCACTCCTCGAACGGCGAGATGTGCAGCCCCCCGTACACGCCGTGGAATCCTTCGAACCCCTCGAAATGGTCCCGCGCGTACTGCAGCAGCGCCAGCACCCCGGGGTGGCAGCAGCC
>CAZTFC010000057.1:0-12371 GCA_964612075.1 uncultured bacterium
AGGGGGGGAATTTTCAATTGCCACAAAGGTCCCTTTTACGATTGCCGTTGACACCGTCTAAAGCAGCATGAGAATGTCCCGAATGGGTGTCGCAATCAGTCGCCGAACCACAATGGGTTCATGACCAGGCCCGCGCTTACCCCTTCGTGGACGAAGCCGACCGGTACGCCGGTTCCGAATACGGCGTGCCCTTCTTCAATATCCAGAACGTTGCCTCCGCCAGATGCCGCGCCACCGCTCCGACGGCTTTCTGGTGTCCTTTCCGGTCTCGGATCCTCCGGTACAAGCAAGAGACATGTCGGCAGGGCCAATGCCGGGAGTTGATGCTGATGCTGTTGGCCGCCTCGACAAACGCCCACTTCAGATACTGGTTTACGTCGGTGCGCAATGTCCCGAAGCGGGTCTTTCCTCCGCTGGAATGAACGCGCGGAGTCGTCCCGGCGTAAGATGCCAGGCAGTCCGCTTCCGGGAAACGGGCCACATCCCCGACTTCCAGGGCGATAACTGTGGCAAGGATAAAACCTACGGAGTTCCACCTCCGGCAACTCTCCCAGAACCTCCCGCATCCGGCCTTCAATGGCCTCGATTTGCCCATCAAGGGAGGTGACTCCCTCCATTAGTCGCTCCGCAACGAACTTCGTCTCTGGAGGTAACTTGCCGATCTGTTCCATAAGAATTGCGCGCCCTCGTTTCCCGAATGTATCGCTGACCCCCGTGGGGCTGAGAGCGTATTTCGCCATCGTGGCGTGAATCCGGTTCTTCAAACGAGTTCGTTGCTGGACCAAGACCATTCGGGTTCGAGGTAGGTCCCGTTTGTCCCGGAGGTCTCCTGGCGGAATCCACACTACCGGCAACGTGCCGCTCTGCTGCAGCCGGTTCATCCCGCGAGCGTCGAGCTTGTCCGTCTTGTTGATCATCCCCATCATCAACTTCGCCTTGCGGGGGTGAACGAGACGAGGAACCATGCCTGCCTTCTCGATCTCGTCGACGATCCAGTACCAGTTCCCGATCGACTCAACCGCTACGGGAGAACCCGGATCAAACTGCCGGAGAAATCCGGCGACCGCTCCCGGTTCATGAGCGACCCTTGCTTCCCGATGATCCGTTCCGGCCATACTGATCACGGATGCCTGCGTGTAGCGCTTGTGAGAGTCGAATGCGATATACTGCATGTTGCGTCTCCCTCCTGCGGCCCCATCCGCAGAACGTTTTCCCTACAAGCAGGATTATCCCTGCGCAGGGAGGCGCGCGCCTTCATAAAATCAGTCATAGAAGTGCCGCGGGCGCCATGGAGGGCGCAGGAGCGGCTGGCCGCCAGGGATGGCGACGGATCTCCCGTTGCGCCGGCCGACCGCCAGCTGCACGAAACCAGGTTGAATCAATCCTATTGTCAAGAGAACCATTTCTGCCGGATGCCGAGTCGCGAAGACGGGGCCGTGAGTCGGTTGGAGATCCCGTACATGGAACTTCACGGTAAAGATTTTCCCAAAAGGTTGTGAATTCTCTAAACGATACCGATTCCCTTCAAACAAACAATCTTACATTCAAGTAGTTATTCAGAAATTATTCAGCGGCAAGAGTATTGCAGGTTGACTATAAAGATTAAGACCCTTCAGAAGGGAGAATCGTGGCTATCATGAAAAAAATCTTTCCCTTTTTGGCGTTATTAACCATCTATTGTTTTCCTGCATCCGCAGCCGTTATTATCGATCAAAACCAACCGTTATTCGATGACGAAAATAGCATTATAAATAATTTTGATGATTATGGCACCGCACAATCTTTTAGGCAAAGCCATGCCAACATAGCTGGAGCCGGATTGAAGCTTGATCTAACTACCGGATTTCCACATACTACCGGCGAAGTAACGATATCCCTATACGATAATTTACCCAGTTATGGAGGAAATTTAATAATTTCAGGCAGCGCTACGGGCGAATCAGGCAGCTGGGTAGATGTATATTGGAAAACTGTCTCCATAAATCCTGAATCAATATATTATCTTATTTTCACATCCACAAATCATAACCTTTGTATTGATGGCATTATATGGAGTTGGCATTCTTCGGGCGACCTTTACCCTGATGGTCAGGTCTATGCTTTATACGATCTCCATGCGGAGCCAAATCTGGATGTGGCATTCCGCACCTATTACGACGACTCCTTCACCCCCACCCCCCTCCCCGGCACCGCGTGGCTCCTCGGCTCCGGCCTGGTCGGCCTGATCGGGCTTCGCAGGCGGATGAAGAAATAGCGGACTCCCAAACGGATGACGGAAAGGGCGGGGCGACCCGCCCTTTTTTCTTTCCAGGATTCGCTTGTTCAATCCCCGCAGCCGGCTTCCCTAAAAAAAATAATCCTCCGAATCCGCGCCCGGTACCGCGCCCGTTCCCATCGGCCGGTTTTCCGCCATCCCGCCGCGGATATTCCGCTACCGGATCGCGGGCCCCGGTTTTTCGCCGCGCGCATGGCCGCTCCCCCCGGTCCGGGATAAAATGAACGTAGGAAGGAGGGAAAAATGAGGAAGTTCGGCGTAAGCGACATCCTCTGGCTGCTGACCATGGTGGCTGTCATACTCATTGCCTTTGCCTTGTTCGGGTAAACAGGCTCCCGGGGCTCTCCCGCCCGGGCGCCGCAGCCTGCGGCTCCGTCGCAATCCCGGGGAGATCCGGTAATCCTCCGCATACGCTTCCGGGAAGTCGCGGGCCTTCGTCGACCCGCTTCCCCCCCGGCTTGCGCCCGCCCGATCCCGAGGCCGGCTCCCCCCCGCCGTCGCATCGGCGTCCGGGTCGAAAGAAACGCGCCTGTCGCGTCCCGCGCCCGGCCCGGAAAACCGTCTTTCATCGGCGCCGGGGGCAGGTATAATCTGTTGGCACCCAAGCCTGCAACTCCGTACAAGGAGGGGATCATGAAAATCGGCTGGCGGCATTTCCTCGCATGTTCGGCGGTCCTGGCGTTGCTCCTGTCGGGGACGGCGCTCGCGGCGGACAAGACACTCACCATCACCTCCGGCCCCATGGGCGGGGACTGGTACTCGATCGGCGGCGTTCTGGGGGAACTGGCCAAGGAGGCGATGCCCGGCACGGTCGTGACCACGACCACCGGGGGCGCCGTTGAGAACCTGCCCAAGGTGAACGCCGGCCAGGCGGACCTCGGGCTGACCATGGCCAAGCTCTACCACGAGGCGCTCACCGGCACGGTGTCCTTCGCCGGCCGGGGGAAGCTCGAAAACGTCCGCGCGCTCGGCTTCCTGGCCAACATCCCCATGAGCTTCTTCCTGGTCAGGGAGGACAACCCCCTCTCCTCCATCGACGAGATCAAGGCCCGGAAGGCCAAGATCCGGCTCCTGACCTCGAAGAAGGGGTCGTCCCCCGCGCTGGCCGCGGAGCTCATGCTCGGGAAGTACGGGATCACCTTCGACGACATCAAGGCGTGGGGCGGGTCCGTGAGCTTCGTGTCGTACGCGGAGGCGGCCAACCTCATCAAGGACGGGCACGCCGACGCGTGGGTGGGCCCCATGGTCTCGGGCATCACGCAGCTGACGGCCACCACGAAGATGAAGATGCTGCCCATCTCCAACGCGGCCCTCGACCGCCTGAGGGACGAGGACCACTACGTCAAGACGACCCTTCCGAAGGATAAATACTATTTCGTGAAGGCGGACACCCCGCACATGGCGGAGGCCGTCATCCTCATCCTGCGCGGGAACCTGCCCGACGAAACGGCGTACGCCGTCACCAAGGCCGTGCTCGAGAACCCGGACCGGATCCGGGGGGTGCACCAGACGTACGCGGGGTTCGATCCCGCCTCGGCCTGGCAGAACCTCGGGGGCCCGCTCCACCCCGCCGCCGAGAAATGCTACAAGGACAAGCGTCTCCTGAAATGAGCGGGACGCCGGGGGGGGCGGCGCGCCCCCTTTCCGACAGGCTGACGGGCTGGGGGTTCGTCCTTTTTTCCGGGTACCACCTGTGGACGACCGTGTGGGGGATGCCGGTGGCCTACCTGCACCGGCCCATCCACCTCGCGTTCGCCGCGACCCTCGGCTTCCTGCTCTACTCGGCCCGGGGGAAGAAGCGCGGGGGGCGCCCGCCGGCCGCGGACCTCCTGCTCAGCCTCCTGTCGCTGGCCTCCTTCGGGACCGTGGTCCTCCTGGCCGACAAGGCCGCGCAGCGGCTTCCGATGATCGACCCTCTCACCCCCTGGGAGCTCTTCGCGGGCGCCGCCGGCATCCTCCTGGTCCTGGAGCTCATCCGGCGGACCGTCGGCTGGGTCCTGTGCGGGGTCGCCGCGGCCTCGCTGGCGTACTGCTTCCTCGGGCCCTACATGCCGCGCGTCCTGGCCCACACGGGCTTCACGTGGAAGCAGGTCGTGGACTACCAGTCGTTCGGGCTGGAAGGGATCTACTCCTCGGCCATCGGGGTCTCCTCCACCTACATCGTGGTTTTCATCATCTTCGGGACCTTCCTCGAGATGTGCGGGGCGGGCGAGGTGATGATGGACCTGGGAAGGGCGCTCGCCGGCCGGTACCGCGGCGGGCCAGCGAAGATCGCCGTGGTCACCAGCGCCTTCTTCGGGACCATCTCCGGGTCGGCGGCGGCCAACGTGTACGCCACCGGGACGTTCACCATCCCCCTCATGAAGCGCACCGGCTACCCGGCGGCCTTCGCCGGCGCGGTGGAGGCCGCGGCCTCGACCGGCGGACAGCTCATGCCCCCGATCATGGGGGCGGCCGCGTTCCTGATGGCCGACATCCTCGGCATCCCCTACCTCAAGGTGTGCGTCGCCGCCTTCATCCCGTCGGTGATCTACTTCTTCTCCATTCTCATGATGGTGGATTTCGAGGCCGCGAAGCTGGGCCTCAAGGGCATCGCGGAGGAAGAGCTGCCGGACGTCCGCAAGACGCTGCGACGCGTCTACCTGCTGCTTCCGATCGCCGTGCTGCTCGGCGTCATGATCCTGGACTACACGCCGTTCATGGCCGCCTTCGTCGCCACGCTGGCCGCCCTCGCCGTTTCCTGGTTCTCCCCGGAGCACCGGATGGGGCCCCGCCGCATCCTCGAGGCGCTGGAGGTCGGCGGCCGCCGCACCGTCCTGATCGCCTCCGCCTGCGCGGGCGCCGGGATCATCGTCGGCGTCATCACGATGACCGGCATCGGGCTGAACATCGCCTCCCTGGTCATCTCGGCGTCGGGCGGCGTCACCATCTTCGCGCTGCTCCTGATCATGGTGGCGTCCATCCTGATGGGGGTGGGGACCCCGACGACGGTCGCGTACATCATCGTTGCCACCCTCGGCGTCCCGGCGCTCGAGAAGCTGGGGTTCGCGGCCCTCCCCTCCCACTTCTTCGTCTTCTACTTCGGCGTGATCTCGATGGTCACCCCGCCCGTGGCCGTCGCCGCCTACGCGGCCGCGGAGGTCGCGGGGGCCGACATGATGCGGATCGGACTCATCGCGTCCCGCCTGTGCCTCGTGGCCTTCCTCGTCCCGTTCATCTTCATGTACGAGCCGGCCCTCCTGATGATCGGGAGCTGGCCGCAGGTCCTCCTGGCCTTCGTCTCGGCCGTCATCGGCAGCGTGGCGCTGGCCGCGGCGCTGGAGGGGTGGTGCTCCCGCCCCATCGGCTGGGCCCTCCGGGTCCCGCTCTTCGCATCCGCGCTCCTGCTCATCGTCCCCGGGTTGATCTCCGACCTTTCGGGGCTGTTGATCTTCCTGGCCGTCAACGCCTGGTGCCGCCTCCGCAAGGACGCGCGCCCGGCGCAACCTGCGTAGGAACGGAGCGATATCATGGCGCAGCTGATCTATCCCGAAGGCTCCTGGGTCGCGATCCCCACGCCCTTCGACGAAAACCTCGAGCTGGACCTGGGCGTCATGCGCGCCCTGGCGGATTTCCAGGCCGCCAACCAGACGGGCACCCTTCTCATCATGGGCTCGACGGGGGAGCCCACGACCCTGACGCTCGACGAGCGGAAGCGGGTCATCCGGGAGATGGCCGCCCATTGCAAGGGGAAGATCCACGCCTTCTTCGGGGTGACCCTGGGCTCCACGGCCATGACGATCGAGCTGGCCCGCTACGCGCAGGACCAGGGGGCCGACGGCATCGTGATCGTGGTCCCGGCGTACCTCGCCCCCCCCCAGGACGCGGTGTTCGCCTACCTCAAGGAGGTCTGCGAGTCGGTGGACATCTCGGTGGGGCTGTACAACAACCCGGCCCGGGTGATCTCGAACGTGGACCCGGCGACCATCGTCCGCCTGTTCCGCGAGGTGCCCAACCTCGTGGCGGACAAGGAGGCCATGCCCAACGTCGGGCAGCTGGCCGCGGTATTCGAGGGGACGGGGGGGCGGCTGCCGATCCTGTGCTGCGACTCCCCGGGCTACGGCCTGATCCTGCCCACGCTGGCGCTGGGGGGCCGCGGCACGGCCAACGTCACCGGCAACGTGCACCCGCTGGCGGTGGCCTCCATGTCCAGGCCGTGGGGCTGCTGGGAAGACGTGGTGAACTGCCGCCGCCTGTATTACGAGCTGCTGCCGCTGATCGAGGCCGCGTACTCGGCCGTCAACCCGGTGGCGATCAAGGCGATGGTCCGCCTGCTGGGATTCCCGGCGGGGCGCTGCCGTCCGCCTCTGCAGGACCCGCCCGCTAACGTCCTGGAGGCCATGAAAGAGGTCATCGAGCGGTTCGAGCTCCGGAAGATCTACGGGCTCGGGTAGGGGGTGGAGCGATGGACACCACGAGGCTGGGCGAACTGCGGCACTTCCACCTCCGCCTCGGGCCGGGGGAGGACCTGTTCGGAAGCCTGCGCGCCTTCCTCGAAGAGGAGGGGCTGACGCGGGCCTTCGTGCTCTCCACCATCGGCTCGCTGCGCAGGGTGGTCGTCAATTACCCCTCGTCCGTCACGGACAACCCGGAGATCGGCAGCGTCGTCCTCGAGGGAGCTTTCGAGATCAACGGGATCTCCGGCGAGGTATGGCGCGAGGACGGCGGGATCCGCGTCCATCTGCACGGCTCCGTGACGCTAAAGGCCGGGACGCTGTACGGCGGGGGGCTGGGGGAAGGCGCGGTCGTGCTCAAGCTTGCCGAAATGGTCCTGGCGGGGGTAAAGTAGCCGCATGCCTCTGTACACCTTGCGATGCGCCGGATGCGGCATGGAATTCCACCGGTTCCTGCGCCTGTCCGAGGCCGCCGAGGGAATCCCGTGCCCCGCGTGCGGAGAGCGGGTTCAGCCCGGGAGCTTCAAGAAGGCCGCGGACTCCCCCGCGTCCGCGCAGGGCCCCGCCCCGGTCTGCGGGCTGCACAGGGGGACCTGATCCCGATCTCCCCGCCGAACGGTTCAGCGTTTCCCCGCATCCGCCGCCGGAACCGCGCCCGCTCCTATCGGCATGTTCGTCTGCCAGCCCGCGCCGGCCATGCTTCCCTCAGACCCGCTCTTGTCCGCGGGGCCGACAGCGTAATCCCGATACTGTTCGACCGCCTCCTGGTCCTGGAGGGTCCACGCCGCGCTCACGCACGAATCCGTTTCCGCCTGTGCGATCCCGAATCCGGCTCCCGCCGCCGCGATCAGCATCGCCGCCATGAAGATCCCGATATTCGAAGTTCTCATGTGTTTCCCCTCCCCTGAAAGGGGCCCGAGCCTCATGATCTCTTCCCTGATGTAAAGATAAGGTTCGAGCCGCCAGGGGAAAGTTTCCCGGTCGGAGAAAAATAGTCGAAACCGGCGGGATCGGCGCCGTCTATGGAGCGACGCTGCCGTTGTTCCGGGCGGGCGCCCGGTCGGCAAGCGATCCCGCCCCTCCCGCGCCGGACGGCCCGTCGGACAGCACGACGACCCGCGGGTCGCCCAGCAGGGCGTCGACGTTGCGCTGGTTCCCGAGGCCGAAGTCGTGGTGCTCGTCGTCCCAGGTCATCCACCAGACCGTTTCGGGGAAGTAGACGGAGATGTCCTCCACGATGTGCCGGACGTCCAGGCCGGAGCACGCCTCGTCGCTCCGGACGCCCTCGCCGCCCGGGAGCAGGCACAGGCCGAGCTCGGTGAAGGCGAACGGCTTCGAGGGATACTCGGAGCGCAGCGTGTCGTAGGCCGCCAGCGCGTCGGCGGTGACCGCGTCGTACCCGTCCACGCGGCCGTCGACCGGGTAGTAATCGATCCCGACGACGTCCACGAGGCCGTCGCCCGGGTAGTATTCAGTGACGTCGAAGAAGCGCGTCTGCGCGAACACCCAGACGATGTTCGACAGCCCCCGCTCGACGACGAGATAATCATGAAGGTATTTCCAGAGGGCCTTGAACTCCTCCGGCGGCCGCCCGTCCCACCAGAACGGGGTCTCCGGATTGTGGTTGTTGGCTTCGTGGAACGGGGCGAACGTGATGACCACGCCGTTTTCCTCGAGCAGCCGGATCCGGTCGCCGACCCGGGACATCTGGTACCGGAAGTTGTCGTAGACCGGGTTGCCGGGCGTGTATACGTCGGCAAGGGAGGCGAAGCGCGGCTCGTGCAGCGGCCACTTCCAAACGTTGCCGTTGGCCGGGTTCGCCGCATGCCAGTTGAAATGGACCAGCCCCCCGGCGTTCCAGTGGCTTACGAGGGCATCGTAGCTTTCGTACGGGGCCGCGTCGTTCCGCACGGAGAAGTCGTATCCCATGATCGCCGGAAGCACCCCGCCCGTCGCCACGGAGATCTCCCTGAACTCGCCGAGCGCCCCGGGCCCCTCGAGCCGGTCGACCCTCTGCCCCGAGAGGAGCTTCTTCGTGGAACGGGAGCCCAGCCCCTTGAGATACGCGAGCAGCCGCTCCCTCGCCCGGGCGGTTTCCGGGGCGGGCCGGGGCGCGACGGCGGGCGCCGCGCCGCCAGCGCCCGCTTCCTCGCCCGCGTCCGCGCGGGACACCGCGTTATCGGAACCGCGCGCTTCCGCGGGAACGCCGGCGGAGACGAGCAACGGGAAGAGGAGGACGAAAAGGGAGACGACGGCCGTCTCCCGCCAAGGGGCCCCGCCGGCCATCGCTTCCCCGCCCCTGCCCGCCGTCTTCCCCGGTCCCGCTATTGCTTCTTCGGCTTCCACTCCTTCGACAGCCTCTTCGCCTGCTCGACCTGCTCGACGCTCAGGTTGTAGGCGACGTTGTCCCGGTTCTCCAGCGCCTGCTTCCGCGATTCCGGGTCGCCTGCCGCGAACCCGGAGGCCGCGATGTTGAACCAGACGTACGCGGTGAAGAGGTCCTGCTCCACGCCCTTGCCGGTCGCGTACATGATGGCCAGGTTGTTCTGGGCCCGGGGGACCCCCTGCTCCGCCGCCATCGCGTACCATTCCACCGCCTGGACGGGGTCCTCCCATACGCCCAGGCCGTTTTCGAACAGGACCCCGATGTTGTTCTGCGCCTCCCCGTCGCCCTGCTCCGCCGCCTTCCTGTACCACTTCATCGCCTCGCCGTAATCCTTTTTCACGCCCTGGCCCGCCTGGTACAGGTAGCCGAGGAGGTTCTGGGCCTTGTGCGACCCCTTCTCCGCCAGCGGCTTGACCAGACGGTGCGCGGCGGCGTAGTCCTTGCGTTCGAAAGCCTTCAGGACGTCATCGAGCGGCCCCGCGCCCGCTCCCACGCTCGCGCTTGCGCCCCCGGCCGCGCCCGCGCCGCCGGACATGGCGCCCGCCAGGAGCAACACGATCGATATCGAAACAACGACGAGAATCCGCATGGCACGCCTCCAGCCGAATCATATTGCTATTGATAATCCTTCCCCGAAAAGGGATAATTTACCCAAGGGCGGATGAGCCGCCCTCACACGCGCCATGGCGACCAGGAATTCGGTCCTGACCACCGCCCAGGCGCTGGCCACAGGCGCTGAGTCGGGCCGAATACGCGTGCACGGCTTCCGACCCGGCGCCTCTTCCTTTATTCGCCTCCCTCAGCCCTTGCCCTTTCCCGCGCCGCCTTCCTTCAGCTCGTGCCCCGACGGCTCGGGAAGCGGCACGTCCTCGCTCCTCCGGGGCGCCCACTCCCCGCACCAGTGATCGAAGTACACGGTGACGACCGGCGGGAAACGGTGGCACTTGTCCGTTTCGCCCTGGGCGATCCCCGGCCTCCCCTTCTCGTAGAAATAGCAGGTCGAGCATCTCTGTCCCGACGGTCCCGGCATCGTCGATCCCTCCCCCGTTTCGGGCCCCCGCTTCCCGGAGCGATACCACCCACGCGGGCCGTCCTTTTATTATAAAATAGAATCGTTATCCCCCCCCCACCATCCCACATCGAAAGGAGTCACCGACATGGGATTTTTCGACAAGATCCTCGAGAAGCTCGGGTTCGGCCGTTCCGCGCAGGCGTCGCCTGCACCCGCTCCCCAACCTTCCCCCGCCGCGCCGCCGGCCCAGCCCGCCGCGCCGCCTCCGCCGACGCCGATCGACGTCGTCGACGTCGTGGCGCAGCTCGAAAAGCTCGCGGCCGCGAACCCGCAGAAGCTGAACTGGAAGACGTCGATCGTGGACCTGCTCAAGCTCCTGGGCATCGACAGCAGCCTGGGCGCCCGGAAGGAGCTCGCCGCCGAGCTCGGCTGCCCGGCGGAGAAGATGGGCGACTCGGCGCAGATGAACATGTGGCTCCACAAGACCGTGCTGAAGAAGATCGCCGACAACGGCGGGAACATCCCGAAGGAGCTGCTCGACTAAAAAAAGGGAAGCCGCTCCGACAAGGCCTTCCGGGAGGGCGGGGCGACCCGCCCTTCCCCATTCCTCCCGAAACGCAACGAATTCAAGTATTAAAGAAATTTTCCGGGCGACCGATAAGTAACAAAGTATGGGCCGTTTTTCACCGGGGTCGCGAAGATGGGCCATGACAGCTACGACCGGAAAGCGGAAATACAAGGACCTCCGGACAAATCATTCGGCCTTGTGTTTTCCGGGGTATTCGGATTCCTGGGGCTCGCGCCGCTTCTGCACGGAAAGGGGCCGCGCCTCTGGGCGATCGCTGTCGCGGCGGCGTTTCTCGGCGCCGCGTTGTTCGCCCCCGCCGTACTTTCCCCCCTGAACAGGCTCTGGACCCGGCTCGGGATCCTGCTCCACAAGGTCACGAGCCCGCTTCTGCTGGGCTTCGTCTTTTTCGGTGTGATCACCCCCATGGGGATCGTGATGCGATGGTTCGGCAGGGACGCGTTGCGGCTTCGGTTCGACAAGGACGCGCCGTGCTACTGGATCGAGCGCCGGCCGCCGGGGCCGGCGCCCGACACGTATCGGAACCAGTTCTGACGAATCCGGGATCCCGGAGGAACGGGCGGAGAAGGACATGGGCATTTTCGTCGAGCTCTGGCATTTCATGAAGGTCCGCAAGAAATTCTGGCTGCTTCCCCTCCTCGTCACGATGCTGGCCCTCGGCGCCCTGATGGTCATGGCGCAGGGGTCAGCCGTCGCCCCGTTCATCTACACGCTGTTCTGAGAGGCGCCCCGGCGATGCGGGTCCTCGGCATATCGGCCTTCTACCACGACAGCGCGGCGGCCCTGCTGTCCGACGGGGAGATCGTCTCCGCGGCGCAGGAAGAGCG
Organism: uncultured bacterium; assembly: GCA_964612075.1. GTDB lineage: Bacteria > Desulfobacterota > Deferrimicrobia > Deferrimicrobiales > Deferrimicrobiaceae > UBA2219. The sequence goes on from CAZTFC010000057.1 coordinate 11,520, forward strand.
GTTCACCCGCAGGAAGCACGACGCGGGGTTCCCGCGAAACGCCGTGGAGTACTGCCTGCGCGAGGGGAACGCGGGGCCGGGCGACCTCGACGCGATCGCCTTCTACGACAAGCCGCTGCTCAAGTTCGAGCGCCTGCTGGAGACGTATCTCGCCTTCGCCCCCCGCGGCTTCAAGAGCTTCGGCATGGCGATGCCGGTATGGCTGCGGGAGAAGCTCTTCCTGAAGGACCTGCTGGTGAAGGAGCTTCTCAAGCTGGGGGGCGACCGGAAAACCGTCGAGGCGAAGATCGTCTTCACGGAGCACCACCTGTCCCACGCGGCGAGCGCGTACTTCCCCTCCCCGTTCGAGGAGGCCGTCGCGCTCACGATGGACGGCGTCGGGGAATGGGCGACGACCTCGGTGGCCTACGGGCGGGGCGACCACCTGGAGGTGCGCAAGGAGATCAATTTCCCCCATTCCCTGGGCCTTCTCTACTCCGCGTTCACGTATTACACCGGGTTCAAGGTGAACTCGGGCGAATACAAGGTCATGGGGCTGGCCCCCTACGGCCGCCCGGTCTACGCGCAGGCGATCCTCGACAACATCATCGACGTCAAGCCGGACGGCTCCTTCCGCCTGAACCTGGACTATTTCGACTATTGCACCGGCCTGACGATGACCAACGAGCGGTTCCACGCGCTCTTCTCGGGCCCCCCGCGGAAACCGGAGGACCGGCTGACCCAGCGGGAGATGGACCTGGCCGCCTCCGTCCAGGCGGTCACGGAGGAAGCGGTCCTGCGCATGACGCGCTCCCTCGCGAAGGAGTCCGGCTGCGGGAACCTCTGCCTGGCCGGGGGCGTGGCGCTGAACTG
>CAZTFC010000058.1:0-12193 GCA_964612075.1 uncultured bacterium
AACGGCCCCGGGCCGCGATCCGGTCGCGGATCGTGGCTTTGAGCACCTTCCCCTGGGCGTTCCTCGGGAAGACGCTCACGTACTCGACGGCCCTGGGCACCTTGAACGGCGCCATGTTCCGCCGGCAATGCTCGAGGATGGCCTCGGGATCCTCCTTCTCCCCCTCCTTCAGCACGACGACCGCCACGGGCACCTCGCCCATGGTGTAGTCGGGCCGCCCCACGACGGCGGCTTCCTTCACGGAAGGGTGCTCGCAGAGGATGCTCTCGATCTCCTTCAGGGAGACGGTGACGCTCTCCACCATCAGGGTGTCCCGCTTCCGGTCGACGATGTAGAGGTAGCCCTCCTCGTCGACGGCCGCCATGTCGCCCGTGTAGAACCAGCCGTCCCGCAGGACCTCGGCGGTGCTCATCGGGTCGTTCAGGTACCCTTCGAAGACGTTCCGGCCGCGGGCCACGACCTCCCCCAGCATCCCCGTTTCCGCCTCGCGCCCCTCCTCGTCCACCACCCGGACCTGCACGCCGACCGCCTCCTGCCCGCCGGACATCAGCTTTTTCATGTAGGGCGTGCTGTCGTCCGTCGTGTGGTCCTCCTCGTGGAGGAACGTGAGGACGCCGGTCGTTTCCACGTGGGCGTAGGACTGGACGAGGCCGCAGCGGAAGAAGCCCATGGCCCGCTTGAGCAGGTCGACGGAGATCCACGCGCCGCCGTACAGGACGAGCTTCAGCGTGGCCAGGTTGAACTTCGACGCGTCGGGGGCGTCGAGGATGCGGTACATCATCGTGGGGGTGAGGACGACGTGCGTCACGGAGCGCCGCTCGATGGTGCGCAGCACCTCGATCGGGTCGAATTCCCTCTGCAGGATGATCGTGGCCCCGACGTGGAAGAAGCGGAGCATCCGGCCCACGCCGCCCAGGTACGGCAGCGTCGCGCAGGAAAGGAAGACGTCCTTCCGGGAGAAGCCCAGCTCCATCGCGGAGTAGACCGACGCCGCCATGAGGTTCTTGTGGGAGAGCATCGCGCCGCGGGGGCGCCCCGAGGGTCCGGTGGTGTAGATGATCATGGCGATCTCGGCCTCGGTGAGGGGAGGGTTGCCGATCGGGGCGGCTCCTTCCCCCGGCGCGATCGCCCTGGGGTCCTCCATCCGGATGAACTCCGGGGGTTCCTCCAGGGAGGCGCGGATCTCCCCGATCTTTTCCTCGAGGTCCTCCTCGTAGAAGAGCGCCTTCACCCGGGCGTCCCGGAGGATGGCGGTCATCTCGCGGCCGACGAACATGTGGTGGAGCTGGACGACGGCGGCCCCGAGGTGCGTCGCCGCGAAGAAGAGCTCGACGAACTTTATGGTGTTGTGGGCCAGGACCCCGACGCGGTCGCCCCGGGTTATCCCCAGGGCCGCGAGCGCGGCGGCGCGGTTCATGATGCGTCGGTGCAGCTCCCGGTAGGTCACCTCGTCCTTTTTCGCGGAGATGGCGACCCTGGAAGGGTGGATCCGCGCGTTGTGCTCGAGGATGTCCCGGATGATCATCGGCCCCTCCGTCCTTCGGAAGCGTACCGGTTGAAGGTATCAGACCGGGACGGTTCTTTCAATCCCGCGTGGTAAACTGGGGGCAGCTCCGGGGGGCGGTGCGCGGATGGAAGCAGGGAATTTCGAGCTGTACCCGATACTGCACAAGGGACGCATCTACAACATCCTCACGGAAATGGACATGACGTTCCGCGAGGTGCGGGCCATGATCGACTGGCTCGACGCCGAGGGGGCGTTCCCCGGGGTGGGGGGGGAGGAGCCGCCCGAGCCGGGGGCCCTGTACTCCTGCCCCGTCGAGGGGTTCGTCTTCGAGGTGGACGTCCAGGGGTTCGATGTCGTCGTCTACCGAAGGGAGCCGTCGGCATGACCCGGGGGAAGGGGGCTGCGCCGGTCGGGGAGGTCCTTGCTTTCCTGGAGCGGGAGTACCCCGGCGCGAGGGTGCTCCTCGAGTACCGCAGCCCCTTCGAGCTGCTCGTCGCCACCGTCCTGGCCGCCCAGTGCACCGACGACCGGGTGAACCGGGTGACGCCGGGGCTGTTCCGCTCCTTCCCCGGCCCGGCGGACTTCGCGGGCGCGTCGCAGGGGGAGATCGAGGAGGCCGTCCGCTCCACGGGGTTCTACAAGAACAAGGCGAAGGCGGTCCGGGGGCTCTCGGCCGCGATCGTCGCCCGGCACGGGGGGGCCGTCCCGGGGACGATGGAGGAGCTCACCGCCCTTCCCGGGGTGGGGCGCAAGACCGCCGCCATCGTGCTGGGCGCCTGCTTCGGCGTGCCCGCCCTTCCGGTGGACACCCACGTCGGGAGGGTTTCCTTCCGCCTCGGGCTGACGAAGGCCCGGGATCCGTTAAAGATCGAGCGGGACCTGGCCGAACAGATACCCGGGGAGCGGTGGTGGGAATTCACCACGCGCCTGGGGTGGCACGGACGGAAGATCTGCGCGGCCAGGAAACCGCGGTGCGCGGCGTGCGGACTCGAACCCATATGCCCCAGGCGGGGCCTCGCGGGGTAGACAGGGGGACGCTATGACGGCAACGCTCAGCCCGAGCGAGTGCTACAGCATCACGATGCGCGTGGAGATCCCGAACCGGGTGGGGATGCTGGGGACCGTGACGACGGCCATCGGCGCCGCCGGGGGGGACATCGGGGCGGTGGACCTGTCCGGCCACCTGAAGGACTGCGTCCTGCGCGACATCACGGTCCGCGCGCGGGGCGTCGGCCACGCCCACGAGATCATCGACGCCGTCAAGGCGGTGCCGGGCGTCCGGATCGTCAACGTGTCCGACCGGACCTTCCTGATGCACCTCGGCGGGAAGATCGAGGTCCGGGGGAAGATCCCGGTCAAGACCCGCAACGACCTGTCCATGGCCTACACGCCCGGCGTCGCCCGCGTCTGCATGTCGATCGCGAAGGACCGGAAGAAATCGTTCGCCCTCACCACCCGGCGCAACTCCGTCGCCGTCGTCTCCGACGGGACGGCGGTCCTGGGGCTGGGCGACATCGGCCCCGAGGCGGCGATGCCCGTCATGGAAGGGAAGGCGCTGCTCTTCAAGGAGTTCGCCGGGATCGACGCCTGGCCGATCTGCCTCGGCACAAAGGACACCGACGAGATCGTCCGGATCGTCAAGGCGCTCCAGCCGTCCTTCGGGGCGGTCAACCTCGAGGACATCTCGGCCCCCCGGTGCTTCGAGATCGAGGACCGCCTGAAGGCCGAAATGGAGATCCCCGTCTTCCACGACGACCAGCACGGCACGGCCGTGGTCGTCCTCGCCGCGCTGCTGAACGCCCTCAAGATCGTAAAGAAGCGGATCGAGGAGCTGAAGATCGTGGTGGCGGGCGTGGGCGCCTCGGGCGTCGCCTGCACGAAGATCTTCCTCGCCGCCGGCGCGCGCAACATCATCGGCGTGGACCGGGCCGGGGCGCTCTACAAGGGGCGAGGGGAGCACGGCAACTACATGAAGGAGTGGTTCGCCGGGCACACCAACCCGAACGGGGAGCGGGGGGCGGTCTCCGACGTGATCGCGGGCGCCGACCTGTTCCTCGGGCTCGCGGGGCCGGGGCTCCTGACCGTGGAGGACGTGCGGAAGATGGCGAAGGACCCGATGGTCTTCGCGATGGCGAACCCCGAGCCGGAGATCCACCCCGAGGACGCGGCGCCGTACGTCCGGATCATGGCGACGGGCCGCTCCGACTACCCGAACCAGATCAACAACGTGCTGGCCTTCCCCGGCATCTTCCGCGGCGCGCTCGACTCCCGCGCCTCCTGCATCAACGAGGAGATGAAGATGGCGGCGGCCCGCGCGATCGCATCCTGCGTGGGGAAGGACGAGCTCTCGGAGGAGTACATCATCCCCTCCGTGTTCAACCGCAAGGTCGTGTCCGAGGTCGACAGGGAGGTGTCCCGGGCGGCGCACCGGACCAAGGTCGCCCACCGGACGCCGAAAAACTACATGGAGATCCACCTTGACTGAAATCAGAACGCCCGCGCTGAACCCGCTCATCTTCCGGGAATACGACGTCCGGGGGTTGGTGGGGAAGGACCTCACCCCGGAAGCGGTCGCGCTCCTGGGGAAGGGATACGGCACCTACGCCGCGGGGAAGGGGGCCCGCACCGTCGCCCTCGGGCGCGACGTCCGGCTGTCCTCCCCGGCGTTCCGGGACGCCATGGTCGAGGGGCTCCTCTCCACGGGCCTCTCCGTGATCGACGTGGGCGTCTGCCCGACGCCGCTGCTCTATTTCGCCATCCACCATTTCGGCACCGACGGCGGCGTGATGATCACCGGCAGCCACAACCCCCCCGAGTTCAACGGATTCAAGCTGTGCGTCGGCCTCGGGTCGATCCACGGGGAGATGATCCAGGAGCTGCGCCGGCTCATCGAGGCGGGGTCGTTCCGTGAGGGGAAGGGGGAGCTGTCCCGCCGCGAGGTCATCCAGGCCTACCGGGAATATGTGCGGGAAAACCTGCCTATACCCGGAAAACTTAAAGTGGTGGTTGATGGCGGGAACGGGACGGCCGGCGCGGTGGCGCCCGACCTGTTCCGGGAGATGGGGATGGAGGTGGTCGAGCTGTTCTGCGAGGCCGACGGCCGGTTCCCGAACCACTTCCCCGACCCGACGATCCCGGAGAACCTGCGCGCGCTCGTCGACAAGGTCCGGGAGACCGGGGCGGACGTCGGGGTGGCATACGACGGCGACTCCGACCGGATCGGGGCGGTCGACGAGCTCGGCAACGTCATCTACGGGGACTACCTCCTCGTCCTGTTCGCGCGGGAGATCCTCTCCCGGAAGCCGGGGGCGGCGATCATCTCCGAGGTGAAGGCGTCGCAGAACCTCTATGACGAAATCCGCCGGCGCGGCGGGCGCCCGGTGATGTGGAAGGCGGGGCACTCCCTCATCAAGGCCAAGATGAAGGAGGAGGCCGCGGAGCTGGCGGGCGAGATGAGCGGCCACGTCTTCTTCCGCGACCGGTACCTCGGCTTCGACGACGCCATCTACGCCTCCGCCCGGCTGTTCGAGATCATGGCGAAGGCGGGCCGGCCCTTGAGCGCCCTGCTGGCCGACCTGCCGCCGGTGGTGTCCACGCCCGAGATCCGGATCGACTGCCCCGACGAGGTCAAGTTCCGCGTGGTGAAGGACGTCGCGGCGGCCGTGGCCCCCCTGGCGCGCGAGGTCATCGACGTCGACGGCATCCGGGCCCTCTTCGACGGCGGGTGGGGGCTGGTCCGCGCTTCGAACACCCAGCCGGTCCTCGTCCTGCGGTTCGAGGGTCGGGACGACGCGGCGGTTTCCCGGATACGCGCCATGATGGAAGGGGCCGTGTCGCGCGCCCGCGCCGCGGCGGGCGCGTGACGCTCCTCGCCGCCATACTCCTCGGGGTGGTCCAGGGTCTCACCGAGTTCCTCCCGGTGAGCAGCTCGGCCCACCTGTTCCTCGCCAACCGGCTGCTCGGCGTCGAGGAGCCGCGGCTGGCGTTCCACCTGCTCCTCCACCTGGGGACGCTGGCGGCCGTCGTCTGGTTCCTCCGCTCGGAGATCGCCGAGATCGTCGTCGCGCTGTTCCGCCCCCGTCCGACCATGTGGACGCCGCCGTCCTCCTGGGGCCGCCGCGACCTGTGGCTCGGGATCATGGCGACGATCCCGACCGGCGTCATCGGCCTTCTCTTCAAGGACACGGTGGAGGCGGGGATCACCTTCTGGGGGGTCGGCGCGCGCTACCTCGTCCTTTCGCTCGCCCTCCTGTCGACCGGCATCCGGTTGTTCCACAAGAGCGACCCGGACCGGATCGAGTGGTGGGAGGCGCTGGCGGTCGGCGTCGTCCAGGGGCTGGCGGTGTTCCCGGGGCTGTCGCGGTCCGGCTCGACGATCATCTTCATGCTGATGCTCGGGGTGGCGCCGTCGCGCGCCGCGAAGTTCTCCTTCCTGATCTCCGTCCCCGCGATCCTCGGGGCGTCGGTGGTCGCGATGAAGGACCTCGCGCTGACCGACATCTACGGCCCGGCCGTCCTCGCCTCGGGGTTCCTCGTCTCCATGGTGACGGGATACATCGCCTTGATGGTGGTGGAGCGCCTGGTCGTGAAGGGGCGCTTCTACCGCTTCGCCCCTTACACGCTCGCCCTCGCGGCGCTCTGCTTCTACCTCCAGTACGCCCGCTGACGCCCGGCAGGAGGACTCCTGTTCCGCGGCAGGGATCCTTCGGAGCTACGGCTCCTCGGCCCTCCATGGGAGGCCTCCTGCCGCGCCACCTCCACAACCCACAAAGACACAGGCCGCAAAGGAGATCTTCTCTACGGAAGGTAGGTACGGGAAAGCATCCGATGTCAGGGCAGGCGCTTTCGGGTCAGGGGGGGACACTCTTGGTTTTACGCGGGCGGAGGGAAAGAGTGTCCTCCCCCAGTTCAGGCGCAGGGAAAGAGTGTCCCCCGCCCGGTTAATAAGAAGCCATGTTTACTGATTCGCGAGAGGTGTTCCCTGAGAAAGTGAGGTCTCTGAGACCTCATTTTTTCATTTATACCCCCCCTGCGCAGGCGATATCGCACATCATTACCGGTCAGGGCTGCGGCTGCGGAGCCTCTATGCCGCGACGAACCGCGAAGGGGTGAGGATGCCGTTTTCCACGGCGGCGCCCGGGGCGACGCGCGCGCCCGGCCAGAGGATGGCGCGACGCACCCGCGCGCCCGCGCCGACGGTCGCACCGTCCTCGATCGCCGCGTCCGGGCCGACGGAGGCCGAAGGGTCCACCCGCGCGCCCGGCGCCACGAACGCGCGGCCGCCGCTCCCCCGCTCCGCGAGCAGGGAGATCACGCCTTCGAGGTAGTCGGCGGGCGACCCGAAATCGAGTAAGGAGCCGCCGGCGGGGAGGAACGCGAAGATCGGCGCGCCGCGCGCGATCAGCGGGGCGTACGTCCCGCGGACGATGCAGGAGTATCCCTCCGGTGGGATGTGGCCGATCAGCTCCGGCTCGACGACCTGGTACCCCGTGAAGAACCCTTCGCGCGCCCCGGCGGGCGCCTCTTCCCCGAAGCCGGCGATCCGGCCGTCCTCCCGCACGCGCACCGGCGTGTACCGCTTCGCCGGGTCGGGGAAAAGGACCAGGGTCGCCAGCGCGCCGGTTTCGCGGTGCCGCGAAAGCGCCTCTTCCAGCGGGAACCGGGCGATCACGTCGGAATTCGCGGCGAAGAAGGTCCCTCCCCGGAGGTGCTCCCGGGCGTTCCGGATCCCGCCGCCGGTCCCGAGGATCTCGGGCTCGACGACGTATTCCACCGGGAACCGGCCCGCGGCCCAGGCGTCGACCCGCTCCCGGACGGCGTCGGGGCCATGGTGGAGGTTGAGCAGGAACTCCGTAGCGCCGTGGGAGCGGAGGAACTCCATCCCGTGGCTGCACAGGGGGCGGCCCAGCACCGGCACGACCGGCTTGGGGATCTCGAGGGTCAGGGGCCTCAGCCGCGTGCCCAGCCCGGCGGCGAGGATCATCGCCTTCAAGGCATTGCGTCCCCCGGCGCGGTTACCGCCGGCATCTCCGCCGCCGCCTTCGCCGCCAGGGCGTCGAGCAGGGGAAGCAGCTTCGCGGCGAGGGGGCGCATCCCCGGGTTCCGCTCGAAGTTGCACCGCAGGTGCGCGACGGTCGGCGGGATGAAGCGCAGGTACAGCTTCCTGCCGCGGTTGTGCGCCTGGTTCCCGAAGGTGCCGATCGCCTTCACGTTGCGCTGGAGCGCGGCGGCGTCGAGCAGCTCGTCGAACGCCCCCGGGTCGCCCGCGGCGCGGCGCAGATCCCGGGAGGCGGCGCTGCGCCACGCGTACCCCAGGTGGCCGACCTCCCCCTCGGTGAGCGTGACGTAGGAATCCCGCAGGAGGGAGGCGAGGTCGTAGAAGACGCTTCCCATCCTCGCGTCCTGGAAGTCGAGCACGCGCAGGTTCGAGTGGCCGGGCGCCTTTTCCGCGCCGAGAACCATCACGTTCCGGCTGTGGTAGTCCCGGTGCGCGAGCACGCGGGGGAGGGAAACGGTCCGCTCGAGGAACGGGAGGAAGAGGTCCTCGATGGCGCGCTCTTCCTCATCGCGCAGGGCGATGCCGCCGAATTCGCGGACGGCGTGGCGGAAGAAGAAGTCGATCTCCTCGGCGAACTTCTTCACGTCGAACGCCAGGCGCGCGGGCATCGCCGAGCCGTCGAGCGCCCGTGTGGCGTCGGCCTGGATCCTCACCAGGACCTCCACGCACTGCTCGTACAGCGGCAGGCACGCGGCGGTCCCGCGCTTCCGGACGGAGTCCTCGAGCATTGTGTCCCCCGCGTCCTCGAGGAACAGCAGCCTCGCCCCGGGGTCGTGCCGCAGCGCCGCCGGGACGGGGATCCCCGCCTTGAGGAGGTAGCGGTGGACGTTGAGGAACGGCAGCTCGCCGCCCGGGGGAACCTCGTCGGGATAGAGCATGGCGACGACGGAAAGGGGCGCCGCGCCGCCGGCCGCCGCGCCGCCGGGCGCGGGGACGCGCACGCGATAGTAGGAGCGGGTCGAGGCGTCGCCCGCCAGCGGGACGATCTCCGCCTTCGCCGGGTCGGCGGAAGGGAAGAGCGCGGAGACGGCCCGTCGTATCGCGGAGAGGTCGGGCCCCGGGGTCATTTCCCGTCCCCGAGGATCCGGTCCAGGGCGGCTCGGGTCTCCGCGAGCATCTGCCCGAAATCCCGGTAGGAGGGGTCGTCTCCCCGCGTGTAGTCGCGCAGCTCGACGGTGAAGGCGCCTTCGAAGCCGGCCTCCTTCAGGGCGGCGATCGCGCGCTCCCAGGGGATCGTCCCCTTGCCGGGGACGAGGTGCTCGTCCTTCTCGCCCCTGTTGTCGGAGGCGTGCACGTGGATCAGGCGGCCGCCCGCGGCCCGCAGCGCGCCGGGGACCGATTCGATGATGTGGGCGTGCCCGAGGTCGATGCACACGCCGACCCGGTCCTCGGGATACCGGGCGACGATGTCGAGGATGACGTCCGTGTGGCCGGAATCCACCGGGGTGTTCTCCACGGCGAAGCGGACGTTGCCGGGGGCCGACGCGACGAGCTCGTTCATCGACGAGAGGAGCGCGTTCCACCGGTGCGGGTACCAGTCGCCCGCGGGGAAGCCCGTGTGCAGGACCACCGTCCCTCCGCCGTTGCCGCCGAGCCACGCCGCCGCCTTCCGGTTGGCCTCCACGGACTCGAGGCGGTGCGCCTCGTCGGTGGAGCACAGGGAGTACCACCGGTCCTTCTTGTAGCTCCGCACGTCGGGGTAGATGGGGCCGTGGAGGCTGGCCACGCGGATCCCGTGCCGCGCCATGTTTTCCGCCACGAGGCCGGCGGCGACGGGGTCGTCGTACGGGAAATGGGGCGGCATCGCCCAGATCTCCGCGAGGGAGAAGCCGTGCTTCGGGTAGAGCGAAAGGATCGTGTCGTCCAGCGGGTGGAAGACGAAGAGGTGGGTGGACAGGGAGACGTTCACGAATCGATAATATCATGGTGGCCCGAGACCAGGGCGGCAACGGAGGTTCAAGGGAATTGAAACGCGCTCTCGCGCTTCTCATATCCGCGACGGTCCTTCTCCTCTCGCTCGGGACCGCGGCGCACCCTGCCGCCCCGAACGCCCACGACAACGCCTTCCGCGAGGGGTGGGGGCACCTCGACCACGAGCGCTTCGCGGAGGCGGGCGCGGCGTTCGCGAAAATTCCCCACCGCGAGCACGACCTGGGCGATTACGTCCTCTACTTTTCGGGGATGGCCGCGGCGCGCGCGAAGAAGCGCCCCGAGGCTTCGGAGTACATGAACCTGCTCGAGGCGCGGTACCCCGGCTCCCCGCTGATCCCGTACATGCGGCACGAGATCGGCTACGCGGCGGCGCTCGACAACGACCTGCGCCTCGCGGGGGCCGGCCTCTCCGTTTCCCGGGGCGCGGTCTCCGGCGGCAACCGGAAGTCGGAAGAGGCCTTCATCGTGGCCCTTCTGGCCGAGGAGGGGGGGCCGAACTCCAGGGCGGCGCAGCTCCACCTCGACAACTTCGCGGCGTTCTCCGCCCAGTCGGCGGCGGCGCTTTCGTACGAGCGGCTGTGGAGCTGGTGGAAGGAGGGGCGGCTGGCCTCGTTCGACCTCCCCGTCGGGTTCTACGCGAAGCTGGGAAGGGCCGTCACCCGCGCGGGCGACGCGGAGCGGGCGAGGGCGGTGTACGACAACGCGCTGGACCGGTTCCCGCCTTCCAACGAGTACTACGCCATGGCCCTCGACTACGCGGAGTTCCTCCGGAGGCAGGGGGCCACCGCGGAGGCGACCGACCTCCTCGCGAAGCGGTTCGAGGACGGCCTGGCCGCGTTCCGCTCGGACGTGCAGTACCTGCAGGCGCGCGTCGACTGGAGGGCCGGGAAGCTGGCGGAGGCGAGGAAGGGGTTCCTCGCGGTGGCGGCCGCGGACCCGCGCTACAGGAACGCGGAGAGGGCGCGCTACCAGGCGGCGTGGATCCTCGAGGACGAGGGCGACGTCGTCGGGGCGACGGCGGCGTTCGGCGAGCTGCGGCTGGCGGCGGACGACCGGACGCGCCAGGAGGCGATCTTCCGCCATGCCTACGGTCTCCACCGGCTCAAGCGATACGACGAGGCGGTCGCCGCCTTCCGCGCGGGGGAGAGGGGCGGCTTCGGGTCGGTGGAATCCGCCCGGCACCGGTTCTGGGGGGCGCGCGCCCTGAGGGAGAGCGGGCAAAAGGAGGAGGCCGACCGGATCCTCGCAGCCCTGGCCGGCGACCCGTCGGCCGGCGTCTACGCGCTGCTGGCCTTGAAGGAGCGGGGCGGCGACCCGTTCCGGATGCTCAACGCCCGCTCGAGCGGGGAGACGGAGGCGTGCCGCGCGGAGCGCAGGCAGCTCTGGGACAAGGTCCTCGGGGCCCCGTGGGCGCCGGAGGACGCGGAGAAGGTGCGCCGCGCGGAGCGGCTGACCGACCTCGGCGTGGTGAACTACGCGGTGCTGGAGGCGCAGCGGGTGGACCGGGGCGTCGTGAAGAGGACGATCGGCCTTCCCGACGGCGGCTCCTCGGGGCTGTTCCGGTACCTCGCGGGCGACCTGAGGGGGGCGATGCGCGAGGCGGTCAACCTTCCGACGGACCCCGGGAAGCCGCCCGGGCTCATCGAGCGGCTGCAGTACCCGCTGGCGCCCGAGTACGTGAGCGACTGCGACCGGCCGCAGGCGGGGCTCGACCCGCTGGTGCTCCACGCGATCATGCGCCAGGAGTCCGCCTTCCAGGCGGACGTCCTCTCCTCGGCGGGCGCCGTGGGGCTCATGCAGCTCATGCCGAGGACCGCGGCGGAGACCGCCCGAAAGGAGAACCTGCCGAAGCCGACCCGGATGGACCTGACGAGGCCCGAGCTCAACGTGCGGCTCGGGGCGGCCTACCTGGCGAAGCTGCTGAAGGAGTTCGACGGCGACTACTTCCGCGCCGTGGCGGCCTACAACGGCGGGGAGTCGGCGGTGAAGCGGTGGTGGGCGGCCTCCGGCGGCGACCCGGCGGTCTGGCTCGAGCGGATCAGCTACCAGGAGACGCGCTTCTACGTCCGGAAGGTCTTCCTCAACCTTCTCCAATATTACCGGATCTATCGCCCGGCGATGTACGCCCGGTACCTGCCCAGCGCTCCCACAGAAGGGCCGAAAGCTCCCGATGCCGCGCCGACCCCGGCGACCGGGGGTTCGGTCGACGCCGCTCTCCCGACGCCGCCCACGCCCGAAGCCGATCCGAGCGACGAGCCGCTTTCGACAGACGACGGCGGAATGTAGCGTCGTCCCTCGCTTCCCGCTCGAGCCGGCCGATCGCCTCCGCCTGGAGCTCCTCCCCGCGGCACACCAGCGCGACGTCGCACCCCGCGGCGACCGCCATGACCGCCGCCTCGCCCATGCCGCGCAGCGAAGAGATCGCCTTCATCTCCAGCGCGTCCGAGAAGACCGTCCCCCGGAAGCGAAGCGTCTCCCGCAGCAGCCCCTTCAGGATCTCCCCGGAAAGCGTGGCCGGGAGCATCGACGGGTCGAGCGCCGGGTAGACGACGTGGGCGGTCATCAGCGCCGGGATCCGCGCGCGGATCGCCCGGCGGAAGGGGATCAGCTCGCGCGCGAAGAGCGTCTCGCGGTCCGCCGTCACGACGGGAAGCTCCTCGTGGGAGTCCGCGGAGGTGTCGCCGTGCCCGGGGAAA
>CAZTFC010000059.1:0-11788 GCA_964612075.1 uncultured bacterium
AGGAGATTCCGGAAGATGGCGGGCATCGCCCTGTCGGCGATCGGGTTGTGGGGTTTCGCCGCGTCCACCGCGACGGCGACGCCGTCCACGCAGGTATGGATCCCGTCCACGGACGTACAGCCGTACAAGACGCTCCACCTGAACTTCGACACCTATCTGCGCGACGGATCCAACGACGACGGAAGCCGGACGGGCCCGTCGTACGTCGTCGGCCCCACCGTCGGCATCCTGCCGTACCAGAAGATCCAGGCGGAGATCGGCTTCGACGTGATCTCCGCGGGGGGGGACGCGGACAACCACCCGCTCTACTTCCACGCGAAGCTGGGGACGCCGGAGGACGCCCTTTTCAAGCTCTCCCCCGCCCTGGCGGTCGGCGGCTACAACTTCGGGACGAAGAGCGGCGACGCCAGGGCCGGCGAGCTCACCACGAAGCAGGACATCGTGTACGCCCTCGCGGCGAAGACGATCCCGGTGATCGGCCGGCTCTCCGCGGGCTACTACGTCGGGAACAGGAAAGCGCTCCTGGACGCCAACGGGGCATCCGACGAAAAGGGGCTGCTGCTGTCATGGGACCGCGTCATGACGGAGATCTCCGACAAGCTGTGGCTGGCGGTCGACTACCAGGGCGGCGACTCCGCCCTCGGCGCCTTGAGCATCGGCGCCTCGTGGGCCTTCGCGAAGAACGTCAGCGTGCTGCTCGGCTACGACATCTACAACGAGGAGCGGACCGGCGGGCAGAACACGGTCACGCTGCAGATCGACATCAACTTCCCGTGACGCGCGCGGCGCGATGCGACAACCGGATGACGGGCGAACGATAAAAGGAGAAGCGGCATGGGCAAACAGCTGACGACACGGATGACCCGGATCACGGGGCTCGCGGCGCTGATCCTCGCGGCCGTCGCGGCCCTCCCCGCCCTCGCGGCGGAAGGGGCGGCCGCCGCGGGCGACGCGGCCCCGGCCTTCACGAAGGAGATGGCGGACGCCATCGCAAGCCAGAAGATCGCCATGGACACCCTCTGGGTGATGATCGCGGCGTTCCTGGTCTTCTTCATGAACCTGGGCTTCGCCCTCGTGGAATCCGGCTTCTGCCGGGCCAAGAACACCGTCAACATCCTCTTCAAGAACTTCGTGGTGTTCGCGGTCTCCTCGATGGCGTTCCTGATCCTGGGTTTCGGCCTCATGTTCGGCGACGGGAACCCGGTCGTGGGGCTTTCGGGGCTGTTCTTCGCCTCGGGCGCCGACAACAGCCCGGCGACGGGGGAAGCCTACAAGGGCGTCTACCACGCCCTCAACTGGACCGGGGTCCCCTTCTGGGCGAAGTTCTTCTTCCAGCTCGTGTTCGCCGGCACCGCCGCGACGATCGTCTCCGGCGCCGTCGCCGAGCGGATCAAGTTCAAGTCGTTCCTCCTCTTCACGCTGTTCATGGTGGGGGTGATCTACCCCGTCGGCGGGCACCTGATCTGGGGAGGCGGCTGGCTCGCGGGCAAGGGATTCCTCGACTTCGCGGGCTCGACGGTGGTCCACTCCGTCGGCGGCTGGGCCGCCCTGGCAGGCGTCATCGTCCTCGGACCCCGCATCGGGAAATTCGGCCTGGGGGGAAAGGTGAACGCCCTCCCCGGGCACAACATGACCTCCGCCGCCATCGGAGTGCTGGTCCTGTGGTTCGGCTGGTTCGGGTTCAACCCCGGCTCCACGATGGCCGCGGACGGCCCGTCCATCGCCCACGTCGCCACCACCACGAACGTCGCGGCGGCGGCGGCGACCGTGAGCTCCATGATCGCGGCCTGGCTGTTCCTCGGGAAGCCCGATTTCGGCATGACGCTGAACGGCTGCCTCGCGGGGCTCGTCGCCATCACCGCGCCGTGCGCCTTCGTCAGCGTCGCCAGCTCCATGGTCATCGGGCTCGTCGCGGGCGTCCTGGTGGTCCTGGCGGTCTTCTTCTTCGACCGGGTGGGGATCGACGACCCGGTCGGCGCCACCGCCGTCCATCTGGCCAACGGTGTGTTCGGGACCGTCGCGCTGGGCCTCTTCGCCGACCCCTCCGTCTGCCCGGCGGCGGCGGTAGCCAAGAAAGGGCTCTTCCTGGGCGGCGGCATGGCGCAGCTCGGGCCGCAGCTCCTGGGCGCGGGGCTGATCGCCGCGTGCGTCTTCGCCCTGTCGCTTGCTTTCTGGTACGTGACCAAGGCGCTCACCGGAGGGATCCGCGTGAGCGAGGAAGAGGAGATCGAGGGGCTGGATTACTTCGAGCACGGAAACTCGGCCTACCCGAACTTCCAGCTCGTCGAACGGAGGTAGCGGGCCATGAAGAAGATCGAGGCGATCATCAAGCCGTTCAAGCTCGACGAGGTGAAGGCCGCGCTCGGCGAGATCGGGGTCTCCGGAATGAGCGTCCACGAGGTGAAGGGGTTCGGGCGCCAGAAGGGGCACACGGAGGTCTACCGGGGGGCGGAGTACGTGGTGGAATTCATCCCGAAGGTCATGGTCGAGGTGGCCGTTCCCGCGGAGACGGTGCCCGCGGTGGTGGAGCGGATCCTCACCGCCGCGCGCACCGGGAAGATCGGCGACGGGAAGATCTTCATCTACGACCTCGAGGACGTCGTGCGGATCCGGACGGGCGAACGGGGCAGGGAAGCGCTGTAACGCCGCATCCTCCCGGGGGCGTTCGGGGGGCGATCCCTTCCCGCCCCGCGCGCTCCCGGAAGGATGCCGGTTTCGGCCCGCGGCGGTTGCCGTATACTACGGGGATGGATCCCAAGGGACCCGTCTCCGCTTCCCTTTTCTTCTCCTGCTCGGCGGACGCGTTCGCCCCCGACGTGTGCTTCGCGGCCACGGAGGTCCTCGAGCGGTTCGGCGTCAAGGTCGGCGCGCCGCTGTCCCAGACCTGCTGCGGGCAGCCGGCCTTTTTCACCGGGAACCGGAAGGAGGCCCGGGCCGTCGCGCGCAAGCTCCTGCGCTGCTTCCCCGACGACGGGTACATCGTCACCCCCTCCGGCTCCTGCGCGGCGATGGTCCACGACGGATTCCCCGTCCTCTTCCGCGACGAGCCGCGGACGCTGGCGGCGGCACGCGCCTTCGCCGAGCGCACCTACGAGCTCTCCCGCTTCCTGGTCGACGTGCTCGGGGTGACCGACCCGAAATCCCCCTTCTCCGGCACGGTGACGTACCATGAATCGTGCCGCCTTCCGAAGGGGCCGGGGCCGGGCGCGGCCGATCCTCCCCGGACGCTGCTTCGCGCCATCCCCGGGGTCGCGCTCGTGGAGATGGAGGAGGCCGGGAGGTGCTGCGGCTTCGGCGGCGTCTTCTCCGTCCGCCACCCGCAGATCTCGTGCGCGATGACGGAGCGGAAGATCGATCGGATCCTGGCGACCGGCGCGGCCTACGTCACCACGGCGGACATGGGATGCCTGCTGAACATCGGGGGGATGATCTCCCGGTACGGCTACCCGGTGAAAGCGCTCCACCTGGCCCAGGTCCTGGCGGGCGGACCCCGGGCGGGGGAAGAGGAGGGCGAACCGTGATGGAGCCCGATTCCCGGGCGTTCGAGCGGAACGCGCTCAAGGCCCTCTCCGACAAGGAGCTGCAGGCCGCCCTGGCGAACGCGGTCGGCCGCATCGAAGCGCGCCGCGCCGCCGCCGTCGCGTCCTTCGCCGGCTTCGAGGCGGCCCGGGAGCGGGCCTCGGGGCTCCGGCGCGAAACGCTGTCGCGCCTCGACGAGCACCTCGCGCGATTCATCGACGAGGCCGAAAAGAGGGGCACGGTCGTCCACGTGGCGCGCGACGCCGCCCGGGCGCGGGAAATCGTCGCCCGGGTCGCGAGAGAGGAGGGGGTCGCGCTGGCCGTCCGGTCGAAGTCGACGGCCGCGGAGGAGATCTCCCTCGAAGACGCCCTGCGGGAGGCGGGAGTCGAGGAGGTGGAGACCGACCTCGGGGGATACGTCGCCCGCCTCGCCGGGGAGCCGCCCTCGCACATCCTGTCGTCCGCCTTCCACATGACGCGGCAGGCCGTCTCGCGCCTGTTCGAGCGGAAGCTCGGAGAACCGCCGGCCTCCGACGCGGCCGGCCTGGCGGCGATCGCGCGGAAGCGGCTGGAAGGGAGCTTCCTCCGGGCCGACTTGGGCGTGACCGGGGCGAACTTTCTGGTCGCCGAGACGGGATCGGTCGTCCTGCTGTCGAACGACGGGAACGCCCGCGCCGGGGCCCTGCTGCCCCGCGTGCACCTGGTCGTGGCGGGAATAGAGAAGGTGGTCCCGCGCATGGCCGACCTGCCGCTCTTCCTGCGGCTGTTGTCCCGCAGCGCCTCGGGTCAGCCGCTCCCCTCCTCCGTGTCGATCCTCACCGGGCCCCGCAGGGACGGCGACGCGGAAGGGCCGCGGCGGCTGCACGTGCTGCTGATCGACTGCGGGCGCAGCGCCGTCCTCGAAGGCAAGTACCGCGACGCGCTCAAGTGCATCCGGTGCGGCGCGTGCCTTTCCGCCTGCCCCGTGTACGGCTGCGTGGGCGGGCGCCCGTACGGCTGGGTGTACCCCGGCCCCATCGGCGCGGTCCTGACGCCGCTGCTGACCGGCCTGTCCGGGGCCGCCGCCCTGCCCGACGCCAGCACCCTGTGCGGCGCGTGCGCCGACGCCTGCCCGGTGAAGGTCCCGCTGACCGGCTTCCTGCTCGAGCTGCGTTCGGACACGAGGTTCCAGGGGCTCAAAACCCCCGCCGAGATCGCGTGGGCCAAGGGGTACGCCTCGATCATGAAGCGGGCGGGCGTCCTCGAGGCGCTGGAGCGGATTCTCGGAGAGCTTTCCCGCCTCGTCAGCAGGGGGCACCCCTTCAGCGGGATGCCGTATCCCTTCGCCGGCTGGACGGAGCGGCGAGACTTCCCCGCCGTCGCAAGGCGGCCGTTCCGGAAGCTGTGGAAGATCCGCAGGGGGGCGGGGGAATGACCGGCGGCGACGAGCGGACCCTGTTGCTCCTTCGCCTGCGATCCGCCACGGGGGGATGCCCCTGCGCCCCGGCGCCGCCCGCCGGCGGCGACGCGCCCGAGCCCATCGCCGCGGAGGAGCGGGCCGCCCGCTTCGCGGAGGCGTTCGAGGCCGCCGGCGGCCTGCTTTTTTCGGGCCCGGCGGAATCGGTGCTGCACGACCTGGGCGAGACGCTGCGCGCGGAGGGCGTCGCCGCCCTCTTCTCCCCGGAAGGCGACGAGGCGGCCCGCAGGGTCGCGGAATCGCTGGCGCCCTTCGGCCCGTTCACGCTGGCGTCGTGCGCGGAGGTCCGGGAGGGAGGCGGCGCGGCGGCGGCCACGGCGGCGGGATTCCGGACGGCGGAGGCGGGCATCGCGGAGACGGGGACCGTGATCGAGACCAGCGCGGACGGGAAGAGCCACCTGCCGGGGCTGCTCCCGAGGGTGCACGTCTCCCTGCTTTCGGCGGCTTCCCTGCACGCGAACCTGGAGGACGCGCTGGCGGCACTCGGGGCGGACCCGCCGAGGAACGTCACCTTCTGCTCGGGGCCGTCGCGGACCGCCGACATCGAGCAGGTTTTCGCCCCGGGCGTCTTCGGCCCGGCGAAGACGATCGTCCTGCTCATCGATTGAAGAGCGCCGGTCGGCGCCCGGGGAGCGGCTCCCGGCCGGGCGGCCTCCTCACCAGCCCATGTAGCGGATCAGGAACAGCCACCCGGTGATCGTGACCGCGGAGGCGGCGGTGGACGTGATGACGATGGTCCCCGCCAGGTCCGGGTCCCCCGACATCTGTGCCGCCATCACGTAGGTGATCACCGCGGTGGGACAGCCGAGCATGATGATCCCGACCGCGAGGTCCTCCCCCGACACCCCCATCCACCGGTAGGCCGCCACGCCCAGCCCCGTCAGGACCACGAGCTTCAGGAAGGCGGCAAGCGATGCGAGCGCAAATCCCTTCCGCGCCCGGTCGACGGAAAAGGAGGCGCCCAGGCAAAGGAGCGACAACGGAAGCGTCGCCGGGCTCAGGAGCTTGAGCGTCCGGCGCGCCAGGTCGGGAAGCGGCAGCTCGAAGATGCTCCAGACGATGCCGGCCATGGCGCCGAGGATGGCCGGGTTGCTCACCAGCTGGCGCAGGATCCGGCGCGCCGTGCCGGGCCCGCTCCCCTTCCCCAGGCCGTGGGGGAGGATCAGCGCGATGATGGAGAGAGCGTTCAGGAAGGGAACGACGAAGCCGAGCAGGATCCCCGCCTTGCGCAGGCCCCCTTGCCCCGCGACGTTGAAGACGATCGGAAGCCCGACGTAGGCGAAGTTCGCGCGGATCGTCCCCTGGAGGAAGGAACCGCGCTCGGACGGTCCGAGGTTTCCCGACATGGCGAACGCGATGCCGAAAGTCAACAGGATGGCGGCGTATCCCCCGAGCACCAGCGGGGCGCTGAACGCTTCCTGGAACCGGGCGTCGCTGATCTCCTGGAACAGCAGGGCGGGAAGCAGGATGTAGTAGACGAGGGAGTTCGCCGAATCGATGAACCCCTCGTTCAGGAAGCCGTACCGCCGCAGGAGCACGCCCAGCGCGATCAGCAGGAACACGGGGAAAACGGAAAGCAGGATATCCAAGGGCCGCCCCTCTCCCAAAAACCGCAAGCGGGCGACCCTTCCGCCCCCGGGTCCGCCCGCGTTTCCGAAAGCCCCCGGACGGGCGGCGAAAACCGCCGGCGGCCGGTCAGGCGTCGATCAGTCCTTTCCGTGCTCCGCGACGAGGAAATCCAGGATCTTCAAGGCGTCGGCGTCGGAGATCCAGCCGGCCTTCTTCCCCTGCATGTCCTTCACGATCGCGGCCCAGCCGTCCCGCGTCTCCTTGCGGTCCGCCGCGCGGGCCAGGTCGTGGCACACGCCGCACTTCTGGTCGAACAATTTCTTCCCCTCCGCAACCGAAGTCAAAGCCGAGGGAGCGGGGGCCGCCGGGGAAGCCGGCGCACCTCCGGGCGCGGGCGCATCGGACTTCGAACAGCCGGACGCCATGGAAATCATCCAGAGGGAGAGGATACATGCCACGATCGAGCGGCTGCGCATGGACGGATTCCTCCAGTGAACATGAATGCCCATCTTACTACCCGCCCGCCGCGCTGCTCAATCATTTCCTGTTTTTTGCCAAACGGGTAGTATCTCCTTGGGAAAGACGCCGGGGAGGGCCGGGATGGTCCGTTTCGAGAACGTCGGGAAGGTGCGCCGCAACGCGGAGGGGAAGGACGCGAACGTCCTCTCCGGGATCTCCTTCGAGGCGCGCCGGGGGGAGGCCACCGTCATCGTCGGCCCCTCGGGCAGCGGGAAAAGCTCCCTGATCCGGCTGATCAACCGGCTGGAGGACCCCACCGAAGGGCGCATTCTCCTCGCCGGTGAGGAGCTGGCGAAGATCGACCCGCTCGAGCTGCGCCGCCGGGTCGGGATGGTGCAGCAGAAGCCCTTCATGTTCGAGGGCACGGTCCTCCACAACCTGCAGCGTCCCTTCTTCTACCGCAACGCGCCGCTTCCCGCGGCCGACGGCGAGGAGGTCGTCCGCGCCCTGGAGCTGAGCCGCCTCCCCGCGGAGCTGCTTTCCCGGGACGCCCGGACCCTCTCCGGGGGCGAGCAGCAGCGGGTGAGCCTCGCCCGGGTCCTGATCGGCCGGCCCCAGGTCCTGCTGCTGGACGAGCCGACCAGCGCCCTCGACCGCCCCACCTCCGACCGGCTTGCGGCGACGTTCCGGGACATCTGCCGGTCCGAACAGCTTGCCGTCGTCCTGGTGACGCACGACCTGCGCCTCTCCGGAAAGGTCGCCGACCGCCTCATCTACCTCGAAGGAGGGAGGATCGTCGAGGAAGGACCGGGGGAGTCGATGATCGCGGCGCCGCGCACCGGGGAGTTCCGGCGGTTCCTGGAGGGTACGGAAAAAAGAGAGGCAGGAGAAGAGGAGCGCCCCCGTGGATAAACAGGACATCGTCCCCCTCGAGCTGATCCACCTCGCCTGGGCCTACGGGCTGATCCTGCTTACGGTGGCGCTCTCCCGCCTGCGGGGGATCGGCCAGGGGAAGCAGCTGTTGTGGGCGTCGTTCCGCATGGTGGTGCAGCTCATCGCGGTCGGGTACCTCCTCCACCTGGTCTTCGCCGTCCGGTCGCCCCTGCCGGTGCTGCTCATGCTCCTCGCGATGGGCGCCTTCTCCCTGCAGGTGATGGGCGCCCGCATCAAGAGGAAGATGCCCCACTTCTACCGGGTGGCGGGAACATCCATCCTCGTCGGGTGCGGCGCCGTCACCTTCTATTTCTGCTCGCTGGTGGTCGAGTACGCCCCCTGGTACGACCCGCGCTACCTGATCCCGCTGGCGGGGATGATCATCGGCAACTCCATGAACGGCGCCAGCCTGGCCGCGGAGCGCCTCTCCTCCGAGATGCACGACCGGCGCGAGGAGATCGAGACGGCGATCTGCCTGGGGGCCACGGGGCGGCAGGCCTCCGAGCCGGCGGTGCGGACCGCCTTCCGCGCCTGCCTGATCCCGACCATGAACACCATGGCCGCCACCGGGATCGTCGCCCTGCCCGGCATGATGACCGGCCAGATCCTCTCCGGGACCGAGCCGATCATCGCGGTGCGGTACCAGATCGCCATCATGTGCGCCATCACGGGCGCCGTGGCGATCACGTCCCTCCTCCTGCTGATCCAGGGGTACCGGCATTACTTCACCCCCGCGCATCAGCTCAAGGACATCCAGGGATCCCGCTAGAAGGCCCGGGCGAGGTCGGAAGCGCCGGCCGGCTCTCCGGTCACAGGATCCGCGGCCCGGCGAAGCTCCCCGGCTCCGCCGCCGATTGCAGCAACAGGAGGACGCCGCTCTCGCCATCGATGTCGGAGACCAGGACATCCGTGGGCACCCGGATCGGATAGAGATCGTCGAAGCTTCCCCCTCCGCCGCATGAAGGCAACGAAAGGAGGAGCGCCAGCGCCGCCAAGGCATGATTCCGCCGCTTCGTCCGCATACGCCGCCCCCGAACGGCGCCCGGAGGAACCATCGTCCGGGCCGTCCGGCCTGTATTCAGATTATATCCGGCCGGGCCGGGAAGGCACGAGGCGGCTTGATCGTAATGCCTTGATTCCATGATGAAACCTTTCCCGATCAATCCTGTATAATTCTTGGATGATCCGCGTCCGCCTTCCGCAGAAGAAAAAGGAGCTCGAGGTCCCGGGGCCCCGGCGCGTGATGGACCTCCTCGCCGAGGCGGGGGTGCGCCCGTCCACGGTGATCGTCACGCAGGGGAAAAAGCTCCTCACCAAGGACATGCGCGTGGAGGACGGGGAGACGATCGACGTCATCTCCGTCGTCTCGGGGGGCTGACCCGGCCATGAAGTGCAAGCGCTGCCGGAAGGCCGCGGCCGCGATCGAGCTGCCGAGCCACCACTCCGCCTTCTGCCCCGAATGCTTCTTCGTCTTCTTCAAGCGGCAGGTCCGGGAAGGGATCCGGAAGTACCGGCTCCTGTCGCCCGGGGACCGGGTGCTGGTGTGCGTCTCCGGCGGCAAGGACAGCCTGGTGCTTTGGGACGTCCTCATGGAGATGGGGTACGAGACGGAAGGGCTCTACATCGACCTGGGGATCGAGGGCTACTCGGACCGCTCGAGGGAGAAGGTCGAGGCATACGCGCGGGAAAGGGGGAAGCGCCCCATCGTCGTCGAGCTGGCGAAGGAGGGGATCCCGATCCCGGAGGCGGCCCGGTGCATCCGGATGCAGGAGTGCTCCATCTGCGGGACCGTTAAGCGGTACTTCTTCAACCGGGTCGCGGCGGAAGGGGGATTCGACGTCGTGGCGACCGGGCACAACCTGGACGACGAAACCGCCCGCCTGCTGGGGAACCTGCTCCACTGGCAGCGGGACCACCTGTCGCGGCAGCACCCGTACCTGCCCGAGTCGGGCGCGGGGCTGGTGAGGAAGGTGAAGCCGCTGTGGCGCGTTTCCGAGCTCGAGACCGCCGCCTACGGCTTCCTCAAAGGGATCGACTACGTGACCGAAGAGTGCCCGATGAGCGGGCACGCGACCTCCCTGGTGTACAAGGAGGCGCTGTCGCTGATCGAGGAAAGCATGCCCGGATCGCGGATCGTCTTCTACCAGGGGTTCCTCGACGAGGCGAACCCGCTCCGGCGGGCAGCGGGCGACGAGGCGCCGGGCGGCGCGGCGGAGGGAGTCGAGGCGGAGGGCGGAGGCGGGGGGTCGCCCCACCCCTGCGCGGCGTGCGGCGCTCCCACGTACGCGGAGACCTGCACCTACTGCCGCCTCAAGGAGCTCGTCCGGAAGCGGCGGGAGGAACGCTCGAAGGAGGCGGCCGGATGACCGGAAGCGGAAGCGAAGGGGGAAGCGGGGACGGTCGCGGAAGCGGCGGGCGGATCCGCCGGGGACCTTTTCAGGAAGGCGAGGACGTCCTTCTCGTCTCCCCCAAGCAGGAAGAGCACCTGATCACCCTGGCGCCGGGCAAGGTCTTCGGCACCCACAAGGGGAACCTCCTGCACGACGACCTGATCGGCAGGGAGGACGGCTGCCGCGCCTGGACGGCGATGGGCGACGAGTACCGCGCCTTCCGCCCCACCTACATCCAGTTCATCATGAACCAGAAGCGGCACGCCCAGATCATCTACCCGAAGGACACGGGGCCCATCCTGATGTGGGCGGACATCTTCCCCGGGGCGACCGTGATCGAGGCCGGCATCGGCTGGGGCGCCCTGACCATCAAGCTGCTGGAGGCGGTCGGCCCGCAGGGCCGCGTGATCTCCTACGAAGTGAGGGAGGACTTCGCCGCGAGCGGGGCGAAAACGGTGCGACGGTACCTCGGCGAGTGCCCGAACCACGAGGTCAAGGTCCGGGACATCTACCAGGGGATCGACGAGCGGGAGGTCGACCGGATCGTCCTCGACCTGCCCGAGCCGTGGCAGGCGGTCCCCCACGCCCGCGAAGCGCTCCTCCCCGGCGGTATCCTGCTGGCCTATCTCCCCTCCACGATCCAGGTGAAGCAGCTGTGCGACCGTCTCGCCGAGGAGGGCGGCTTCTCGGACCCCGAGACCTTCGAGGTGATCCAGCGCCCCTGGCACGTGAAGGGGATGTCCGTCCGCCCCGTCCAGTGGATGTTCTCGCATTCCGCGTTCCTGGTAGTGACGCGGAAAACCGCAGAACCGGGACGTTGATGAGTTCTCCGCCAAAACGGGGACAGAGATGAACCGGGGGTAATTCTCGGCGGATTCGTCGAACGTCAGGAATTCAGCAGATACCTGGCGGAGTTTTCCTTCATCCCGATCCAGCGGGCCAGCTGGGCGATCGAAATATCCATCTCGTCCCTGCATTTTTTCAGCACCGCCTTCCGCACCCTGACCACGGTGTAATCCCTGTCCCCGGAAAGCACCCTGGGGACCGGCACCCCGTGCCAGGCGGCGATGCGATTCAAGTGATCGGAAAACAGCACGTGGAGACCGGCGGCCTCCGTCGGCACGACCTTCCCGGCTTCCGAACCGCCGTCATCGCCCTGCGGCTGGAATAACCCGGAAGGCCCATCGGCCGCCGCTTCCAGGAATTTCCGGTAGTTCCGTATCCATCCCGATCCCGCCCCGGAAAGAGCGCCGAATTCCGCGCGCAGGAGGCCGGTATCCTGCCAAACCGGGCTGCCGCCGCGCACGACTCGCCGATGTCCGGTCCAGGGATACTCCTCCAAGGCGTCGACCGAAGGTACGATTCCCGAACGTACTGGGTTGAGGTGGATATACCGCACGACCTCCCGGCAATACCCGTCGCTCGACACGATCGGCGATTTGTACCGGTTCTGGAACAGGTG
>CAZTFC010000060.1:0-11699 GCA_964612075.1 uncultured bacterium
CCAGGTATTGAACATCCGGAACGAAGGCTCCCACGTGATTTCGCACTTGGCCACGTTCACGTACCCCTGCAGCATGTGGAGGGCGGGGCCGCAGTCGGTATCCTTCAGCAGATCCGGGTATTCGTGGTCGAGGTTGTCGGCGGTGGACCAACCGTGGGCGTATCCCATGCGGGTGAGAATATTCTTGGCCGAGAAGGTGCCGAGGTTGTCGATGAGCTCCTTGCGCAGCAGCCCCATGGCCAGGGCATCCAGGAGCAGCGTCCTGTGGCCCATGAACTGCATCGAGCCTCCCTTGGGGAGGAAGTGGAGCAATCGCTTCAGTTCCAGTTCGGCCGCTTTCACCCGTTCTCCTCGGATCCGTTCTTGTTGATAAATCCTATCGGCCTGTTCCATATATTGCAATTTCTATTTGCAAAAAATGGAAATTTGCGGGGGATGCAGAATGCAATGCGGGCGCGTCTTTCAATTTTATCCTGTTCTTTCAATGCATTATTGGGGTCGCCGGTTTTGGCACGGAATCGGCAGTTCCTCCCTTCGAGAGGGTACCCCATGAGAAATAAAGCCGCCAGGATTGCATCGCTGCCTTGCGCATTCCTTGCAACGGGCGCTGCGGCATTTGGCGCGCTGGCGGAAAAACCCCCTACGGCGGAACGACATAAAGCGTACCGGGTCGATGAGCGGACGAAAAAGCTCTCGCGCAACCCGCATAAGAGCCATTACGGGGAAGTGGAGTGCAACGCCTGTCACCGTGGCCATGAGGCGGATGAGTCCCTGTGCGCTCAGTGCCATCAGGATTGAGCCGAATTGCCGGCCGGAAACCGGAAAGGAGACAAGAAATGAGGAAGGCGGTACCCGGGACATTCATGTTCATCTGCCTTGCGGCGGCGTTTTTCATCGCTTTAACGGGCGGGAGCGCCCATGCCGACCGGATGCTGCAGGCCGACGTCGTGGTCGTCGGGGCGGGGCCGGCGGGTTTGAGCGCGGCGCTGACCGCCGCCCAGGGCGGTGCAACGGTCGTTCTTCTCGAGAAGTACCGCGCCGTCGGCGGCGCCGGGAACTTCGCCGAGGGCGTGTTCGCCGTGGAGTCCAGGCTGCAGAAGGAGCGCTGGATCGGGCTGACCCGGGACGAGGTGTTCTACGAGGAGATGAACGATACCCGGTGGCAGGCCAATGCCCCGTTGATCCGCAGGTTCCACAACGAGTCGGCGAAGACCATAGACTGGCTGATGGAGCAGGGAGTCGAGTTCGAAGGCCCTTCGAAGAACTTCTGGAACAACAACCCCACGTGGCATTTGATCCAGGGAAAGGGAGCCGCGTTGGTCCGGGCGCTGCACGGGAGGATACGGGAATCCCCCAACGTCACGCTGCTTCTGGGGACGCCGGCCAAGGAACTGATCGTAAAGGACGGGAAGGCCGTGGGCGTCAAGGCGATGAACGAGGCGGGTGAAACCGTTATCGCCGAGGCGCGTCACGGGGTGGTCATCGCCACCGGCGGCTTCGCGAACAATCCCGAGATGATCCGGAAATACGCGGGGGAGGAAAGCGTCATCAATGTCGCGCCCCTGAAAAGAACCGGCGACGGCATCAACATGGCGCTCGGCCTGGGCGCCGCTGTGGAAGGAATGTCCACGCTGCAGTTCGTCGCCAGCACGGACGCGCTTCCGGGCCGGCGGCCGCATATCCCGCTCGGCGCGGTCGGCGTCGCCCCCCGGAACGTGTGGGTGAACAAGTTCGGGAAGCGCTTCACCAACGAATACGTCGCCTTCGATTTCCCCATGGCTTCGAACGCCATCCGGCGGCAGAAGGTGGCGTGGGCCATCTTCGACGAGAACCTGAAGAAGCATTACATGCAGGAAGGCGTCGACGCGGGGTTGGGGATCCTCGTGCGCCCCATGACGAAATTCCCGAATTTCGACGAGCTTTGGGACGGCGCCGTCGCCTCCGGCGGCCCGTTCTTCGTGAAGGCGGCGACCCTCGCGGAGCTGGCGGCCCGGACGAAGCTACCTCCGGAGGCACTCCGGCAGACTCTTGAAGAGTATAACAAGGGCGCCGCCGTGAACCGGGACCTTGCCTTCGGCAAGAACAGTGAATGGCTGCAGGTCCTCGATCTGAAGGGCCCCCTCTATGCGATCAAGATCAAGGAAGCCCTCCTGTCCACGGTCGGCGGCGTCAAGGTCGACGAGCAACTCCGCCCGCTGGACAAGGACGACAACATCGTCGTTCGTGGTTTGTACATGACCGGGAACGACGTGGGCGGCATGTACTCGGATTCCTACACGCTCACCGCCGCGTCGGGCTCCACGTTCGGTTTCGCGGTAAACAGCGGCCGCATGGCGGCGCAGACCATCCTTTCCGGGATGGGTAATAAGTAAAGGAGGACCAATGATTAGGGCAACGTTCATCTCCAGCGTCATCGCAGCGCCGCTGCTGTTCCTGTTTGCGGCGGGGCCGCTGGCGGCCCAGATTCCCGCTGCGCATGCCGCATCCGTTGCGGACAGGCATAAACCTGCAGGCACCCAATGTGCGGATTGCCACGGGAAGGACACGAATAGGATCGTTCCGAACAGCGCGTGCCTCAAATGCCACGAGTCGTACGCGAAGCTGGGCGAGCAGACGAAAGACATGCACTTCAACCCGCACAAGAGCCCTCATTTCATGGATCCCGACTGCATCTCCTGCCACATCGGCCACAGGGCGGATGTGAACTTCTGCCAGGACTGCCACGGCCCCATCTCGCGGAAGAAATAGGGAATAGGAGGAGTTTTGAGGAGACATCGTGCAGGAGCCTTGGTGGCAGCGGGGATCGCGCTCGCCTTATTTTCCGCCGTTGTCCAGGCGGGAGACAGGAAGATCGACACGGACATCGTCATCGTCGGAGGGGGCTCGACCGGCCTTGCGGCCGCCGTGGTGGCCGCCGAGGGGGGCGCGAAAGTCGTGGTCCTCGAGAAGAACCCCTACCTGGGCGGCGCCTCGAACTTCGCGGAAGGTCTTTTCGCGGTGGAATCGGAGCTCCAGCGGGCGAAGGCCTATAACCTCACCAAGGAAGAGGCGTTCAAGCACATCATCGAGTTCGGCCACTACAAGGTCGACGCCCCCCTGATCCGCCGGTTCGTGGAAGGTTCCGCCGCCAATATCGAGTGGCTGCGCGAGCGGGGGGTCGAGATGGAGGCGATCCACATCTCTCCGCGGGAGCCGATGGTCTGGCACGTCATCAAGCCGCGGGGGCAGTTCGTCCACGGCGGCGCCCTGGTCACCGCGCTGCAGGAAAGGGCGAAGGAGAAAGGGGCCGTCTTCCTGCTCCGGACGCCCGCGAGAAAACTGATCGAAACCGGCGGCCGGGTGGCCGGCATCGAGGCCTCCGATCACAAGGGGAACCGGGTGATCGTCAACGCCAGGGTGGTCGTCATCGCCACGGGGGGCTTCGGCAACAGCAAGGAGAAGATCGCCCGGTGGACGAAGTTCGACCCCGAGCGCTTCAAGTCCTCGCTGCCGCTCAACAAGACAGGCGACGGTATCCAGATGGCGAAAGACGTGGGCGCCGACACCGAGGGCGAGAACCTGATGCTTCACCTCGGCACCGAGGGGAAGGGCATCGTCCCTCTCGGGAGCATCTACGCGATGACCTGGGAGCCCAATCTCTGGGTGAACAGGCACGGCGAGCGGTTCATCGACGAGGAAGTGGTTTTCAGCTTCGCCCAGGCGGCGAATGCCGTCGGGCGTCAACGCGGCCATTTTGCCTGGTCGATTTTCGACGATGGCGAGGTCGAGTACGTCATGGAAAAGGGCGTCAAGCAGGGGATCGGGGTCATCATTCCCGTCATGACGAAACTCGGCAACCTCAAGGAAGAGATACAAAACGCCGTCGCGGCCGACAGCGACGCCTTCAAGGTGGGAGACGGCATCGAGGAGCTCGCAAAGAAGATCGAAGTCCCCGTGGATGCGCTGAAGAAGACGTACAAGGATTACAACCGCTACGCGGCGTGCGGCCACGATCCCGATTTCTTCAAGTCGAACCGCTGGATGCGCCCGCTCACCAGGGGGAAGCTGTACGCCGTGAAGATGTACCCGTTCCATTTCACGTCCATAGGCGGCATCCGCGTCAACCGGGACATGGCCGTGATCGATAAGGACGACCGACCGATCGAGGGGCTTTTTGCCGGAGGGTGCGATGTCGGCGGACTGTACAGCGACACCTATACCCTCTACGCATCGGGCCATGCCTACGGGTTCGCGGTTTACTCCGGCCGGGTGGCCGGCGAAAGCGCATTGAAAAAGATCGGCAGGAAATAGGGGAAGAAAGGAGGATGGATACGGAAGCAGCGGTTCCACGGTTGAGTTGCGGGCAATCGGATCCAGACCAATAAAGGAGAGGAAAGAATGAAAATCTCGGTTCTGAAAAGCGGTTTCGGAAAGGTTATGGTCTTATTCGTGGCTCTGGCCGCTGCGGCGGTCGCCGGCCCCTCCGGGGCGATGGCGACGGAAGGCGGCGGAGGCGCCTATGCCGGCGGCGGGCAGGGCTTCCTCGCGGGCGTTCTCCCTCCCCCCGGCTTCTACTTCATCGAGTACGCGCAGCACTATACCGCGGACAAGCTGATGGACGGCAATGGCAACCGTCTTCCGGTCAATCTGAACCTGAACGTTTCCGCGGCCGTACAGCGTTTCCTGTGGCAGTCCGACATCCCTGTCCTGGGCGGGCATCTGGGCGCGTACACGCTGATTCCGCTGGTCCACGCCAGCGTTGGGGGGGCGCAGAGCCGCAACGGCCTGGGCGATATCGTCGTCGCCCCGTTCATCTCCTGGCACTTCAACAAGAACTTCCACATGGCTTCCTCCTTCGACATCGTCATGCCGACGGGCCAGTACGACAAGTCGACCCTGGTGAATCTCGGCCGCAACTACTGGACCTTCGAGCCGGTCGTTGCGCTGACCTACCTCACCGATAATGGGATGGAGTTCTCCGGCAAGTTCATGTACGACTTCAACACCGAGAACAGCGACACCAACTACAAGTCCGGACAGGAGTTCCACTTCGACTACGCGGTCGGGCAGCACTTCGGCAAGTGGACGGCCGGCCTCGTCGGTTACGTCTACAAGCAGGTCACCGGCGACAGCGGCGCGCGCGATACCATCTACAGCCCCAACGTGGGCTCCAACAAGGGCCAGGTCTTCGCTGCAGGACCGGGTCTCCGCTACGATGCGAAGAACGGCGTGAGCATCGAGGCGCGGTGGAACAAGGAATTCGAGGCGGAAAACAAGACCGAGGGAAACAGATTCTGGTTCAACGTGTTCGCCAAGTTCTGATCGCCATCGACCGCGTAAACACTGGAGGAATATCGTAATGAGCGAATCAAAATCCGAGGCGTTGCGGGAATTCGTCGAAGCGGCGAAGACCCTGGTCAACCCCGCCCTGAGCGATTACAAAAAGAAGGGCGGGAAGGTCATAGGAATGATGTACCACTTCATCCCCGAGGAGATCATCACCGCGGCGGGGATGATGCCCTATCGCATGCGGGCGACCGGCAGCGAAGGGACGGAGCTCTCCGAGGGCTATTTCACGCAGGTCAACTGCAGCCTGGTGCGGCACTTCTTCGACTCCGGGATGCGGGGCAGGCTGTCGTTCCTGGACGGCGTGGTGTCGGTGAACAACTGCGACCATATCCGGCGGCTTTACGACAACTGGCAGTGGAAGGTGAAGACACCGTACATGCATTTCATGGTCTTCCCGAAGAAGACCGGGAAGGAGCAGGTGGAGGCGTACCGGGAGCAGCTCGAGGGGTTCCGGGCGAGCCTCGAGAAGTCCTTCGGGGTGAAGATCACCGATGAGAAGCTTCGCGAAGCGATCCGTCTGCACAATGAGACCCGGCGCCTTCAGCGGGAGCTCTACGAGCTGAGGAAGGGAGACGCGCCCCCGCTGACGGGAACGCAGACCCTGGCGGCCCTGGTGGCTGGAACATGCATTCCCAGGGACCGTTATAACGCATTGCTGAAGCAGCTGCTCCAGGACTGCAAAGCGGGGAAGAGCGGAAACGGCTGGAAGGCGCGGATCGTGGTGATGGGCGGCGAGATCGACGAGCCGAAGTTCGTCGAGATCATCGAGAACCAGGGGGGACTTGTCGTCGGAGACGCCCTGGGATACGGCTCCCGGGCCATCGTGAACGACGTGGACGATACCGGCGATCCGGTGACGGCGCTTGCCCGGTACCAGCTGGTCGATCGTCCCGCGGATCCCCGGATCTTCGGGACCACCTTCGACCGGAACGATTATGTCGTGAAGCAGGTCAGGGATTACAAGGCGGACGGTGTCGTATCCGTACGGCTGATCGCCTGCGACCTGTACGGCTTCGAGCAGGTCAACCTCTCGAAGCACCTTAAGAAGAACGGGATTCCACACCTCGGGCTCGAGATCGAGTACGTGATCGATGCCGTCGGGCAGATGAAGACGCGGGTGCAGGCGTTCCTGGAGAGCATCGCGGAGGCCAAACATGACAACCGCAACTAAGAGAGGTCTGCAGCGTTACTACGAGTACCGGGACCGGATCGCCGGTCTCATCCAGTCGATCCAGGGGTCTCCGGAGCCCAACCCGGTGCTGATCAAGTTCTTCACGCTGGTGAACGAGCAGGACAAGAGGGTCATCGACTGCGTGGAGAACGGAAAGCCGCTGCTGTCGAGCTGGTACGGCAGCGCGCCCGAGATCTATTCGGCCATGGACATCGAATACTTCTGCCCGGTCGACAACATCCTGGCGCACCAGCCGTTCACGAACGACCTGGAGGGAATGGACGCGGCCAACATCCCCCAGGACATGTGCGGGCTCATCAAGCTGGGCGCATACGGAGTGGAGGCGGGGATCGTCCCCGTGCCGACGGCGATCATCGCGATGCTCGAGCCGTGCGATGCGCAGTCCGCGATCCACGAGGCCTGGAAGAACGCGGAAGGCTGGCGCGACGTGCCGGTCTTCGCGCTCGACCCGGCTTATGGGGTGGGCCAAAAGGATTATGTCTACTTCGCCGGGGAGCTGCGGCGGATGATCGCGTTCCTCGAGGACCATGTCGGAAGGAAGCTGGACTGGAACAGGCTTCGCGAGGTCATCGAAGTCACCAACCAGCAGTACGCGGCGTGGGGAGAGTACAACGAGCTGCGCCGCGCGGTGCCGTGCCCGCACAACTCGTTCGTCGGCGGGAAGCTCGGGTGGGTCGTTACCCAGCACATGAAGGCCGGCCTCCCGGGCGCAGTGGAAATCTTCAAAATGCTCGCCTTCGATGCGGAGCAGAAGGTGAAGGCGAAGCAGGGTCCGGTGCCGAAGGAAAAGATCCGGGTGCTGTGGGCCGACCTGATCCCAACCTGGTCCGACGCGTTCGGCGGCATGCTGGAACAGGAATGGGGAGCCAATGTCGTGATGGACTTCCAGTCGTACGCGGCGCAGTACGATCCCATCGATACCTCGACCGAGGAGAGCATGCTGCTGGGCCTCGCCAAGCGCAACATGGCGGAAGTCCCGATGATCCGCCAGGCAAGAGGGAAGGTGGACGTGATGATCGAGGACATCACGCGGATCGCCAAGGACTACAAGTGCGACTGCGTGATCTTCCCGGGGCACGTGGGACACAAGGACCAGTCGGCTTCCATCGGGTTCCTCAAGGAAGCCTGCCGGGAGCTGAAGCTGCCGCTGCTGGCGCTTACGGTCGACAACTTCGATCCCCGCTATACGCCCATGGATGTCCTGAAGCGCCAGGTCGGCGAGTTCTTCGACGCGCACGGACTGGGGAAGTAGCAGGGTACAATTGTCTTTGATCCACGGGAAACCGGTCGGCCGCAGCGGAACGCGGCCGCCCGGCCCCCGAACCATCCGATAGAGGGGAATACGATGCTTGTCGCGGGGGTTGACCTGGGATCCGCCACAGGGAAGGCCGTGGTGATGAAATACAACAGGATCGTCTCGGCTGCGGTGATCCCGGCGACGACGCACCCGGAAAAGACCGCGCGTGCGGTCCTGAAGACGGCGCTCGAGAAGGCGGGGATCGAGCTGGCCGAGGAGGTGAAGTACATCGTCGGCACCGGATACGGCCGGTACAATGTCTCCTTCGTGAACGAGAACGTCTCGGAGATCACCTGCCACGCCAAAGGCGCAAGCTGGATGCATCCAGGCGCCCGGACGATCGTCGACGTGGGAGGGCAGGACTGCAAGGTCATCTCCCTGGACGAGAGCGGCCGTGTGGTCGAGTTCACCATGAACGACAAGTGCGCCGCCGGCACCGGAAAGTTCTTCGAGGCGATGGCCCGGACGCTCCATTGCAGCCTGGAGGAGTTTTCGGAGCTGTCCCTGAAGTCCACCGCTCCCGCGAACATCACGAAGCAGTGCAGCGTGTTCGCGGAATCGGAAGTGGTGACGCTGATCAACAGCGGCGCCGAGGCGGCGGACATCGCGGCGGGGCTCACCGACTCGATCGCCCGTCGGCTCCAGGCCTACGTCTACAAGGTGGGGCTGCTGGAAGATGTCGTGCTCACGGGCGGCTGCGCGAAGAACGAGGGGCTGGTGAAGGCGCTGGAAGGAAAGCTGAACGTCAAGATCGCCCGCCTGCCGCACAGCCCTCAGTTGTGCGGAGCTTTGGGCGCCGCATTGTTCGCGGAAGAGCATGCCTTGAAGAATGCGCAGGCCTGACGGGAGGCACATGAGCTGCTTCG
Source organism: uncultured bacterium (assembly GCA_964612075.1). Classification (GTDB taxonomy): domain Bacteria; phylum Desulfobacterota; class Deferrimicrobia; order Deferrimicrobiales; family Deferrimicrobiaceae; genus UBA2219. Next base: position 8,684 of record CAZTFC010000060.1, read on the forward strand.
ACGAACAGGTCACGGACGTGGCCCGCTTCATCAAGGGGCTGGGCGAATCCGGCCGGCCGGTGAAGGAATTGTCCCCGGAGCCCGTCGGGACGGACCCTGCCGCGGCGCCGCCGTTCAAGGTAGGCCCGGGGGCCGGCAGCGGGCTCGTGCTCAGATCCGACACCTTTGCCGAGCTGGGAAGCCCCGCCGAGGGTTCCTGCGCCTTCGCGCTCTACACGAACGATCCTTCGCTCGTTCGGGATGGCCGGGTCCGCCTGGTCGGACCGGACATCCCCGAATCCGGGTCGAAAACGGTCCCGTTCGGGCAGGTGATCCTTGCGGCGGGAAAGGATCTCGACGAACGGGATTACCGTCCGCTGGCGGAGAGCCAGTACGTGGGGGACCGCATAGAAGGATTCATGGTGAAAAGCACCCCGGGCCGCCTGTGGTGCCGCGTGAGCAACGACGTCGCCGCAAGAGGCTTCGATTTCCGGTTTCTGGGAAACGCCCTGATCCGGCTTGTGAAGGAGCAGGTTCCCGCAGCCGAATCCGTCGAGGTGATCTTCGTGACTTCCGGCAGGGAGGAGCTGCGGGGGATGGGTGAAATCGAATCCCGGGCGAGCGGCGTCGCTCGGGAGATCAAGGCGCGGGTCTGGAAGGAAAAGGGCATCGACATCGAGAGCTGCCCGTTGAGCGGCCACTGCGGCGCCTGCAAGGACAAAGAGGTGTGCGACGAAGTGAAAAAGATGATGCATGAGCGGAAGAGGGTCTCCTGAAGATGAGCATCTACGCGGTCTGCGGCAAGGGCGGCGTCGGCAAGACGGCCTTCACCGCCATGTTCACGAAAGCTCTCCTCGAAAGCGGGAAGGCCGGGAAACTGCTCGTGATCGACGCCGATCCGGCGCTGGGATTGACCAACGCCCTCGCCGTCCGCCCGGAGAAGACGATCGGGCAGCTCCGCGAGACCATCATCGAAACGGCGAGGCAGGGCGGGGAGACCGAGAAGGACGAGATCGCCCGCATGCTGGACTACCTCGTGATGGAGTCGCTTGTCGAGACGGACGATTTCGCGCTGATGGCGATGGGGCGCAGCGAGACGCTGGGCTGCTACTGCCCGGTGAACGACATCCTGCGCGATGCGATCACGATGCTTTCCCGGAAATTCGACACCATTCTCATCGACGGGGAGGCGGGGCTGGAGCAGATCAACCGGCAGGTGCTGCGGGAGATCGACTGCCTGGTGATCCTCACCGACTCCTCGGCCCGCGGGCTGCAGACCGTGGGCATCCTGAAGGATATGGTCGGGAAGCGGGACGCCGCTCCCTGCCGAAAGGTGGGGGTCGTCTTCAACCGGGTGCGGGGCGACGAGGCGTTCCTCTCCCGGGCCGCCGGGAAGATCGGTATCGAGGTCTTCGGATTCGTGCCGGAAGACCCGGACGTGGAAAAGTACGACATGGCGGGGAAGTCGCTGGCGGAGCTTCCCACCGACTCGGGGGCGCAGGCGGCCGTTCGCGGCATTGCGGGCAACCTGTCAGCCGGCGACTGCTGAGGCCGACACGGCGGGGGCGGATGGAGCCATGATCGCCCGCAAGCGCAGCCTGCTCCGCGATCTCTTCATGATCAACTTCCTGATCACGCTGGGGTTCGGGGTGAGCGACGCCTTCTTCCCGCTGTATTGCGAGAGCATGGGCGCCCGAGGCCTGCTGTTGGGCACGGCCATGGGCGGATACGCCCTCTCGAAAGTTCTCTTCAGCCCCCTCATGGGGACGCTGGCCGACCGGTTGGGACGGCGGCCTCTCGTCCTTTCCAGCATCGTTCTGTACCTGCTGGTTTCCTTCGCGTATCTCACGACCGCAAGCCTGTTCCTGGTCGTTGTCCTGCGTTTCCTCCAGGGGATAAGCTGCGCCATGTTCCGACCGGTGGTGCAGACGTTGGTGGCCGATCATGCCCCGGCCGACCGACGGGGGAAGATCATGGGGACCTTCGACGTCTCCTTTTACGCGGCGCTGACCGTGGGTCCGGTGCTGGGCGGGCTCATCATGGACGGGTGGGGGTTCCGCGGCCTGTTCGCCGTGCTGGTGCTCTGCTGCGTGTCGGCACTGGGGCTGGCTCTCTTCTCGATGCCGGTAGAGCCCGCGAAGCCGTGGAAATCCGCGGAACCGGCCGTGCGTGCCGGCGAAGGGAACCGCCCGCGTTTGCGGGATATTCCCTTGCGGGGAGGAACTTATAAGGGACTGCTGGTGTTCATCCTCGGGCGGGCCTGCGGCATCACGGCCTGCGCGACCTTCCTTCCGATCCTGCTTTCCTACAAGTTGGGGCTGAGCGGGATCAAGGTCGGGGTCGTCATGGCGTCGGGCACGCTGGCCATGACCCTGCTGCTGCGTCCCGCCGGGAAAGCGGCGGACCGCGTATCCCGGCAGGCGATGGTCATCTGCGGGGGCACGGTGGTCTCCTTCCTGTACATGCTTCTCCCGGTCGCAGGCGGCTTCATCCAGGTGCTCGGTATCACCCTCGGGATCGGCGCCTTCAGCGCGCTGTCCCAGCCCGCCGTCAGCGCTCTCCTGGCCGAGGAAGGGCAGAAACTGGGCATGGGAACCACCATCGGCACCTTCAACTCCTTCCTGAACCTGGGCTTCGTGCTGGGCCCGATCCTCGGGGCGCTGTTCCAGGCGACGGTCGGCCTGCAGGGCGCCTTCGTCGCCATGGGCTTCATCGGGTTGCTGACGGGAACGGGGTTCGCATTGAGGTCGACGGCCGCATGAACACACCCCTTCCGTCAGGGGAAGGGCGCCGCGTCGTCCCGTACGCCGTATTTTTTCAGCTTCTTGTATAGAGACGAAAGACTGATCCCGAGCTTCTTCGCCGCCTCCACCTTGTTTCCCCCGAGCAGCCGGATCGCGGAAAGGATCTGCTCCCGCTCGACTTCGTGCACGGAACGGATCGCATCTCCCGGCGCCTTCGCGGAGAGGCGGGAACGGACGCCCGCCGGCAGGTCGCGGATCCCGATCCGCTTCCCCTCGCAGAGCACCGCGGCGTG
>CAZTFC010000061.1:0-11157 GCA_964612075.1 uncultured bacterium
GGCCTTCCCGGACATGTCGGGGTGGAATTATACCACCCCGCCGCCCGTCCGGCGGGGGGGCAGTCAAGAAAGCCGCGGCAGGAAGGTCCCGCTTCCCCCGGCAAACTCCTGCGAAAAATTCTCCATCGGCGAGCGAATATGTATGTTAACATACATACCCATGGACGCTCTGACTCCCTCCCAGAAACGGGTCCTGCTTTTCCTGCAGGAATTCGTGAACGAGAAGCGATACGCCCCCACGGCGAAGGAGATCGCCCGCCGTTTCGGGATCGCGGAAAAGAACGCCTTCTATTACCTCGACCTGCTGGAGCGGAAAGGGTTCCTCCGGCGGAAGCGCCATCACCCGCGGCGCATCGAGTTCACCGCGCTGGCCTCCCCGTACCGCCCCCCCCGCCGCGTTCCCGTCCTTGGGGGCGTCCCCGCCGGGCCGCCCCGGGAGGCGATCGAGCATGCCGGCGAGGAGCTGTTCCTCGACCCCGTGCTGGCCGGGGAGGGCGAGGTCTACGCCCTGCGCATCTCGGGGGACAGCATGAAGGAGGCCGGGATCCGGGACGGCGACTACGTCCTGGTCCACCCCCAGGCGGCCGCGGGCGACGGCGACATCGTGGTGGCCGTCGTCGACGGCGAAGCCACCGTGAAGCGGCTCCGCCGGACGGGGGGAGGCGTCCTCCTCGAGGCGGAGAACCCGGCCTTCCCTCCCCTGTTCCTCCCCGCGCCGCCCGACGGGGGCACGGCCTCCTCCCCCGCGCTCCGCGTCGCGGGGAAGGTCGTCGGCCTGTTCCGGAAGATGTAGATGGGCCCGGCGGCGGCATCCCCGCGGCGGGTCGGCCTCGCCGCGCTGTGCGCCTCGTGCCTCTCCCCCGCGCCGGGGAAGATGGCGGCGCTCTTCGGCCCCGGCGCCGTCCGCCTCGCGCTGCGGGCCGCGGCGCCGCTCCTGCTGGCGGGCGAGCCGGTCGTCGCGGTGGACGGCGGGAACCGGTTCGACCCCTACGAGGTCGGCCGGGCGGAGCGTGCGCTCGGGGGAAGCGGCAGGGTCGCCCTCTCCCGGCTCCTCGTCTCCCGCGCCTTCACGTGCCACCAGATGGAGGCGCTCCTTTGCCGCGACCTGCCGGCGGCTCTAGCCCGCATTTCCCACCAGCCTCCTGCTGCGGCGGCGGATACGGGCATGTCTGCTGCGTTGCGCTCGGTCGGGCTCCTCGCCGCACTGTCAAGTGCGCCTCCGGGGCCCTCGGTCGCGACGCCTTGCAGCCATGCCCGTCTCCACCCCCTCGCTACGGACGCTGGTGGGAAATGCGGGCTGGCCCGCTCCCGCGCGCGGGTCGTCCTCGTCCTCGGCCTGCCGGAGCTGTTCGACGACGGGGACGTCCCGTACGCGGAGGCGTGCCGCGTCTTCCGGCGGTGCCTCTCCGCCCTGCGGCGGCTCTCGCGGGAAGGGACGCGGGTCGTGCTGGCGGGGGAGAAGGGCGGGGCGCTCCCGGCTCCCGGAAGCCCGCCCGCCGCCCGGGAGGGGTTCTACCGTTACCTGGAGCGGACGGCGGACCCGCTGCTGCTGTTGACGCCAACTGGGGGGGGACGCTCTTAACCCTCCGCCCGTGTTTAAGGCTAAGAGTGTCCCCCAACCCCTTGCTGAACTGGGGGGGACACTCTTAACCCTTCGCCCGTGTTTGGAGCTAAGAGTGTCCCCCAACCCCTATAAGGAGAACCGTATGGGCCGCACCGTCCTCCCCTTCACCCAGGAGCTCTACCGGGAGGAGGCGTCGTGGGCCGCGTTCCGGCGCGCCCTGCGGAAGGAGGACCGGGAGCTGCTCGACGACCTGTTCGCCGCGGCGCGCTACCACACCGCCGCCTGCGCCTTCGCCGGGCGGCCGGTCCCTTTCGAGGCGATCCTCATGAGCATGCTCGTCGAGGAACGCCGGGCGCTGCGGGCGCTGGAGCGGAAGGTCGAGGAACTCGCGCGCGGGCCGGCGGGCGACGCCCCCGGCGGCGGGGAGCGCCCGGGATGACGTCGGGGTGGGTGTTCGACATCGCCCCCGCGGAGGACGGCGTCACGGTCTGGTTCCGCGACGAATCGGGGCGCACGTCGCCGCTGCGGGCCCTTTTTCGTCCCGCCTTCGTCCTCGCGGGCGGAAGGGTCCGCCGGGAGGCGGTCGAGGCGGCGGCCCGCCGCTGGGGATGCGCCGCCTCCCCGCGCGAGGGGACCGACCTCTTCTCGGGGGAGACGATGCCCGCGTGGACGATCACGGTCCCCCGCGTCCCGGCGCTGCGGGAAACGGTGCGGAAGGCGCTGAAGGCGTTCGGGCCCGAGGCGCTGCACGACGCCGACATCCCCGTCGAGCAGCAGTTCGCGCACGCCACGGGGCTGCACCCGCTGGCGCGCGCCGAGGCCGACCTCTCGGCGGACGGCGCCCTCCTCGGCGCCCGCATCCTCGACTCCCCGTGGGACCCCGACGCGCCGCTCCCCGCCTTCTCTACGGCGCGGCTCGCGTCCGCGGGGACGGGCCACCCCGCCCACGGGCGGGAGCGCCCCCTGGAATTTTCCGCGGACGGCCGGACCCACGTGCTCCCGTGGGAGGGCGGCGCCGACCTCCTCCGGGAGCTCCAGCGGCTGCTCGACGCCCACGACCCGGACCTGCTCGTCACCGAATACGGCGACGACTTCATCCTCCCCCGCCTGCTCGCCCTCGCCGCCCGCCTGCGCTTCCCGCTGCGGCTCGGCCGCGAAGGGCTCCCGGCGGCGGGAAGCGCGGGAAGCGTCGTCCGCCGCACCCGGGAGCGCTCGTTCTTCTCCTACGGGCAGGTCGTCTTCCGCGCCGCGGGGCACCACCTCGAGGGGCGATGGCACGTCGACGCGCGCAACTCGTTCCTCTTCGCCGACACCGGCCTGCCGGGGCTGGCCGAGCTGTCCCGCCTCTCGGGCATCCCGCTCCAGCGGATGGCGCGGTCGTCGCCGGGGACCGCCATCTCGGCGATGCAGGCGGCGCAGGCGCTGCGCCGCGGCGTCCTCGTCCCGTTCCGGAAGCGGGAGCCGGAAGGGTTCAAGACGGCGCAGGAGCTGGTGGAGACCGACAAGGGGGGGCTCACCTACCTGCCGCGCCCCGGGCTGCACGAGAACGCGGGGGAGCTCGACTTCGCCTCGATGTACCCGTCGCTGATGGTCCGCTACAACATCTCGCCGGAGACGGTGAACTGCTCATGCTGTCCCGGAGACGCTCTCCCCGTCCCCGGCATCCCCGCGCGCACCTGCCGGCGCCGCCGCGGGCTCGTGCCGGAAACGATCGCCCCCGTGCTCGCCAAGCGGGCGCTGCTCAAAAAACGGCAGAAAGGCGCCGCCGACCCCGCGGAGCGGGAGACGCTGCGGCGGAGGCAGACCGCGCTCAAGTGGCTGCTGGTGGTGTGCTTCGGCTTCCTCGGCTACCGGAACGCCCGCTTCGGCCGCATCGAGGCGCACGAGGCGACCACCGCGTGGGGCCGGGAGAAGCTCCTTTCGGCCAAGGAGACCGCGGAGAGCGCGGGGTTCTCCTTCCTCCACGGCCTCACCGACGCCGTCTGGGTGGAGAGGGAGGGGGCGACGGAAGACGACTACCGGCGGCTCGGGGAGGCGATCACGGAGGCGACGGGGATGCCGATCGCCCTCGAGGGGGTCTACCGGTGGATCGCCTTCCTGCCGTCGAAGGGGAACCCGCGCGTCGGCGTCCCCAACCGGTTCGTCGGCGCCTTCGCCGGCGGCGAGGCGAAGGCGCGCGGCATCGCGTCGCGGCGCTCCGACACCCCGCCCTTCATCGCGGGCTTCCAGCGGGAGCTGCTGCGGCGGATGGCGGAGGCGCGCGGCATCGGCGAGCTCCGCGCGATGCTGCCGGAACTGCGGGAGGCGGTCGAGGCGGCGGCCCGGGAGCTGCGCGAGGGGCGCGTCCCGCCGGAGGCGCTGTCGGTCTCGCGGCGGCTGTCGCGCGAGCCGCGGCGGTACGTCGCGCGGAGCGCGGCGGCGGAGGCCGCGCGGGAGCTTTCCGGGCGCGGCGTGGCGCTGCGCCCCGGCTCCCGCATCCGGTACCTGCTCACCGACGAGGGGGGGCGCCCTCCCGGCCGCGGCGGCGCGGGAGCGGGGCGGGCCGCGGGGGGCGCGGCGAGGCAGCACGGCCGGGCGGCCGGCTTCCTGGACGGCAGCGAGTCGCCGGACCTGCGCCGCTACGAGGCGATGCTGCGGGAGGCGGCGGAGGAGCTGCTGGGGATCGTCACTTGATCGCGCGGAACTCCCACAACATGTGCGTGTTCCTCTTCTTCAGACCGTCCTCGATCTTCTTGATTCTCTGCCGGAGAGTCATCGTCTCCGGCTCGTATTCGTACCGGGGCTTCACGAGCTTCACCCGCACCGCGTCGAAGCGCCCGACGAAGCCGTACGGCGCCGCCATCGGCGACGGCCCCGTGAAATAGAAGTGCGACTTTCCGGTGATGTAGTTCACGTGCGTCGGGTCGACGAACGCCTCCTGGCAGGGGTAGCAGGGGGTGGACGCGTAAAGCAGGCCGCCGTTCTTCAGGACCCTCCAGATCTCGTTCATCAGCTCCACGAAGGGGAAGCGCATCCCGTCCCGCCCCGACAGGTAGAGCGACCGGGGGACATGCTCCAGGAAATCGTACGCGGAGACGGAATCGAAGAAGCCGTCCCCGAACGGGATCCGCTCGACCGCCAGGTTCGCGGACGCGTATTCGTCGACGGCGGGATCCCCCGCCCGGGCCATGATGTCCAGCCCGTACAGCCGTTCCGCCTTGTAGGGGTTGCGGGCCCTGCCGCCGCACCCGATGTCCAGATGGCGAGTGGTCATCGCAACTTCTCCCCGGCGATCATGATGGTTTCACGGCGGTGACGACGATCTCGTCGCCGTGCCTTCCGGTCACCCCGTTCACCGCGGCGAAGAGGAGCCGAAGGACGCGGGGGAGCATCTCCTTCCCGATCCGATGGGAAACGTCCCGGGCGGCCCACTTGTCGCGCATCCCGTCGAGGCTGCGCATCGCGCACTCCTCCGCGTTCCGGGTCGTGGTCCCGATCCTTACGGAGCGGAAACCGGCCGACGAAAGCAGGGCTCGCAGCGAGGCGCGCGAGTGGATCACCCGGTGGCGCGGCGCGTCCAGGCCGGACCAGTACCGGCCGAAGAGCCGCCGGGAGGCGGCGGAGGCGTTCGGGGTCGCGAGGCGCAGGGACCCGCCCGGCTTCAACACCCGGAAGCTTTCGGCCAAAAGCCGCCGCGGGTCTCCGCAGCGCTCCAGGGAACGGAGCAGGAGCACCCGGTCGAACCGGCCGCTTTCGACGCCTTCGGTGTCGATGGCCCAGGCAGCGTCAAAGCCCCTCTTCCCCGGTTCCGCCAGGAAGCCCGCGTCGCGGCAGCCGATCACGAGGACTTTCCCGGCCCCCGGCCCATCCGCCGCCGGCAGGAACTCCGCCGGCACGGGCCCGCGCGGACCGGCCTCGCTTTCCGGTTCGCCGGGACCGGCGGGGAGGTTCCCATGCACGGCCGGCGCGTCGCCTGCGGGAAGCGGCGTGCGCCGCCAGAGAACGGCGCAGGAGGCGGCGCCGCACCGGAAATAATCGTACTGGTCCGGGTCGAACCGGTCCAGGAAGTCCCGGACGCCGCGGTACGCCGCCCTCCCCGGGGCGCCGCACACCGGGCAGACGGCCTTCTCCCGGTCCGGGGGGGGCTCGTCGATGTCGTCGAAGGGATAGGAAGCCGCGCCCGGGAGCCCGCGGACCTCCTCCCTGCCCGCGATGCCGTGGCGCACGGCGTCGCGCTTGAGGAACGGGCTGCCGACCCGCAGCAGCTCCGCGGCGTACTTCGAGGAGACGATCTCGTCCTTGCGGAGGCGTTTCCCCGACCGGGCGAGCTCGGGCCCCAGCCGGTCGAAATCGCAGTAGGCCGCCGGCCGGAAACCCGACTCGACAAGCCATCGCGTCATCCCCACTTCGTACCCGAGGATCACCTGCCGCTTGTCCGCATAGGGGAGGACGCCGTCCCAGAACATCCGGAACCGGGGGGAGGACAGGACCTTCCCGCGGAAGACCACGAAATAGCTCTGGAGGTGCGGCAGGTGCCGGAAGCACTCGGTGATCCCCCAGAAATCGCAGTCGACCCCGTCCATCTCCGCAAAGACGCCGTCCATGGGAATGAGCGGCCCGTATACGCTGGAGTTCATCAGCACGACCTCGTCGTACCGCGCGTAATCGCCCGCACGCATCGCCAGCTTCCACATGGTGAAATCGTACCCGACGTTGTCGTTGACGACGACTTCCCCGCAGAGGGAGCGCAGCTCTCCCAGGTCGCGTTCGGCCAGCGGGGAATTGGAGACGAAGACGCGCCCGGAGCACAGCGGCGCCATGGACGCGAGCGCGTGCTTCACGAACGGCCGCACCGTCCCCCGTTCGTCGTGATGCGCGTAGCACAGCAGGCGGTTCATCGGCCCGACCTCCCCGTGGTATTCTACGGCGAAACGGGCTAAGCCGAATTGAAGATCCTCTTCGTGAACAATTCCCTGCTCTCCGGGGGGGCCGAGGCCCAGATGCTGGACCTGGCCTCCTGGATGCGGGAGCGCGGCCACGAGCCGGTCTTCCTCGTCTCCGCCGGAAGCGTGCTGGAGCGGCAGCTCGGGGAGGCCGGCATCCCCTTCCACCCCGCGTTCGACCGCAGGCGCAGGCTTTCGCTCCTGCAACGGATCGGAAAAGCGCTCCTCGCGGAGCGGCCCGACGTCGTCTCGATCAACCGGGAGCACAACATCCTCCCCACGGTCTGCGCCGCCCGCCTCGTCTCCCCCTGGCTCCGGAAGAAACCGAAGATGGTGATGGTCCTGCATACCCCCACGGGCCGGTTTTACCCCGGCCTCGAGCGGTTCGACGGGATCGCCGCGACCTCCGCCTACACGGGCGCGGCCTTCGCCCGGACGAACCCGGGGATCGGGCGGATCCTCACGGTCCTCCCCATCGGGATCCGGCTGCCGGCGGTAGACGAGGCGGCGAAGGCGGACAGGGACCGGCCGCGGAGATATTTCCGGGACCGGGGTTTCCCCATCATCGGGATGATCGGGCCGCTGTGGAAGAACCAGGAAGAGCTGGTGGACGCGACCCCGCGGATGCTGGAGGCGTTCCCGGATCTCACGGTGGCGATCGTCGGCGGGTACGAGGATTCCGCGTCGCTCGACGACCGGATCGCCCGCGGCGGCCTGCAGCGGCATTTCCTGCAGGTCCGGCATATCGCGCGCCGCCTCATCCCCGACGTGTTCCACGACCTCGACCTTTCGGTCTCCACCCACCGGAACGAGGGGTTCGGAATCGTGCACCTCGAGTCGCTGGCGTCCCTCACTCCCGTCGTGGCATACGACAGCGGCGGCCTCGTGGAGATCCTGCGCAACGGCGGAGGCCTCCTGGTGGACGGCGGTCCGGAGGAATTCGCGCGGGCCGTCGTCTCGCTGCTCTCCGACGACGACCGCCGCCGCGCCTTGGGCCTCGAAGGGAGGAAGGCGGTGGAAGACCGCTTCTCCATCGACGCGATGGGGAGGGAGCACCTGCGCTTCTACGAGGGGATCCTGTCCGGGAAAGCGCGGCGTTAGCGGGCGGGCGGCCCCGGTCCCTTGCCCCCCCGCAGGACGTCCTTCACCGCGTCGAAGACGGCGTCCACCGTGATCCGCTCCATGCATTCGAGGTAAGGGGTATGCCCGCAGGACCGGCTGCGGCAGGGCACGCACGGGACCTCGCGGGCCTGGAGAACCCGGTGCCCCTCCCCGACGGGACCGGTGCGGGCGGGATCGGCGGCGCCGAAAAGCGCCACGACCGGCGTGCCCACCGCCGCCGCCATGTGCATCGGGCCGGTGTCGCCGCTCACCGCGACCGCGCAGCGGGCGAGCACCGCGGCGGTCTGCCGGAGCGTCGCGCGCCCGACGAGATCGACCGACTTCGCGCCGCCCGGGGCGGCGGCCGCCGCCTCCGCGAGTTCCCGGTCCTGCGGGCCGCCCACGAGGATCGACGCGACCCCGAGCTCGTCCTCCAGCCGGCGGGCCAGCGCGGCGAAACGATCCGCCGGCCACCGGTTCACCGGGTGGGACGCGCCCGGGACCAGCGCCGCCGCGGGGCGCCCGGCGATCCCCTCCCGTTCCAGCCGCTCCCCGGCCCAGCGCACGGCCTCCGCGTCCAGCGGCAGCTCCAGGCGGTGGTCGGCGGCCCGCGGGTCGATCCCCAGCGGCGCCACCGCCTCCAGGTGGTTCTCCACCGCGTGCACGACGCGCCGCCGGGCCTTGCGGTAGACCAGCAGCCGGCAGGGCAGCGCCGCCGACACCAGCAGCCAGCCTTTCAGGTTGCTCCGCTGGTAGTTGACGGCCACGTCGAACCGGCGGCGCCGGACCTCGGACCGAAGCGCGAGGAAAGCCCGCCAGGAGCGGTGCCTCCCCTTGCGGTCGAAGACCAGGACCTCGTCCACCAGGGGATTGTGCGCGAACAGTTCCGCGGTCCCCCCGCCGCCCACCACCAAGGTGATCCGTGCCCCCGGAACGCGCTCCTTCACGGCTCGGAGCGCCGGGGTAAGCTGCAGGAGGTCGCCGATCGCGCCCGGCTTGAAGACGAGAACCTTCACGTAGCCGATGTCTCCTTCGACAAGGTCTCCAGCAGACGGAGGGGATCGTGCTCCCTCGCCAGGACGGCCGACGCCTCGCAGGCCCGCGCCGCATGCGCCGGCCATTCCGAAAGGATCCGGTCCACGGCGGCGGCGAGCTCCCGCACGGACCGCTCGCCGATCGTGACCCCCGCCCCGAACCGCTCCACCTGGTTTCCCGGCCAGGTCCCCCGGGTGGTCACGACGGGCGCCCCGTGCAGCAGCGCGTCGAGGACGACCCCGCCGACCTGGGAAACGAACGGTTCCCGCTCGTACGGGGCGAGCACGATGGCCCCGCGGAAGCGCGCCGCGTACGCGGCGCGGTCGGGTTCCGTGGAATCCGCGCGAAGCCCCGGGTACCCCGAGGACAACAGGGAATCGACCAGCGCCCTTTCACGGCGGCCGTGTCGGTTGACGTGTTTCTTCGACACCTGCACCACCAGGGGAATCGTACGGCCCTCGGCCGCCCAGAGGGAAGCCAGCCCGGCAACGAGGCCAAGCCCCTTGTTCCTGCGGGCGGCACCGGCCATGAGCAGATGCGAGAAAGGAACGGGAACCGGGGGAGGATCCGCCCCGAGGGCGGGGTACGGAACGCGCGCCACCCGCTTCCACCCCGCCTGCGACAGCGATCGCGCGATCTCCTCCGTGGGGGCGACCGCCAGCGCGCTCCTCCGGGCCGAAGCGCCAAGGGGAAACAGCGCGCGGTCGCGCGCGGTCGCGGGAGTGCGATGGAAAAAAAGGCAGGCGCGGGCGGGATTCCGGCCGGAAAAGATGGAGGCGATCGACACCGCCGCCGCGTGCCGGGCGTCCGACGTCAGGACCAGGAAAGGTGCCCCGTCGGCCACGGAGCGGAAGATCGTTCGCCACTCCGCGAGAAACCGGTCCGCGCGCGGCTCGGACGAGCGCACCGTCACCCCGTGCATCGCGGCCAGCATGCCGTCCGCGGAGGGATGGGCGTACACCTCGATTCCGCCTCGGGCCCCCAGCGCCCGGACGAACTCGGCGTAATGCACGCCTGCCGTGCGCAGGCCGGGCTCGATCACGAGCACGCGGAGCCCGTTCATTGCGGCTTCACGATCCCGTTCCTGCAGCGCGTTTCCCGGTTCCCGATCCTGCGCCGGACGATGTCGGAATTGAACCGGTACTTCTCGTTCGAGAAGCTCCATGTCGAGGGGTGCCACAGGTGGAACACGATCGCAAGGTTGCGGACCGACCGGACCTCCCCTCCCCGGTTCAGGACGCGGATGCCCAGGTCGTTGTCCTCCAGCGAGCCGTCCAGGAAGTCCTCGTCGCAGCCGTTGATCTCGAAGAACAGCTTCCTGTAAATGCTGAAATTGCACCCCCAGACGCCGTCGCGCCCGATTCGGTCCCGGTGCAGGAGCCTGCGCAGGGGCGGGCTTGTGATCCGGAGCCCCTCCTCCACCTTGCGGGAGCGTCCCGCCAGGGAATCGAGGACCAGCGACGGCCCGACCCGGGCGAGCACGGTCCTCCGCTCGAGCAGCTTCGCGGTGAGCTCCTTCCCGATATCGACCCGCTTCCCCCCGAGGATCGCTTCGGGACCGCTCCGTTCGACGTGCGCGCGGACGAAATGCCGGTGGGCCATGCAGTCGCCGTCGATGAACACCAGGTACTCCCCGGAGGCGTTGCGGACCGCCTCGTTCAGGATCATCGGTTTCCGGAAACCGCGGTCCTCCTGCCATACGTGCCGGACCGGGAACGCCCTTTCCAGGGAATCCTTCATCTCCCGGACGGCGTCGCGCGTCTGCGGCCCGCTCCCGTCGTCGGCGACCAGGACCTCCGACGGCGGCGTCGACTGCCCCGCCAGGCTCCTGAGACACAACCTCAACGCGTCGGGCCGGTTGTATGTGGGGACGATGACGGAGATCTTCATGATATTTATGCATTTGGCCGCCGGGAATCCGCCGGTCGGTCCCTGCATGCTATCATCTGCCATGGTAGCGGACAAGAACGGCGGACAGTCGAACATTCAAGGAATACCGGGGTCCATTCGATGAACATCGGCGCCTACATCGCCTTCCTCGCCATGAAAGGGACCGTCGGCGCGGTTTCCCTGCTTCCGCGGCCCGCCCTGTACGCCTCCTTCCGGGCGCTGGCCGCCGCTTTCCGCGCCCTCGGGATCCGCCGGCGCGTCGTCCGGGTGAACCTGGGCGCCGCGCTCGGAAAGGAGCTCGGCGAACGGGAGCTGGAGGAGATCGAGAAGGGCTGCTACGAGGAGTACGGCCGGATCATCGCGGAGGTCATCGTTTCCGACCGCCTCCTGCGGGAAAAGGAGGAGCGGTTCGAGCTGACCGGAAAAACGGTCCTGGAAGAGGCGATCCGGAGCGGGAAGGGGCTTCTGCTGCTCTCCGGCCACATCGGGAATTTCGTGGCGGGAGCCCACTACATGCGGTCCGTCGGGGTCCCGATGACGTTCATCGCAAAGCGGATAGCGAACGAGTACGTGGACCGCGAGATCAAGGAGATCTACGCCCGCCACGGCAACAAGGTCATCAGCGTCCGGGGCTTCCGGAACGAC
>CAZTFC010000062.1:0-10735 GCA_964612075.1 uncultured bacterium
CGCGGAGCGCCCAAAAACAAGGCAGCCTGAAGGCCGCCCCGGCGCGGCGGCAACCGCCGCGTGTTTCCACAGGGCAATCCACAGGCTGCCCACAGAGGATGTGGATAAGGCCGCTTCCCGCGAAGCGGTCACCTTTTCGTCAATCCCTCCAGCGAAACGGTGTATTCCTTGCGAACGGCATCGTGTTTCACTGCGTATGCGACCGGATAGTGCCCGGGCTTTTCAAAAGACGCCGGGAGCTTGATGGGCTCGGCGGCGTTCCCCCGGTGTTCCCGCAGGTAGGCCAGCGAGATCATCGGCTCGTAAAACGTCACGTGCCCGTCGTAGGAGCCGTATATGAACGTCTTCCGGAAGGGCTGGTTATGGAACTCCGGCCCGTCGGGATCGATCCAGTGCGACCCCATGCGGGGCTCCTGGGTCCCGTCCGGCAGGATGTAGCCCGCCGGGATGAACTTCGCGGGCGGCTTCCTCGCATGCCGGGCCATGTCCTCCTTCTTCACGGTGATCCGGCCCCTTTCCTCCGGGGTGATCATGTAGAAATGGAAATCGAAGTGGGGGACGTCGTACACCCCCGGCGGGACGTGCCCCGCGGGGTTCCAGTTCACCACGACGTGGTTGTACGGAGCGACCCCGGCGCGCTTCGGGAGCTCCAGTTCGTAGTCGATGGAATGGCCGCCGGGCGGCGTCGTTTCCGGCAGGCCGGACAGGGCCGTCTCGGTGAAGGTCACCCCGATCGCGGCCGGCGTCCCTCCGGGACCGTATTCCACCCACGACCAGATCGTGCCGTTCCCCATGGATTTCATCTGGCCGGGGACCGTCTTCGCCCCGTTGCGGCCTTCCGGCGCGTCGGCCGTGAAGACCGGCAGCGCGACGATCAGCAGGAAAGCCGAAATCAGCGCGACGACCGGGAGAAGCATCCCCGGATTATTGTTCCGCGCCTCGCAGGCGCAGATGTTTTTCTCATTCCGTTCTTCGCCCATCGCACACCTCCTTTCGCTGCCCCTCCATGTCCCGCCCATCGGGACCCATACGATTGAGATGGCGCGGCCCGGCGAACGGATGGGCGTTTCGCGAAGAAAGTCGGGGGCCGGCGGCGCGGCCGGCCCCCCGGAAAGGTCAGCCGCGGCCGGAGGGGGCGTCGTCGACGCCCGGGTCGCCCGCGCCGATGTTGAACCCGGCGTCGACGTAATGGACTTCGCCGGTGACGCCGGAAGACCACTCCGAAAGGAGGTAGGCGGCGGCGTTGCCGACCTCCTCCTGGGTCACGTTCCTGCGGAGCATCGCCCCGCGGGCGTTCTTCTCCATCAGCCGCCGGAAATCGGACACGCCGGAGGCGGCCAGCGTGCGGATCGGGCCGGCGGAGATCGCGTTTACGCGGATCCCGTTCCTGCCGAGATCGAACGCCAGGTACCGGGTCGACGCCTCGAGGGCCGCCTTGGCGACGCCCATCACGTTGTAGTTCGGGATGGCGCGCACCGCCCCGAGGTACGTCATCGTCACCATGGAGGCGCCCGGCCCCATCAACCGGGACGCCCTCCGAGCGCAGGCGATGAAGGAATAGGCGGAGATGTCGAGCGCGAGAAGGAAATCGGTGCGCGAGATGTCCCGGAAATCCCCTTTCAGGGAATCCCTGCCTGCGAAGGCGATGGAGTGCACGAGGAAGTCGAGCCGTCCCCACCGGGCCTCGACCTTGGCGAAGAAATCGTCCAGCTGGGCGTCGTCGCCGACATCGAGCGGCTCGACGAAATCCGACCCGATCGATTCCGCCAGGGGACGAACGCGCTTCATCAGCGCCTCCCCGATGTAATTGAACCCGAGCCCGGCCCCCTCGCGGTGACAGGCCTTCGCCACCCCCCACGCGATCGATTTGTCGTTGGCCACGCCGAGGATCAGACCTTTCCTGCCATCCAGGATCCCCATTGGTTTCCTCCCCTTTTGTGATCAAACACAATTTTACAAAATCCGCGGGAGGGTCCGGGCGGTTTTCTTGGCTGTGATGCGGGTGGATCCGCGAACCGGGAGCGCTGGAAGCGAAGCGGATCGAGTGAGGCGGCCGGGCGCCTTCCGGCTCAGACCACCCACTTCCGTGAAGAAGCGTACGCCGCGATCCGCTCCGGCAGCCACTCCCGCAATCCCTCCGCCATGTAAAAGCGCGGCGCGAGCAGGTCGTCCCCCGGCCGGATGACGCCTTCTTCCAACGCGGTCCGCGCCAGCGGCGTCCCCGGGTACAGCCGGATCCCGCAGGTGACCTTCAGCGCCTCGAGGCCGAGCGTATCCACGAAGGAAAGGCTTTCCTCGACGGATTCCTTCGTTTCTCCGGGCCCCCCGAGCAGAAGGAAACCCGTCCGCTCGATCCCGGCGTCCCCGAGAAGTTTCGAAACCGCCCTCACGTCCTCCGCGCAAAACCGCTTGTTGAAAGAGCGCAGCATCCGGTCGGAGCCGCTCTCGAAGCCGAGGCTGGCCTGGCGGCAGCCGGCGGCCGCCATCAGCCCCGCGAGCTCCGCGTCGACCCACTTCGGGTAGACGATGCACCACATCCGGATATCCAGCCCCGCCCGGAGGATCGCGCGGCACAATGCCTTCGCGTAGGACGGCGGCAGGTTGAAGGTGTTGTCCACGAAGTTGAAGTTGCGGCACCCGGCTTCGCTCATGGTTCGGAGCCACTCCACGACCCGCTCCGGCGACCGTCTCCGGGGCGCCCTCCCCTCGATCACGGCGTTCGGGCAATAGGTGCAGTCCATGGGGCAGCCGCGCCGGGTCTGCACCGGCACCCAGAGGTTCCGGGCATCGATCCCGGGGGGGATCCAGAGACCGGGGTCCGGCAGCGGGAGGTCGTCCAGGTTCCTCTGGAACACCGGGGTCGCGGAAGGCATGCCCGGAAGGCAGACGCCGGGCACGTCCGCGACCGGCCCGCCGCGGGCGATCCGCTCCAGCAGCAGGGGAAACGCCTCCTCCCCCTCCCCCCGGATCCCGATGTCCGCCCCGAGGTGCCGCAGGACGCCCTCCGGGAAGATCGTGTACCCCGCCCCCCCGAGCACGATGGGGGCGCGGCAGATCCTGCGGCAGTCCGCCACGACCTCCCGGATCGCGTCGAGGAGGAATTTCGGGCGCTCCATGTTCTGGTCGTCGATGTTCCGCACCGAGATCCCGACGACGTCGGGACGAAGGGCCCGGATCCGCTCCCAAATCGCCGATCCGGCGTCTTCCTCGAACATGAGGTCGACCAGCGCCACGTCGTGCCCGGCCTTGCGCGCCGCGGCCGCGACGCACGCGGCCCCCAGCGGCAGCGGAAGCAGGTTCATCGTCTCCCTGTTCGCGGAAACCAGCAGAACGTTCAAGGGGCACCTCGCGATGGCCGTCTCCGGAAGCGCGATCCGGCGTTCCCTGCCCTATGGTACTCTGACCGAAAGCCCGAGGGAAACCGCTGCGCGGGAGGCGCCCCATGAAGAAGCTCCGGCTGGACCCCGGCCCCTTCGTATTGCCCATGCCCGTCGCGCTGATCGGGACCATGGTGGACGAAATCCCCAACTTCATGCCCGCGGCGTTCGTCGGCATCGTGAATTACGAGCCGGCCGTCGTCGCCTGCGGACTGAGCCCCTCCCACCACACCTGCCGGGGGATATCGACGAACGGGACGTTCAGCGTCAACCTTCCGGGCGCCGATCTCGTAGAGGCGACCGACTGGTGCGGGCTCCATTCCGGGTCGCGGACGGACAAGGGCGACGTGTTCGAGACGTTCTCCGGAAGGCTCGAATACGCGCCGATGATCAAGGCCTGCCGGCTGACCGCCGAGTGCAGGCTCGTCAAGACGGTGGAATTCCCGAAGGACACGGTCTACTTCGGCGAAGTGACGAACGTCTACGTGGACGAGGAAGCCCTCAAGGACGGCGCCCCGGACTGGGCGCGCATCGCCCCGCTCCTGTTCACCTTCCCGGACAAGGGATACCGGAATCTGGGGGAGCGCGTGGCCGACGCGTGGAGCGTCGGGAAAAAATTCAAACCCTGAGGAAGCCGGTGTTCGACGTCGTCGGAGTGGGGCTCAACGCGATCGACTACCTCGTGGGGCTGCCGGGGTTCCCCGCGCGGGGCGAGAAGCTGCGGATGTCCTCCTTCGCCCGGGAGGGCGGCGGACAGGTGGCCACGGCCCTCGTCGCGCTTTCCCGCTGGGGGCGCCGGTGCAAGTACGTCGGGAACGTGGGGGACGACGACCACGGCCGCCTCTCGACCCGGCTCCTGTCGCTCGAGGGGATCGACCTCTCCCACGTCCGGGCCGTGCCCGGAGCCTCGTCCCAGTTCGCCGTCATCCTCGTGGAGGAGGGCACGGGGGAGCGGACCATCCTCTGGGACCGCGACCCGAAGATCCGGGTGTCGCCCGAAGATCTTCCGTATGACGACATCCGCCGGGCGCGGGCGCTGCTTCTCGACGGACACGACGTCCCCGCGGCGATCGCCGCGGCGGGGGCCGCCCGGGCGGCGGGCGTCCCCGTCGTCCTCGACGCGGAAAAGATGCAGGAGGGGACGGAGGAGCTGCTGCCTCTCTGCGACCACATCGTGGCCGCGGGCCACTTCCCGGGGCTGCTCTTCCCCGGGGCTTCCCCGGAGGAAGGCGCGCGGGAGATCCTGCGGCGTTACAAGCCCGCCACATCGACCGTGACCCTCGGCCCGCGCGGGGCGTTCGGGACCGACGGACGGGAGGAGCTCCTCTCCCCCTCCCTCTCCGTTCGGGCGGTCGACACCACGGGCGCCGGGGACATCTTCCACGCCGGCTTCCTGCAAGCCCTCCTCGAAGGGCTCTCCTTCCGGGATATCCTGGCCTTCGCCAACGCCGCCGCGGGGCTGTCCTGCCGGGGCATGGGGGGGCGGACCGCGATCCCGACCGTCGAGGAGGTCCGCGCCGCGGTTCTTTTGCGAAAACCCGATCGATAAACATTACAATTAAGGATATTCCTCGCCGTCAGAGAAGGAGGACGCCATGGGAATGAACCGGAGACAGTTCCTGAAGGCCGGCCTGCTGGGCACCACGTCGGCCCTCGTCGGGGGAAGCGCCCTCGGCGGCACCCTGGGGCGTCTCGCCGCATCGGCGCCCTTCGCCTTCCCCGCGCCCGTTTACCGGCCCCTCGGCCGCACGGGGATGAAAATCACGGTGGTGAGCTTCGGCGCCATGCTGACGCCCGAGCCGGAGGTCCTCCGGCTCGCCTTCGACCACGGCGTCAACTACGTGGACACCGCCCGCGGATATATGGGCGGCAGGAACGAGGAGATCGTCGGAAAGGCGCTGAAAGGGGTGCGGGACAAGGTGTTCGTGGCGACGAAGACGCCCTCGAGGTCGAAGGAGGACATCTTCCGCGACGTCGAGACGAGCCTGAAAAGCCTCGGCACCGATCACATCGATGTCCTCCAGCTCCACAGCCTCAAGAACAGGAAGCGGGTCTACGACCCGGAGACGCGGGAAGCGCTGGCGAGGCTGAAAGAACAGGGCAAGGTGCGCTTTTTCGGCGTGACCACGCACAGCGGACAGACGGAAGTTCTCGACGCCCTCGTGGAGGACCGCGACCGCTTCTTCGACGTGGCGCTCGTGGCCTACAACTTCACGAGCGGCAGGGACATCTCCGAGGCGATCGGCAGGGCCGCCCGCGCGGGCATCGGGATCGTCGCGATGAAGACGCAGGCCGGCGGATACGCGACGGAGGCGACGGGAACCGTGAGTGCCCACCAGGCGGCTTTGAAGTGGGTCCTCCGCAACCCGGACGTCGCCGCCGCGATCCCCGGCATGAGGGACATGTCCGAGCTTAAAGAGGACGTCGCCGTCATGGGGATGCCGTTCCGGGAGGCGGACGAGCGGGCCCTCCGGCGCTATGGGGCCGCCATCCGGCCCTACTACTGCCATCTGTGCGGGGAGTGCGAGGGCGCCTGCCCGAAGGGCGTCGAGATCAGCACGATCAACCGCTGCCTCATGTACGCGGACGGGTACCGGGACCGCGGGCTCGCGCGGTCCGTCTATCGCGCCATCCCCGACGGCGTCTCCGCCTCCGCCTGCCTCGACTGCGCGGTCTGCACCGCCGCGTGCGGCCGCGGGCTCGACATCCCGGCGAAGATGAAGCGCGCCGCGAAGGTCCTGGCGTGACCCCGGGCGTCTCCCGAACGATCCTGTTCGCAGCCGCGTGGCTGGCGTTCGCGCCGGCCGACGCCCCCGGCGCCGCCGCGCCCCCCGCCCTGCCCGCGCCCGCCTGCGCCGAGGGGTGGGTGCTCGACGGGAAGGTGGAGCACTACAACCGGGAGAACCTCTTCGACCGGATCGACGGAGAGGCGGAAGCGTATTTCCCCTACGGGTTCGACCTCCTCGCCTCCGCCCGGTACGCGAGCCGGCGCGACCCCAAGGTCGCCGTCGACGCCGACGTCTACCGGATGGGGTCTCCGCTCGACGCCTTCGGCATCTACGCCGGCTACCGGCGCGCGGAGAATCCCGTCGTCCCGATCGGCGGCGGGGGCACGCTCTCCCCTTCCCAGCTCCTGTTCCACCAGGGCCGGTATTTCGTGCGGCTGCAGGCGACCGGGACGTCGAGCCTGGGGGAGGAGGTGTTCCTGGCCTGCGCCCGGGCGGTCTCGCGGCTCCTGCCGGGAGACGCCGGCCGGCCGAAGGAGCTCGAGGCGTTCGCGATCCCCGCCGTCGTGCCGGGAAGCGAGCGCTACATCGCCCGCAGCCTCCTCGGCTACGACTTCTTCCGCCGGGGGCTGCTGGCCGACGCGATTTCGGGCGGGGCGACGATGCAGCTTTTCCTGGTCCCGGAGGATACCGCCGACGCCGCGGGCTCGGCCTTCGACCGGTACCGCGCCTACCTGAAATCCTCGGGGGCGGACGTCCGGGCGGAAGGGGCCCCTGGGCGGGAATCGCTGGCGGCGAAGGACCCGCTTTACGGGAACGTGCACGTCGCCAGGACCGGCCGCTTCCTCGTCGGCGCCGTCCGGTTCGAAGACCTTTCCGCGGCGAAAGGGCTGGTCGGCCTCCTTGCGGAAAGGATCGGGCGATGAAGGCGAGAAAGTGCGCGTCGAAGGCTCTGCCCGCCGCCGTTGCCGCGGCGTTTCTCCTGGCGGGGTGCCTTTATTCGAACGTGACGGCCCCCTTGACCACCGACATGAACCGGACCGGCGTGGGGAATAAAGAGGGGCGCGCCTCCGCATACTCGGTGCTCTGGCTCGTCTCCTGGGGGGACGCCGGGGCGGCCGCGGCGGCGAGAAACGGCGGACTGACGACGATCAACCACATGGACGTGCAGATCCGGAACGTCCTCTTCGGCCTGTACACGAAAGAGACCACCATCGTCTACGGCGATTGACCGGGGTTCCCCGCTTGCATAGACGCCGCCTCTTCGCCCTCGCCGTGTGGCCGGTCCTGCTCCTCTCCGGGTGCGGCAGCCTGGGGACCGTTTATTCCTTCCGGGGCGTCGGGCTGCTGTACACCCACACGGTCCATCCCCTGTCCCGCCACAGGGAACCGGCAACGGTCGTCCGGACGGCCGCCGCCAGCGGGAACATGAAGGAGATCGAGTTCCGCTACGTCTCGATCCAGTGGGACGACAAGGCCATCGGGGAGATCGCCAGGAAAGGGGGCATCGAAACGATCCATTTCGCCGACCTGGAGACGAGAAGCTACGTCCTGGGGATCTGGAAGCGCCACACGGTACGCGTCTACGGAACGGCGGCGGTGCCCGTCGCTGCGCCCCCGCCGGCCGACGCCGGCGGGGGGAAATGATCCGGGAGATCCGCGTGCGCATCGGAAGGGCGATCGCCGTGCCGCTCCTGGCCGCGCTCCTTTCGGCGGGCTGCGTGAAGCTCTACGCCGACTACAAGGGCTCCCTGGACGTCCATCTGGACAACACGACCCTTGGGGCGAGGGAAGGCCGGGCCTCGAGGCACACGGTGCTCTGGCTGGTTTCCTGGGGGGACGCGGGCATTTCCGCGGCGGCGAGGGACGGCGGCATCTCCACGATGAACCACCTGGACGAGGAATTCTTCCAGATCCTGTACGGGCTATATACGAGGGAGACCGTCATCGTCTACGGGGACTGACGCGCGGCGGCCCGCGGCCCGCAACCGGCGGCGGCCGGAGGTCAGTTGAGGGCGGCGCCCGCCGCTTCGGGGCGGTTTCTCATATGGTCCAGGAAAATCTCCACGCAATCCGGATCGAACTGGGACCCGCTGCAGCGGACCAGCTCGGCGAGGGCGTCCTCGCCCCTGCGGTTCGGCATGTAGTGACGCCCCGAGATCATCGCGTCGAAGCTGTCGGCGACCGCGATCATGCGCGCGGCCAGCGGGATCTCCTCCCCTTTCAGGCCGTCGGGGTATCCGGTCCCGTCGAACTTTTCATGGTGATGGCGGACGATGGAGCAGAGCCGGGTCAGCGACCCCACCGGCTTCAGGATGTTCTCCCCCATGACGGGATGGTTCCGGATCATCGGCACGCCCTCCGGGGGGATGGGGCCCGTGTTCCGGAGGATATCGTCGGTGAACCCGATCTTGCCGATGTCGTGGAGGAGCGCCGCCGATTCGAGGTCCTTCACGAACCAGGCGGGCTTGCCCATCCCCCGTGCGATCGCGACGGAAAACTCCGTGACCCTTCTGGAGTGGCCCCGGGTGTACATGTCCCTGGCCTCGACGGCCGCGGCCAGCGCGGCGACCGTCTCGACGTAGGTCTTCTCCTCCTTGCGCTTCAGCTCGGCGTTTTCCAGCGCGACCGCGACCTGGTTGGCGAGACCGCGGATCGCCTGAAGATCGTCGTCCGATACTTCCATCCCCCCCTCCGGCGATCCGATGACGATGACCCCCCGGGTCCTGCCCGCCGCGGACATGGGCACGTGAAGCGAGAAGCAAAGGTTTCTTTCGAACGCGTTCCTCTCTGCGGCTTCTCCGGGCGTCGATTCCGTTACGAACTCCGCCACTCCTGTGGACACGACCCGCCCGGCGACGCCCCGCCCGACGGGGATCACGGTGCCCTCCACGACCCCGGGCAGACCGGCCGCGACCCTTGCCCTCATCGTCTCCCCGTCCGGGGACACGATGAACATGGCGCCCGCCGGCAAGCCGGTGATGGAAAGGAGGGTCTTCAGGCAGGACTCGAACACGGCCGTCATGTCGCCGGGGGCGCGACCGGTGGTGCACACCTGGGTCAGCAGGTCGTTCGTCAGTTTGCGGGACGCCTTGAGGCTCTCGACGGTCTGCTGCAGCCGGACGATGACGCGGTTGAAATGGTTCGCCAGCTGGTTGATCTCCGAAGTCCCCTCCGGGCTCAGCCGCCGCGAGATGTCCCCGTTGGCGACCGCCTCGGCGTCCCGCATGGCCTGCAGCAGGGTCCGGGTGACCGACCGGATGGCGAGGAATCCCGCCGTTCCGAGCAGGATGACCGAGAAGGCGAACAGGACGATCTGGGCGGGGCTCCGGAACGAGCCGGAGGCGCTCTCCTCGATGAGATATGCGGCGGCCAGCAGGGGAACGAGGTACATCGCGAAAAACGTGACGATGAACTTCCTCTCGAGCGTTTCGGTCCTGGAGGCGGACTTTTCTCTTTCCTTCGTCATTCGGATCACACCTTCGGGCACGGATTCACGCCGGAAGAGACTACCGATCTATCGGATATGCCGAAGGAAAAATTCACGTGTTCTTTCCGCCGGACCGCTATTGACAGACGGTGCGGCGGCTGAAAGAATCCGCCGTCATGACTCCGAGACGCCCGCGCGCCACGCTCGCCGCAAGCTGCTTCGCCCACTTCATGCACGACGGGTGCTCCGACCTCCTGTACATCCTCTTTCCTCTCTGGGCGAAGGCGTTCTCCCTCTCCTTCGCGCAGGTCGGCCTGCTGCGCTCCGCCTACTCGGGCGCGCTCGCGCTGTTCCAGGTGCCGGCGGGGTTCCTGGCGGAGCGCCTCGGGGAACCGCGCGTCCTGGCCGCCGGGACGTTCCTCACGGCCGTCGGCTTCTCCTGCGTCGGCGCCGCCGCGGGCTTCGTCCCGCTTCTGGGGTGCCTGGTGATCGCCGGCCTGGGGTCCGGCACGCAGCACCCGCTGTCGTCCTCCCTGGTCTCCCGGGCGTACGAGGAAGGGCGCCGCCGCGTGGCCATCGGCACCTACAACTTCTCGGGGGACCTGGGGAAGGTCACCTGGCCGGCCGCCGGCGCCCTCGTCGCCTCGTGGGTCGGCTGGCGCTGGGCGGCGCAAGGCATCGGAACGACCATGCTGGCCGCGGCGGCGTGCGTCCTCTTCCTCCTGCCGAAAGCCGCGGGAGTCTCCCCGGCCGCCGGCGGGAACCCGTTCCCCGGGCGTCCGGAGGGCGGTTGGGGAATCCGGAACGCCAGGGGATTCACCCTGCTATCGGCGATCCACGGCATCGACAACGGGTCCCGGACCGTCTTTTTCACCTACCTGCCGTTCCTCCTGCTCGACAAGGGCGCGCGGATGGAGCTGATGGGGCTGGCGCTGGGAGTAACTTTCGCGGGCGGGGCCGCGGGGAAGTTCCTCTGCGGGCTCCTCTCCGAGCGGGTCGGCGTCATCCGGACGGTCCTCGTCACCGAGGCCGCGACGGGCCTGGGAATCCTCTTCCTCCTGGCCCTCCCCGCGACGCCCTCGCTGTTCCTGCTGCCCGTCCTCGGGGTCGCGCTCAACGGCACCTCTTCCGTGCTCTACGGCACCGTCCCCGAGCTGGTGGAGCCGGAGCGCCGCTCGCGCGTCTACGGCCTTTTCTACACC
>CAZTFC010000063.1:0-10340 GCA_964612075.1 uncultured bacterium
TTGCTGAAGACCATATAAACGGGGAGGAAACGAAGACAATGGCCAAGATCATCGGGATCGACCTGGGAACGACGAACTCCGTGGTGTCCGTGATGGAGGGGAGCGAGCCCAAGGTCCTCATCAACGAGGAAGGGAGCCGCCTCACGCCGTCCGTCGTGGGGTTCGCCAAGGACGGACAGATCCTGGTGGGCCAGGTCGCGAAGCGGCAGGCGGTGCTGAACCCGGAGAACACCGTGTTCTCCATCAAGCGGTTCATGGGGCGTCGGTACGACGAGGTGGGGCAGGAGACCAAGCTCGTGCCCTACAAGGTCGTCTCGGGGCCGAACCAGGACGCGCGCGTTTCCGCCGGCGGCAAGGAGTACACCCCGCAGCAGATCTCCGCGCTGATCCTCGGCAAGCTCAAGAAGGCGGCCGAGACCTACCTCGGCGAGGAGGTCAAGCAGGCGGTCATCACGGTGCCGGCGTACTTCAACGACTCCCAGCGGCAGGCGACCAAGGACGCCGGGACGATCGCCGGCCTCGAGGTGCTGCGGATCATCAACGAGCCCACCGCGGCGGCGCTGGCGTACGGGCTCGACCGGAAGAAGAACGAGCAGATCGCGGTGTTCGACTTCGGCGGCGGCACCTTCGACATCTCCATCCTCGAGGTGGGGGACAACGTGGTGGAGGTCAAGTCGACCAACGGCGATACCCACCTGGGCGGCGACAACCTCGACCAGCGCCTCATCGAGTGGATCATCGACGAGTTCCGGAAGGACCAGGGGATCGACCTCTCCAAGGACCGCACCGCGCTGCAGCGGCTTAAAGAAGCCGCCGAGAAGGCGAAGATCGAGCTCTCCTCGACGATGGAGACCGAGATCAGCCTGCCGTTCATCACGGCGGACGCCTCGGGGCCCAAGCACCTGCAGATGAAGCTGTCGCGCTCGAAGTTCGAGCAGATGGTCCAGGACATCCTCGACCGGACGCTCAAGCCCTGCGAGATGGCGGTCCGCGACGCGGGCATCGCCGTCGGCGACATCGACGAGGTGGTCCTCGTCGGCGGTTCCACGCGCATCCCGAAGGTCGTCGAGATGGTCAAGAAGTTCTTCGGGAGGGACCCGCACCAGGGAGTCAACCCCGACGAAGTGGTCGCGGCGGGCGCGGCGGTGCAGGCCGGCGTGCTGGGCGGCGAGGTCAAGGACCTGCTGCTGCTCGACGTGACCCCGCTGTCGCTGGGGATCGAGACGCTGGGCGGCGTGATGACGAAGCTGATCGAGCGCAACTCCACGATCCCGATGCGCAAGAGCGAGGTCTTCACCACGGCGGCGGACAGCCAGCCGAGCGTCGAGATCCACGTCCTGCAGGGGGAGCGGGAGATGGCGGCGGACAACCGCACGCTGGGCCGCTTCCACCTCGACGGGATCCCGCCGGCTCCCCGCGGCATCCCGCAGATCGAGGTGACCTTCGACATCGACGCCAACGGCATCCTCCACGTCAACGCCAGGGACAAGGGCACGGGGAAGGAGCAGAAGATCACGATCACCGCGTCCACCGGGCTCGACAAGAAGGACATCGACAAGATGGTCAAGGAGGCCGAGGCGCACGCGGCGGAGGACCGCAAGCACAAGGCGGCCGTCGAGGCGCGCAACCACCTCGACTCCCTCGTCTACAACACGGAGAAGACGCTCAAGGAGAACCGGGAGAAGGTCCCGGCCGACGTGGCGTCGAAGGTCGACTCCGCCCTCGCGGAAGCGAGGGAGGCGCTCAAGTCCGAGGACGAGAGCGTGCTGAAGGGCGCGGCGGACAAGCTGATCCGCGAGTCCCACGCCCTCGCGGAGCACATGTACAAGCAGGCGGCCACGGCGACGGGGCAGGCCCCCGGCGGCGGGGCGGAGCAGGAGAAGGCTCCCGAAGGCGACGTGGTCGACGCGGAGTACGAAGACCCGGCGAAGAAGTAGCCGGCACAACATAAAGCGGGCCGCCGATGCGGGCGGCGAAAGGAGAGAAGACATGACGATCGTTCGCTGGTGGGAAACGATTGGGTACCCCATGGGCCAGGCCGAGCAGCCCGCGGCCGGGAACTGGTATCCCTCGGTCGATATCTACGAGACGGGGACGGAGATCGTGCTCCAGGTGGAAGTCCCCGGCATGACGAAGGACCAAGTCAACGTCGAGGTGGACGACGGGACCCTGCACCTGCGCGGCGAGCGGAAGATCGAGAAGGACGTGAAGGAGGAAAGCTATCACCGGGTGGAGCGCGTCTACGGGACCTTCCACCGCTCCTTCGCGCTTCCCGACACGGTGGACCCCGACAAGGTCCGCGCGGAGCTGAAGGACGGAATACTCGAGATCCGGATCGGCAAGCGGGAGCAGGCGAAACCGAAGCAGATCCAGGTCGGCATCAACTGAATAAGGAGGGGAGAACCATGGCGATCGTTCGCTGGTGGGACCCGATGCGCGACATCTCCTCCATCCAGGAGAAGATGAACCAGCTCTTCGAGGACACCCTCTCCCGCTCGCGCGGGCGCGAGGAAGGGCTGGGGACCGGGATGTGGACCCCCGCGGTCGACATCTACGAGAACAACGACGCGGTCGTGGTCAAGGCCGAGGTGCCGGGACTGACGAAGGAGCAGATCGGGATCGAGATCAAGGACGGCCTGCTCACCCTGAAAGGCGAGCGCAAGGTCGAAAAAGAGGTCAAGGAGGAGAACTACCACCGGATCGAGCGGGCCTACGGCACGTTCCAGCGGGCGTTCTCCCTGCCGGCGACCGTGGACCAGGAAAAGATCTCCGCGACCCTGAAGAACGGGGTCCTGGAGCTCGTCCTGCCGAAGAAGGAGCAGGCGAAGAAGAAGCAGATCAGCGTCTCCGTGAAGTAGGAAGGGAACGCGGGCTGCGGGCGTCCCGGGGGAAAACGGCCCCGGGGCGCCCGCGCCGCACGGACGGCCGGGAGAGAGATGGACCCGAAGAAGAACTACTACGAGATCCTGGGAGTCCCGGAGAGCGCCACCGCGGAGGAGATCCGCAAGGCGTTCCGCAGGATGGCGAAGAAGCATCACCCCGATGTCAACCCCGGGGACAAGGCGGCCGAGGCGCGCTTCAAGGAGGTCAACGAGGCCAACGAGGTCCTGAGCGACAAGAAGAAGCGGGAGGAATACGACGCGGTCCGGCGGGGCGCCTTCACGGGCGGCCCCTTCGGCGGCGGATGGGGCGGGGAGACGTTCCGGGGCGGCGGGCGCGCGACGGGCGGCTTCCGGAACGGGACGTTCGATTTCGAGGACATCCTGGGGCAGTTCCTCCGGAACGAGGGGACGGGTTTCACCCCGCCGGGCCGGGGCGAGGACGTCCGCGTCGAGGTTTCCGTGGATTTCCTCGACATGGTCCGCGGCGGCGTCCGGGAGATCCGGTACCGCAGGCCGAAGACCTGCGCGGAGTGCGGTGGCACCGGCAGGGCGGGGCGACGGGGGTGCCCGGTGTGCTTCGGACACGGCGTGACGGAGACGGAGGAGCGGGTGAAGATCAAGATCCCCGCCGGCGCGCGGGACGGCGCGACGATCCGGGTCCCCTCCAAGGGGGAGGAGCGGGCGTCCCGGGGAGGGGCTAGCGACCTGATCGTCGTGCTGCACATGCTGTCGCACCCGTACTTCCGCCGGGAGGGGAACGACATATACCTCGACGTACCGATCCGTTACTCCGAGGCCGTGAAGGGCGCCAAGATCCAGGTGCCGACCGTGGACGGGCCGGTCATGGTGACCGTCCCCCCGGGTTCCTCCAGCGGCCGGAAGCTGCGGCTCAAAGGGAAGGGGGTCCCGACCCCGGGGACGGTGGAGCGGGGAGACCAGTTCGTCATCCTGCACGTGGCGGTGCCGAAGTCGCCTTCGGAGGAGTTCCTGAAGCTCGTGGACCGGCTCGCGCAGTACGAGGACCCCGATCTTCGGGGGCAGTGGGACCGATGAGTATATAATGGAATGATTATCGCAAGGGATGACGGAGGAGAAAGAAGATGAGCAACACCGTGAAGACGACCTTCCTGCTCGCGGCCCTGACGGTCCTGTTCGTGCTCGTGGGGAAGGCGATCGGCGGGCAGTCCGGCATGCTCTTCGCCTTCGGGCTCGCCGTGGTGATGAACGTCGGATCCTACTGGTTTTCCGACAAGATCGTCCTTCGGATGTATGGGGCCCGGGAGGTGACGGAGGCCGACGCGCCGCAGCTCCACGCGATGGTGCGCAGGCTCTCCCTGGCCGCCGGCACCCCCATGCCGAAGGTCTACATAATGGCGCAGGAATCGCCCAACGCCTTCGCCACCGGCCGCGACCCGCAGCACGCCGCCGTGGCCGTCACGGAGGGGATCCTGCGGATCCTCTCCCCCGAGGAGCTCGAGGGGGTCCTCGCCCATGAGATGGCGCACGTGAAGAACCGGGACATCCTCATCCAGACGGTGGCGGCCACCCTGGCGGGCGCGATCATGATGCTGGCCAACATGGCGAAATTCGCCGCCATCTTCGGGGGGGGACGCAGCGACGACCGCGAAGGCGGCGGGGGCGCGTTCGGGCTGCTCGCCATGGCGATCGTGGCCCCCCTCGGGGCGATGCTCGTCCAGATGGCGATCTCCCGGTCGCGGGAATACCTGGCCGACGAGACGGGCGCGCGCTTCTGCGGCAGGCCCGAGGCGCTGGCCGGCGCCCTCGGCAAGATCTCCGGCTGGGCGCAGCGGCTTCCGATGCACGCCTCCCCGGCCACGGCGCACATGTTCATCCTCAGCCCGCTGACCGGCGGCGGCCTGATGAGCCTGTTCAGCACCCACCCGCCGGTCGAGGAGCGGATCGCGCGGCTGCTCGCGATGAGAGGGCTCGCCAGGTCATGATGGAGATATCGTTCTACCGGGAAAAGCTTTCCGAGTCCGGCCACCGCGTCCTGAACGCCGCGATCGAGGAGTCGCAGCGCCGGCACCACTATTACCTCGGGCTGGAGCACCTGTTCATCGCGTTCGCCGAGGAGGAGAAGGCGCTGTTCCGCGAGCTCATGGGGTCCATCGGGCTCAACGTCGAGGCGGTCCAGTACTCGGTCAACGAGCACCTCAACATCTCCCGCCAGTACCTGGGGGTCGGGCTGAAGGTGCCGCCCGCCACGAAGCAGGTCTTCCGCGTGGCGTGGGAGACCGCCCAGCGGAACCGGCGGACGCAGATCGACGCGTCCGACCTGTTCCTCGGCATCTTCCACGAGGTCCAGTCGATCCCGGCGCGGATCCTGAAGAGCTACGGCGTCGACCCGGCGGTCGCGCTTTCCCGGTTCTCGGCGCAGCTTCGCAGCCGCGAGGAGAAGGTGGAGGAGTTCAAGAAGCGGTACGAGCTCCCGGCGAACCTGCGGACCTTCGCGGTCAACCTGAACCTGCTCGCCCGGGAGGGGAAGATCCCCCCCATCATCGGCCGGGACGCCGAGATCGACCAGATCGTCGAGTACCTGTGCCACAAGGACCGGTGCAATTCCGTGATGATCCTCGGCGACCCCGGCGTCGGGAAGACCGCCGTGGTCGAGGGGCTGGCGATGCGGCTCGAGTACGAGCCGCACCGCGTCCCGGAGCGGCTGCGGGGGCACCAGGTGGTCAACCTGCAGATGAACACGGTGGTCGCGGGGACGGTGTTCCGCGGCATGTTCGAGGACCGGATCGAGAAGGTGATCGCCGAGGTCAAGGAGCGCAGGAACATCATCCTGTTCGTCGACGAGGCGCACACGCTGGTGGGCGCGGGCTCGGCCATGGGAGTTCCATCCGACGCGGCGAACATCTTCAAGTCCGCGCTGGCCCGCGGCGAGGTCCAGATCATCGGGGCCACCACGGGCACCGAGTACAAGGAGATCGTCCAGGAGGACGAGGCGCTCGCGCGGCGGTTTCGGGTGGTGAAGATCGGCGAGCCGACGCAGGACGAGACCCGGGAGATCCTCCAGGGGCTCAAGCCCCGACTGGAGGCGAACTACGGCGTGACCGTCCTGGACGAGGCGATCGAGTTCGCCCTTTCCATGTCGGACCGGTACGCCCGGTCGCTGCGGCTGCCCGACAAGGTGATCAACTGGCTCGACACGGCGTGCGTCCGCGTGGAGATCCGCGGCGGGGAGGACAAGACGGTCGGCGCGAAGGACGTCCTCGACGTGATCTCGTCCGAGACGAAGAACCCGCCGGACCTGATCTGCCGGGACGTGACCGACCGGTTCCGCGACATCGAGGAGCACATCTCCCGGCGGCTGGTCGGCCAGAAGGAGGCCGTCGCCGCCGTCGCCAAGGCGCTCCGGATGAACAAGGGCCCCCTGAAGGAGAACATCTACCGGCCGGACGGGGTGCTCCTCTTCCTCGGCCCCACGGGGGTCGGGAAGACGGAGATGGCCAAGGCGCTCGCGGAATACCTGTTCGGCGACGAGCGGCAGATGGTCCGCGTGGACATGTCCGAGTACCGCGACGGCGCGCTGGCGGTCGACAAGCTGATCGGCATGCCCCGCGGGATCGTCGGGTCCGAGCGCGGCGGGATCCTCACGAACCAGGTGAAGGACAACCCGTACACCGTGGTCCTGCTCGACGAGATCGAGAAGGCGGACACCTTCGTCCACAACCTGTTCCTCCAGGTCTTCGACGAGGGGTGGCTCACCGACGGGCGCGGGAAGAAGGTGTACTTCTCCGACACGATCATCATCATGACGAGCAACCTGGGGTCGGAGGAGCTCTCCCGGCTCAGCCGGCCGATGGGGTTCGGGGCGGGCTCGAGCGATTTCGAGCCGGTCCGCAAGGCGGTCCTGAAGGCGGCGGAGGACCGGTTCACGCCGGAGTTCATCAACCGGCTCGACGACATCGTCGTCTTCGCCCCCCTGTCGTTCGACGAGGTGCGGAGCATCGCCTCCATCTACCTGGACTCGATCCGGAAGATGATGGCCGCCCACGGCAAGACGCTCGAGGTGTCGGACGCCGCGCTGTCCGCCCTGGCCCGCACCGGCTTCTCCGTGAAGTACGGCGCCCGCTTCCTCAAGCGGGGGATCGACGAGAAGGTGAAGATGCCCGTTACGCTCCACTGGAAGGAATCCGACCGCTTCTTCGTCGAGGAGATCGACGGCGAGCCGGTCGTAATAACGCAGAGGGTGACCATCTGATGGCAAACGACAGGGAAGAAAAAGGGTACAAGGTGATCGACCGCAGGAGCGGGGACGAGCCGGAGGCGGCTCCCGCTCCTCCGAAGGAGCCGCCGCCGGCCGCCGGGGCGGGGAACCCCGGGCAGGCCGCGGGTGTCCAAGAAGAAAAAAGCGGCGCGGGGAAGGGCGCGGAAAGGCCGGCCCCCCAGTTCCTCGATCTCGTGGAGTCGCTCCAGATGGGCGTGATGGCCAACCTAGGGCTGCTCCAGCTTCCGGACGGCAAGCGCACCGCCGTCAACCTGCAGGAGGCCCAGAACATCATCGACATCCTGGGGATCCTGCAGGAGAAGACCAAGGGGAACCTCGAGGAGGCCGAGGACCGGGTGCTGCGGGAAGGTCTCTACCAGCTCCGCATGGCGTACATCACGGTCCAGAAGGCGACCATCCCCGACCTGGGAGGAGGCTTCTAGTGGTTCGCAAGAGCAAGGTCGTCGTATTGCTGGCGGCGGCGGTCGCCGTGGGGGTGATCCTTTCCGCGGCGCTGGACCTGTCCCCCCTGACGCACGCCGTCATGGGCGGGAAGGGGAAGGCGGCGGTCGCGCAGCCGGCGGCGGTTCCCGCGGCCGCGGTCCCGGCGGACCCCGGCGCGGGGGTCCGGATGCTTCCCGTCGACATCCCCGCCCTCGTCAAGGGCGTCTCCCCGGCGGTGGTCAACATCTCCACCACCCAGGTGGTGAAGTTCAACCGGCCGAGGATGCGCACCCCCTTCGGGCGGCAGGACCCGTTCGAGGAGTTCTTCAACAACTTCTTCGGGAACATGCCGAGGGAGCAGAAGCGGCGGTCGCTCGGGTCGGGGTTCATCGTCTCGGACGACGGGTACATCATGACGAACAGCCACGTCGTCGAGAAGGCCGACGAGGTGACCGTGACGCTTCTCGACAAGGATGAATTCAAGGCGAAGGTCGTCGGGACCGACCCGAAGACCGACATCGCCCTCATCAAGATCGAGGCGAAGAAAAAGCTTCCGCACGTCGACCTGGGCAACAGCGAGAAGGTCGAGGTGGGCGAGTGGGTCGTCGCGATCGGGAACCCCTTCGGCCTCGGCCACACGGTGACCGCGGGGATCGTCAGCGCCAAGGGGCGGATCATCGGCTCCGGGCCGTACGACGACTTCATCCAGACCGACGCGTCGATCAACCCGGGGAACTCGGGCGGGCCGCTCTTCAACCTGAGGGGCGAGGTCGTCGGGATCAACACCGCGATCGTCCAGGGGGGGCAGGGCATCGGCTTCGCCACCCCGATCCAGCTCGCCAAGTCGATCCTTTCCCAGCTCAAGGAGAAGGGGAAGGTGACCCGAG
Organism: uncultured bacterium; assembly: GCA_964612075.1. Taxonomy (GTDB): domain Bacteria; phylum Desulfobacterota; class Deferrimicrobia; order Deferrimicrobiales; family Deferrimicrobiaceae; genus UBA2219. Next base: position 8,448 of record CAZTFC010000063.1, read on the forward strand.
GGCAGCTCGGCGTCTTCATCCAGCCGCTCACCCCCGACCTCGCCGAGAACCTCGGGGTGCGCGGGAAGCAGGGCGCGCTGGTGGCCGACGTGACCAAGGACGGGCCGGCCGAGAAGGCGGGGATCCGCTCCGGCGACCTGATCACGTCGTACGACGGCAGGGAGGTCCGGGAAGAGCACGAGCTGCCGGCGATGGTGGCGGCCACGAAGCCGGGGACGAAGGTGACCGTGAAGGTCTTCCGCGAGGGGAAGGAGCTGTCGTTCCCCGTGACCATCGGCGAATTGGAGGCCGAGGCGGTCGCGCGCGGCGCCGAGTCCGAGGCGACGAAAGGGGTAGGGCTGACGGTCCAGGAGATCACCCCCGACATCGCCCGCAAGCTCGACGTCGGGAACCTGAAAGGCGTGCTGGTCAGCTCCGTCGAGGACAACTCCCCTGCGGACAACGCCGGGTTCCAGCAGGGCGACATCATCCGCCAGGTCAACGGGCAGCCGGTGCCGAACGTGGCGGAGTTCGCGAAGCTGATGAAGAAGCACAAGGGGGACAAGACGATCCGCTTCCTTGTCGAACGGGGGGAGATCCGCCTGATTCTCGCGTTGTCGCAGAAATAGCCGCACCGGATCCCGGGGCGCCCGAAACGCGCGGGCGCCCCGCACTTCCCCCTTATAAATAAACGCCTTACCGGAGGATATCGATGATATCGATGGACAAGCTCACCGTGAAATCGCAGGAAGCGCTCCAGGACGCGGTCCGGACGGCTTCCGAAAGGGGGCACTCGCAGGTCGAGGGGGAGCACCTGTTCGCCGCCCTGCTCCGCCAGGAGGGGGGCGTGGCGGGAGAGCTCCTCGCGCGGACCGGCGTGCCCGCGCAGAAACTGCTCGCCGAGGCGGAAGGGCTCCTCGCGCAGCTTCCGAAGGTCAGCGGGGCGGTGTCCCGGGGGCTGTCTCCCCGCATGGAGCCGCTGTTCCGCAAGGCCCAGGAAGAGGCGGACGCGTTCAAGGACGAGTACATTTCCGCCGAGCACTTCCTCCTTGCGTTCGCGTCGGAGGCGGGAGGGAAGGCCGGCGAGCTGCTGCGGAAGGCCGGCGCGACCCGGGAGGCGCTCCTCTCCGCGCTGACGTCCGTCCGGGGCAGCCAGCGGATCACCGACGAGAACCCCGAGGCGAAGTACCAGGCGCTCGACAAGTATTGCCGCGACCTGACGGACGCGGCGCGGCGCGAGAAGCTCGACCCCGTCATCGGGCGGGACGACGAGATCCGCCGCGTGATCCAGGTCCTGTCGAGGCGCACCAAGAACAACCCCGTGCTCATCGGCGAGCCGGGCGTCGGCAAGACGGCCATCGTGGAGGGGCTCGCGCAGCGGGTGGCGCTGGGCGACGTCCCCGAAGGCTTGAAGGACAAGCGGGTCCTCGCCCTCGACATGGGGGCCCTCATCGCCGGGGCGAAGTACCGCGGCGAGTTCGAGGACCGGCTCAAGGCCGTTCTCAAGGAGATCACGGCGGCGGAAGGCAAGGTGATCCTCTTCATCGACGAGCTCCACACCCTGGTGGGCGCTGGCAAGGCGGAAGGGGCTCTCGACGCCTCCAACATGCTCAAGCCCGCCCTGGCCCGCGGGGAGCTGCGGTGCGTGGGGGCGACCACGATCGACGAGTACCGGAAATACGTCGAGAAGGACGCGGCGCTCGAGCGGCGGTTCCAGCCCGTGACGGTGGGCGAGCCCACCGTCGAGGACACCATCTCGATCCTGCGGGGGCTGAAAGAGCGCTACGAGGCGCACCACAAGCCGGTGCGCATCAAGGACTCCGCCCTGATCGCCGCGGCGACGCTGTCCCACCGCTACATCTCCGACCGGTTCCTGCCGGACAAGGCGATCGACCTGATCGACGAGGCGGCGTC
>CAZTFC010000064.1:0-9656 GCA_964612075.1 uncultured bacterium
GGATCCGGGACCTGAACGAGGCGTTCTCCTCGTTCGCGGCCACGTCCGGGCTGCTCGAGCGGTACTACGACATGCTGCGGGAAAAGGTCCGCTACCTGACGGTCGAGCTCGAGGAGCGCAACGCGCAGCTCAAGGCGGCCCTGGCGGACGCCACTACCGCGAAGGACAACCTGCGGTGCATCCTCCAGAGCATGGCCGAGGCGCTCATCGTTCTCGACGGGGACGGGAACGTCGCGATGGTGAACCGGGCCGCGGTCGAGATGATCGGCCCTTCCGCCGCGAATGCCGCCGGGCGCCCGTTCGAGTCGCTCGGCTTCTCCCTGGTGAGCGAGGGGGGCGACACGGTCCTCGTGGCCAACGGGAAGCGGTTCGACGTCTTCGCGTCCCGGTCGGACGTCGTGGACCCCCAGGGCGCGGTCCGGGGCTGCGTGCTCCTGATCCAGGACATCACCCGGATGAAGGAGCTGGAATCCCAGTCCGAGCGGAACCGCCGGCTCATCCGGATGGGCGAGATGGCCGCCAAGATCGTGCACGAGATCCGCAGCCCCCTGTGCAGCATCGAGCTCTACGCGACGATGCTCGAGAGCGAGCTCGGGGACGGCGAGGCGTCCCGTCTATCCCGCGGGATCTCGAGCGGGATCTTGAGCCTGAACAACATCCTCACCAACATGCTTCTTTTCGCGCGGCAGCAGAAGCCGTCGATCGCGAGGATCGACTCGGCATCCGTCGTCGGGGAGGCGCTGCGCCTGCTGGAGCCGATGACCTTGTCGCGCGGGATCCCGATCGACCGCGACATCGCGGAGAACCCGTTCCTCGACGGCGACCCGGAGCTCCTCAAGCAGGTCCTGCTGAACGTCGCGCTCAACGCAGTGCAGGCTACGGGCGACGGCGGGCGCATCGGGATCTCGGTCCGCAGGGAGGGCGGCGGCGCGGTCATCGAGGTGTCCGACGAGGGCGAGGGGATCCGGGAGGAGAACCTGGAGCGGATCTTCGACCCGTTCTTCAGCACGAAGGTCAAGGGGGCGGGCTTGGGCCTGGCGATCGCCTCGCGGATCATGGAGGCCCACCGCGGGTTCATCCGGGTCCGCAGCGAGCTGGGCGCGGGCAGCGTCTTCGAGCTCCACTTCCCGCCCGCGACCGTTCGGGAGGAGCCCGCCGCGTGAAGCCGATCCTCGTCGTCGACGACGACCCCCAGATGCGCTCGGCCCTCAAAGAGGCGATCCGGAAGATCGGACACGGCGCGGACGCGTGCGAGAACGGCCTGGAGGCGATCGGCCGCATCGCCCGGACGAATTACGCGCTCGTCGTGACCGACATGAAGATGCCCGGCATGGACGGCCTGACCCTGCTTCGGGAGATCCGCCGGCGCTCCGCCACCCAGCCGGTCCTCGTCATCACCGGGTACGGCACCGTGGAGAACGCCGTGGAGACGATGCGGGAGGGGGCGACGGACTACCTCCTGAAGCCCTTCTCCTTCGATTCCCTGAAGAAGGCCGTCGAGTCGGTGATGGCGCGTCCCGCGCCGTCCCGCGGGATCCTCACGGCGGACCCGGGTATGGAGAAGATCCTCGCCCTGTCGCGCAACATCGCGGCGAGCGACATCTCCGTCCTGATCCACGGGGAAAGCGGCACGGGGAAGGAGCTCCTCGCGCGCTTCATCCATGAGACCGGCCGGAGGGCCGACCGCCCCTTCGTCGCCGTCAACTGCGGCGCGATCCCCGAGAACCTGATGGAGTCCGAGCTGTTCGGGCACGAGAAGGGGGCGTTCACCGGCGCCGCCGAGCGCAAGACCGGCAAGATCGAGCTCGCCTGCGGCGGGACGATCCTCCTCGACGAGATCGGCGAGATGCCGCTCTCCCTCCAGCCCAAGCTCCTGCGCGTCCTCCAGGAACGGGAGGTCGACCGGGTCGGCGGCAAGGAGCCCGTGCCGGTCGACGTCCGCGTGATCGCCACGACGAACCGGGACCTCCAGAAGGAGTGCCGGGACGGGCGGTTCCGGGAGGACCTTTTCTACCGGCTCAACGTATTCCCCGTCCGGCTGCCGCCCCTGCGGGAGCGCCCCTCGGACGTCCCGCTGCTGGCGGCGCACTTCGCGGAAAAATTTTCCGCCGCCGAGGGGAAGGGGTCGATGGGGTTCACGGACGAGGGGATGGCGCTGCTTTCGAGCCGACCGTGGCGCGGGAACGTCCGCGAGCTGGAGAACGTGATCCGGCGGGCCGTGCTCCTCTGCGCCGGGGACCGCATCGGGCCGGACGATCTCTTGTTCGACGACCAGGAGGAACCTGCGGGATTCGCAGGGAAAATCCGCGACATGGAGAAGGATCTGATCCTGCGGACCCTGAAAGAGGTCGGGGGGAACAAGGCGAAGGCCGCGACGATCCTCGGCGTGACGGTCCGGACGATCCGGAACAAGCTGGCCGAGTACGGGCAGTGAGTTTTCTTCAATGGCATGGTTGTTGAATATCAAGGAGTCGATATGAGCGATATCTTCAAAACCCTCGAAAGCCACCTCCGGGCATCGACCATGCGCCACGGGGTCATCGCGTCCAACATCGCCAACGTGGACACCCCGGGCTACAAGGCCCGGGACGTCAAGTTCAACGAATCGCTTTCGGAGGCGACCATCGAGCTGCGGAACACGAACCCCGGCCACATGTCTCCGGCCGGCGTGACCGCGGGGGGGAGCGTCGACTCGGACCAGCGCGCTTCCTGGGGTGACCAGAACAACGTGGAGCTCGACGTCGAGGTGGCAAAAATGACCGAAAACGCTATCTTTTTCCAGGCCGCCACGACGATCCTTTCCAAGAACATCCAGATGTACAAACAAGCGCTGAAGAGGTCATAACCGATGAATTCCTTCGACATCCTTTCGATCAGCGGGTCGGCCCTCGAGGCGCAGCGGCGCCGCATGAACGTCATCGCCTCGAACCTGGCGAACGCGCAGTCCACCCGGACGGAGGAGGGCGGGCCGTACAAGCGGCAGGACGTGGTCTTCGCCTCCTCCCCCCTCGAATCCGGCTCGACGGAGCTCAAGGGTGTCAAGGTTGCCGACGTCGTGACCGACGGAAAACCGCCCAAGCCGGTCTACGACCCCGGCCACCCCGACGCCAACGAGGAAGGGGTCGTGCTGATGCCGGACATCAACGCGATGGAGGAGATGGTCAACATGATGATGGCCTACCGGGCGTACGAGGCCTCCGTGGCGACCTACAACACGGCCAAGACCATGATGCTCAAGTCGCTCGATCTCGGGAGGGTGTGATGACGGACATGCTGATCCGGGGAATCGGGAGCGTCGGTAGCCCGGCGCCGGCCGGAAGCGCGGGGAAGACGGGCGGCGCGGCGGGGTTCGACGACCTGCTCCAGGACGCGCTGGGGAAGATCTCCCAGGTGCAGAAGGACACGGAAACCGCGGTGAAAGAGCTCACCTCCGGGGGCGACGTGACCAGCGCCATCATCGCGATGGAGAAGGCGGACATGACCTTCCAGACGATGGTCGAGGTCCGCAACCGGCTGATCGACGCCTACCAGGAAGTGATGAGGATGTCCATCTGACCTTTTCTTAAAGGAAGCGAGGACCGCAGGAGATGCCCAACATGATCGACGTCGTCAAGGACTGGCCGGTACGGAAGAAGGCGGTCGCGCTGTCGGTGATCGTCGCCTCCATCGCCCTCGTGGTCCTGGCGTTCTCGTGGTCCCAGAAGGAGGAATACCAGGTCCTCTTCGCGAACCTGTCCGAGGCCGATTCCGGCCAGATCGCCGTGAAGCTCAAGGAGATGAAGATCCCGTATCGCGCCGAGGCGGGCGGAATCTACGTCCCGACGGGCAAGGTCTACGACGCGCGCCTCCAGCTCGCCTCCCAGGGGCTGCCGCAGGGCGGAGGGGTCGGTTTCGAGATCTTCGACAAGACGTCCTTCGGCACCACCGAGTTCGTGCAGAAGCTCAACTACAAGAGGGCGCTCCAGGGAGAGCTCGCCCGGACCATCATGGCGATGGGGCCGGTGGAGCAGTGCCGCGTCCACCTCGCGATCCCGGAGAAGTCGCTGTTCGTGCGGGAAGGCGAGGAGAACCGGCCCACCTCCTCCGTGCTCGTGAAGCTGCGGCAGGGGAGGAGCCTGTCCGTCAGCCAGGTGGAGGGGGTCGTCCACCTGGTCGCCAGCAGCGTCGAGGGGCTCGACTCGAAGGACGTGACCGTCGTCGACACGAAGGGCAACGTCCTGTCGAGGTCCTCGGGCGACCTCGCGGGCATGAGCGCGAGCCAGTTCGAGTTCCAGAGCAGCTTCGCGCGCGACCTCGAGACGCGGATCGCCTCCATCCTCGAGCCGGTCGTCGGCAAGGGGAAGGTGCGGGCGAAGGTCTCCGCCGAGATCGACATGAGCCGCGTGGAGACGACCGAGGAGAAGTTCGACCCGGAGAGCCAGGTCGTCCGCAGCGAGCAGAAGCAGACCGAGAAGTCCTCCACCGTCGGCGCCAGCGGCGTCCCGGGCGTGACCTCGAACCTCCCGGGGAAGAAGGCGGCCGCCTCCACCCCGGCGCAGGGCTCGTCCGAGAAGCAGAGCCAGACGGTCAACTACGAGATCACGAAGGTGATCAGCCGGACGGTCAACGCCCCCGGCGTGGTCAAGAAGATCACGGCCGCCGTCCTCGTCGACGGCACCTACGTCGCCCAGCAGGGATCGAAGGAGATGAAGTACGTCCCCCGCAAGGAGGAGGAGATCCGCCGGTACGAAGAGCTGGTCAAGGAGACCATCGGCTTCACCCAGGATCGCGGCGACCAGGTCAAGGTCGTGAACATGCCGTTCGATGTCGCCCGCGAGGAGGAGCTGCCGCCCGCCAAGACCGACTATATCGCGTTGGCGGCGCCGGCGGCGCGGTACACCGCCCCGTTGCTCGCCGTGATCCTCCTTTCCCTGTTCGTTCTGCGGCCGCTCGCGCAGTCGCTGTCGGCGGCCGGCGCGGCCGGCGGCGGGGCCGCGGCCTATCGCGGGACGATCTCCCCCACGGCGGGAGAGCTCGCGGGGCAGATGGCGCCTCTCCAGCAGAAGGAGCTCCCGGTCAAGGAGCAGGTGACCGAGTGGGCCAGGAAGAACCCGCAGGACGCCGCGAACATCATCAAGGGATGGATGCGATAGATGGCCAGCCAGCTCAGCGGACAGGAGAAATCCGCGATCCTCCTGAGCCTCGTCGGCGAGGAGACCGCGGCCGAGGTGCTCAAAAGCCTCGACATGCACGAGGTCGGCAAGATCACCACGCAGATGAGCCGCCTCAAGACGATCAAGAAGGACACGCTCGAGACGGTCCTGAAGGAAGTCACCGGGATCATCGCGCGCGACGACATCCAGTTCGTCGCCGGCGACGAGTACATCAAGAAGGTCCTCTCGAAGGGGTTCGGCGAAGACAGCGCGTCCAAGGTCCTCGAGCGCGCGCTGAAGGACGCCCCCTTCGACTCGCTGCGCTGGGTCGACCCCTGGGCGCTGGCGAACCTCCTGATGGGCGAGCACCCGCAGACCGTGGCGTTCATCCTGTGCCTCCTCGAGCCGGTCCGCGCGGCGGAGGTCCTGGCGCTCTTCAACGAGGATCTCCGGGCCAACGTCGCGATGCGGATCGCCGTGACCGAGAGGATCCCCGAGACCGCCATCGAGGAGATCCGGGACGTGTTCGACAGCCAGGTGGAGATGGGCGTCAGCGCGGCCGGCATCAAGGTCGGCGGCATGAAGACGATCGCGGAGATCCTGAACCACTCCGACCGCTCGACGGAGGAGGCGCTGTTCCTCAAGCTCGAGGAGAAGGACAAGGCGCTCGCCGACTCGATCCGCGAGCTCATGTTCGTGTTCGACGACCTCATCGAGCTCGACGACCGCTCCATCCAGATGGTCCTGAAGGAAGTCAGCACCGAGGAGCTTTCCCTTGCGCTGAAGACCGTCTCCGACGGGATGAAGACGAAGATCTTCAAGAACATGTCGCAGCGGGCTTCCGAGATCCTGAAGGAGGAGATCGCGACGAAGGGGCCGGTCAAGGTGACCGACGTCGAGAAGGCGCAGCTCAAGATCGTGGGGATCGCACGGAAGCTCGAGCAGGAGGGGAAGATCGTGATCAGCCGCGGCGGCGCGGAGGAAGTCGTTGTATAAGGCGAAGCTCGTCTCCGAGGAGGCGGTCTCGAAGTACCACCTCCCCGCGTTCGAGGGGGGGAAGGAGCCGCCCCGCGCCGCGAGGAAGGCCGACCGGAAAAGCCCGCCCCCGCCGGCGCGGACCCCCGCCGACATCGAGAAGGAGGCGTTCGAGAAAGGGTTCGCGGAGGGGCGCAGGGCCGGGGAGGAAAGCGCGGCCCGGGAAACGGCTCCGCTCCTTGCGGGCCTTACGGCCGCGATCGCCGGCGTGGAGGAGTTCCGGAAACAGGTCGTGCAGGAGGCCGAGCCGCAGGTCGTGGAGCTCGCCGTCGCCGTCGCCCGGCGCATCCTCGTCGGGGAGCTCTCCGAGAACCCCGAGCGCATCGTGGAGATCGTGAAGGAGGCGATCCGCCGGATCGAGCGGTCCGGTTCGGTGACGATCCGGGTCCATCCCGATCTCTCCCGGGTCATCTCGAGCCTGAAAGGGCGCTCGGCCGAGTTCCAGGCGGACATCCTCCTGGACGTCGACCCGTCCGTGCCCCTCCACGGGCCGATCGTGACGGGCGGGACGGAAGAGGTGCTCACGGACGTCGACGAGCAGATCCGCGTCATCATGGACGAGCTGAGGAGCGCCCGTGCCGAGCGTTGACCTTTCTTCCTGTCTCCGCGCCGTGGAGCGGTCCGAGCCGCTCCGGGTCTACGGGAAGATCGTGGAGATCACGGGGCTTCTGATCAAGGCCACCGGCCTGTCGGTTTCCATCGGGGAGGCGTGCGAGATCTACTCCGGCGGCGGATCGCCCGTCGGGGCCGAGGTCGTCGGCTTCCGGGACGGGAAGGCGCTGCTGATGGCCATCGGCGACATCTCCCGGATCAAGCTGGGCAGCCGGGTCCACTCCGTCGGGAAGAAGGTGTTCGTCCGCGTCGGCCCGGGGCTGATCGGCCGGGTCATCGACGGGATGGGCAACCCTCTCGACGGGAAAGGGCCGCTGCGCGGGCTGGGGTACCCGCTGTTCGGCGCCTCTCCCGACCCGCTCAAGCGGCGTCGGATCACGGAGCCCATCGATTTGGGGATCCGCGCGATGAACGGCCTCCTCACGTGCGGGAAGGGGCAGCGGCTCGGCATCATGGCGGGCGCGGGCGTCGGGAAGAGCGTCCTGCTCGGGATGATCGCGAAGTACACGGAGGCCTCCGTCAACGTCATCGCCCTCGTCGGCGAGCGCGGCCGCGAGGTCCGGGAATTCATGGAGCGGAACCTCGGGGAGGAGGGGATGCGCAAGTCCGTCGTCGTGGTCTCCACCTCCGAGCAGCCGGCGCTGATGAAGCTGCGCGCCGCGTTCACGGCCACGGCCATCGCGGAGTATTTCCGGGACCGCGGCAGCGACGTCCTCCTCTTCATGGACTCGCTGACGCGCGTGGCGATGGCGCAGCGCGAGGTCGGCCTCGCCCTCGGCGAGCCCCCGACGACCAAGGGGTACACCCCCTCCCTCACGAGCCTCCTCTCCAAGCTCCTCGAGCGCGCGGGCACGAAGGAGGGGAAGGGGAGCATCACGGGGCTCTACACGGTGCTCGTCGAGGGGGACGACCTCTCGGACCCCGTCGCGGACGCGTCGATGTCCATCCTCGACGGCCACATCGTCCTGTCCCGCGAGCTGGCGATGGAAAACCAGTACCCCGCCATCGACATCCTCCGGTCCATCAGCCGCGTGATGCCCGATATCGTGGACCCCGCCCACAAGGATCTGGTGGGCCGCTTCGGCGAGATCCTGGCGATCTACCGCAAGCACGAGGACATGATCAACATCGGCGCCTACAAGGAGGGGTCCAACCCCAAGGTGGACCGCGCCATCCGGATGATCGAGTCGCTGAAGGGGTACCTGCGGCAGGAAATGAACGAGCGCTACAAGTTCCGGGACAGCGTCGTGCAGCTCCAGAAACTGTTCGTCGAGAAGGACAATGAACCGGCTCGGAACGATTGACAAGGTCCTGCACCTCAAGGAGCGGCGCGAAGAGGAGATCGAGCTCGAGGTCCGCGCGCTTCGCGACGACATCGCCGTGAAGCAGATGCGGCTCTCCTCGCTCGAGGGGGCGTACATGGAGACGCTCGAGGAGTTCCGGCGCAAGCAGGCCGGCGGGACCATCGCCTCCCAGGAGATGATGATCTACCAGGGCTACCTGTTCCACCTCCAGATGGAGATGGACGCCCGGAAGGCCGAGATCGCCCGCGCCCTCGCGGCGCTCGACGCCAGGCAGGGGGCGCTCGTGGAGGCGCACAAGGAAACCCGGGTCGTCGAGGCGCTCAAGGACCGCCGCACGCGGGAGAACGCGAAAGAGGAGCTTCGGAAGGAGCGCAAGGAGATGGACTCGATCTTCACGATGCGGCAGGGGAAGCCGTGAGGCCGCGGCGCGCCGCCCGGGCGCTCCTCCCGGTCCTGCTCGCGGCCTTCCTGCAGGCGCTCGTCCCGGCCGCCCTCGCGGCCTCCCCGGCCGAGGCGCCGCCGGCCGCCCACACCGGGCCGCACCCCCCCGCCGCGGCGCCGCCCGACCGCGCGGCGGAGCTGGCCGAGCGGGAAAGGGCGATGAAGGCGGAAGAGGAGCGGCTCCTCTCCCTCCGGAAAGAGGTCGACGCGAAGATCGCGAAATACGAGAAGCTCCTCGCCGACGTGGAGGCGGACGGGAAGCGCAGGCGGGAGGAGGACGAGGCGAAGGTCGACACCCTCGTGAAGCTGTTCGAGGGGATGACGCCGGAGTCGGCAGCCCCCCGGATCGAGGCGCTGGACGATGGGATGGCCGCCGCCATCCTCGCGAGGATGAAGGGGCGCAAGGCCAGCAACGTGCTCTCGGCCATGGAGCCGAAGAAGGCCGCCGCCCTGATCCGCAGGATGGCCTCCGGAGTGAAAAATTTTCCCGCGCAGTGATTTTTTTCCCCGAGGAACCCGGAAAGCGACGCCTGTCCGCCTGGATTCGCTTTGCAGATCGATGGTTGCGGAAGATGGCACGATAGTTGATTGAAAGGGAGCCATGGAAACGTTCATTCCTTCGACCCCTTCGCCCGCCGGTTTCGCGGCGCCCGCTTCCGGGCTCGGCGGCCAGGCGGCCCCCGCGGACGCCCCGGCGTCCGGCTCCGGCCTGTTCCTGCAGATCCTTTTGAACAGCTGCGCCGGGCAGGCGCCGGCAGGCTGCGAGGCTGCGGAACCGCCGCTGGAGGGGAGCAAGGAAGATCCCTCCGAAGGCGAAACCGCCCCGGTCGACCCCGGGAAGGCCGTCGCGGAAGCGTCCGCGCAGGCCGTCCCGTTCATCGTCCTGACGCCGCCGGGAGCGCAGGAACCGCTTGCGGAGGCGGAGGTCGCCGTTTCCGGGGAAGGCGCACCGGCCGCGACGCCCGGAGACTCCGGTGCGAGGTTGTTCGCCGCGGCGCAGGACGGCCCGGCCCGGGCCGCGCAGCCCGAAACGGGCAACGGCCAGGCCGCTCCCGCCCGGGCCGCCCAGGCCGCGCCGGTCGCAGATCGGAAGAGCACACGTCTGAACTCCAGTCACCGCTCATTATCGCGT
>CAZTFC010000065.1:0-9583 GCA_964612075.1 uncultured bacterium
AGAAGACCCCCGCGTGCCCCGCCACGCCGCCCATGGCCGCCGCGTTCTCGTCGTCCACCTCCCCCGCCTTGTCGATCTGCCGCACCTCGGACCGGCCGGTCGGGACGATCCGCATCGCCTCGTCCTCCCCGAGGGAGGGTAGCGGCAGGAAACAGGTGTCCCGCAACCCCAGCGGGGCGCAGAGCCTCGACTTCAGCATCCGGTCGAGGGAGTCGAACCCGGCCGCCTCGACCGACCGCCCGAGGAGCATGTAACCGAGGTCGCTGTATTCCCACGCGCTCCCGGGATCGCTCTTCAGCGGCAGGGAGAGGACCTCCGCGATGATCCGGTCGTGCCCCTCGGCGGTGCCGAAGATCTCCCTCCCCGCCTTGCTCTCCTCTTCCCGCACCTTTTCGTAAAGGGGGAGGTACGCCGGCAGCCCCGACGTGTGGGACAGCAGGTGGAGGAAGCGGATCCCGCGCGCCCGCGGGTCGGGGGAGGAAAACGGCAGGACCGTCGAGACGAACCCCTCGGGGGAGAGATGCCCTTCCTGGCAGAGGAGGAAAAAGAGGGCCGCCGTCAGCGGCTTGGTCACGGAAGCGACGTCGAACACCGAATCGGGGCGGGCGAACCCCGCGGTTCTTTCCCAGACGACGTCCTCGCCCCGGCCCGCCAGCAGGACGGCGGCGGTGTACGCCCCGTCGCGGGCCCCCTCGTCGAGCAGCTCCGCGGCCTCGCGGAACCGGGGATCGTCGGCCGAAGCGAAACCGGTCACCCTTCCCCCACCGGCGGCTCGAGGAGCTTGAGCCGCCCTTTCGCGTCGACCCGGGCCCGGACGCCGAACGGGAGGGCGACGTTGCGGCCGTCGTGCCCCGCGGGGAACCCGAACCAGACGGGGACCGAAAGGCGCTTCCCGGCGTCGAAGAACACCCGGCGGAGATCGTCGGCGGTGTCGCCCTTCGCCGGCGCGATCTTCCCGACGAGGATCCCGGCGGCCTTCGACCATTTCCCGGTCTGGATCCACTGCGTCAGCATCCGGTCGAGCCGGTACGCGGGCTCCTGCACGTCCTCGAGGAACAGGAGCGCCCCCCGGAAGTCGGGCTCGAACCGGGTCGCGAGCAGCGCGGTGAGCACGGAGAGGCAGCCGCCGGCGAGCCGGCCCTCCGCCGCCCCGCCCCGGAGCCGCTCCATCGGCTCCCCCCACGGCTCGCGCGGGGACACCTCGCCCGCCGCCAGCCGAGCGAAGGCGTCGAGCGCCTCCGCGTCGAACCGGAGGGCCAGGTCGGCCGCCGTCATCGGGCCGTGGATGCAGGGGATGTTCAGGCGCGTCGAGGCGTAGGCGAGGACCGCGGTCAGGTCGCTGTAGCCCACCAGCAGCTTCGGCCGCCGCTTCGCCTTCCCCCAGTCGACCAGGGGAAGGAGGCGCGTCGTCCCGTAGCCGCCCCGGGCGGCCATCGCGGCCCGCGCCTCGGGCAGCGAGAGCGCCCATTCGAGCTGGCGCGCGCGGTGCGCGTCGTCCCCGGCGAGGTATCCGTCCGCGGCGAGCACGCCGTCGGCCACCTCCGGGACGAACCCGGCGGCGGCCAGCCGCGCCATCCCCCGGAGCAGCCGGGCCTCGTCCACCGGGCCGGCGGGGGCGTAGACGGCGATCACATCCCCTTTGCGCAACGGAAGCGGCTTGCTCATGGCTCCTCCCGCGGATCGCGATCCATGCTACCACGATCCGCTATAATGGTCCCCCGTCCCCCCGCGGGACAAAGAAAGGACGAGGAAGACGTTGAACGGTTCCTCCTGGGAGGCCGCCCTCTCGGCCCTGGAATGGGGAAAGATCACCGCCCGGCTATGCGGGCATTCATCGTCCGGCCCGGGGCGCGCCCTGTGCGCGGCGCTCATGCCCGGGACCGACCTGGAAGCCATCCGGGCCTCCCTCGAGGAGAACCGGGACGGGCGCAGGATGCTCCTGCAGGACGGGCCGCTCCCGCTGGAAGGCGTGAAGGAGATCGCGGAGGAGGTGGAGAAGGCGTCCAAGGGCGCGTCGCTTTCGCCCCAGGAGCTCCTCCTGGTCGGCCAGACCGCCCGCGCGGGGGAGCGGATCCGCAAGTTCTTCGAGGACCGCCGGGGGAACTATCCCCGCCTGTCGCACCACGCCCGCGAGATCCCGCCGCTGCGCGACATCGCCGAGGAGATCGAGTTCCGGATCGACCCGGCCGGGAACGTCCCCGACCGGGCGTCGGACGCGCTGGGTTCGCTGCGCCGGCAGCTCGCGGGGGCCCGCGCCCGCCTGCAGGAGACCGCGGAGCGCATCGTCACGTCGCCGCGGTATGCCCGCCACGTCCAGGAGACGTATGCCACCGTCCGCTCGGGGCGGCTGGTGATCCCCTTCAAGACCGCGTCGAAGGCGATGTTCAACGGGATCGTGCACGACACCTCGCAGAGCGGGCAGACCGTCTTCTTCGAGCCGGAGGAGCTGGTCGCGCAGAACAACGAGGTCCGGATGGCGGAGCTCGAAGTGGAGCGGGAGGTCGCAAGGATCCTTGCGGAGATCTCCGCCCACGTGGCGCGCCGGGCGCCGGAGCTGCGGCTTGCCTTGAGCCGTCTCGCCCGGATCGACTTCATCCAGGCCCGCTGCCTGCTGGCCGACGAGCTGTCGGCGAGCGAGCCGACCGTGAACGCGTCGGGGGAGGTGGCCCTGCGCTCCGCGCGGCATCCCCTGCTGGTCCTGAGCGGTCGCCCCGTCGTCCCGAACGACCTCGCGGTGGGCCGCCCGTACCTGTGCCTCATCCTGACCGGCCCCAACGCGGGGGGAAAGACCGTCGCCCTGAAGACGCTGGGCGTCCTCGCCCTGATGGCGATGGCGGGGCTGTCGATCCCCGCCTCGCCCGATTCGACGGTTTCCACCTTCCACAACCTGTTCGTCGCCGTCGGGGACGAGCAGAGCGTCGAGGGGGACCTCTCCACCTACTCCGCGCACATCCGGCGGCTGAACGACATCCTCCAGGGTGCGGACAGGGGGTCGCTGGTGCTCCTGGACGAGGTCGTCTCCGGGACCGACCCGAGGGAAGGCGCCGCGATCGCGCGCTCCTTCCTGGAGACGCTGGCCGATCGCGAGGTGCGGGTGATCGCGACGACCCATTTCGAGGAACTGAAAGGGCTGGCCTTCGCCGACCGGCGGTTCGAGAACGGGTCGATGGCCTTCGACGGCGACCATCTCCGCCCGACATACCAGCTCGCGCTGGGCGTCCCGGGGCGTTCGATGGGGATGGAGATCGCGCGGGGGCTGGGCTTTCCCGAGGAGGTCCTGGCGCGGGCGGCCGGCTACCTCTCCGGGCCGGGGCCGAACCTGACCGAGGTGATCGACCGGCTGGAGGGGGAGCGGGAGCGGCTGCGCGCGGAGACCGCGTCGATGGCGGCGCGGACCCGGGAGGCCGAGGAGATCCGGCGGAGGCTGGAGGCGGAACGGGAGAAGGTCCGGGCCGAGGAGTCGCGCGTGGTGTCGCAGGCGCGGCAGAAGATGCGGGAGGAGCTGCGCAAGGCCGAGGGCGAGCTCTCCCGGATCATGGAGGAGATGCGCAAGGACCGCCGGATCGATACGGTGCGGAAGGCGACGACGGTGCTGAAAGAGTGGAAGGAGAAGGCGCGCGCCGCGGAGGAGGACCCGGCCGTGCGGGCGATGATGAGCCGCACCGCGCCGCCGCCCCAGGGCGCCGTGCTCCTCCCCGGGCGGAAGGTGTTCGTCCAGTCGCTGTCCCGGGAGGCGGAGGTGGCCGCGGTGTCGCAGCCCGACGACCGCGAGATCGAGGTCGTAGCGGGCGGGATGAAGGCCCGCGTCCCGCGCGACCAGGTGCGGATCTTCCCGGAGCAGGGGGGGACGCGCGACCGCCGCAGGGACGCGGGCTCCCGCCACGTGGAGCCGTCGGCGGCGGCCGTCTACCTGCAGACGCCGGAGAACACGCTCGACCTGCGCGGGATGTACGTCGACGAGGCGGTCCCCGAGGTGGACGCCTTCCTCGACCGCCACGCCCTCGCCCAGGCGCCGCACGCCTTCATCATCCACGGACACGGGACGGGCGCCCTCAAGACCGCGATCCGCCGCCATCTCGCGAAGTCCCCGTACGTGAAGCGCTCCATGCCCGCCCCCCGGGAGCAGGGCGGCGACGGGGTGACGATCGTGGTGTTTTAAACACAGAACCGGGACGTAGATGAGTTCTCCCGCAAATCAGGGACAGAGATGGGCGGACCGTAGAACGGGGACGTAGATGAGAAGTCCTGCATATCAGGCAATCAGACCGCCAGGCTTTTGGACTTCTCATCTACGTCCCGGTTCTATGGTCCGGCTTTGTTGTTGATTTAACTCTGTCCCTAAACTGCGGGAGAACTCATCTACGTCCCGGTTCTGAGGTCCTAAACGCCGCCCACGCCGCCTTCACGAGCGACGGGTCGGCGAACAGCTCGTACCCGGTGAGCGCGAGGGCGCGGATCCCCTCCATCATCCCCTCGATGCCCGATGCGGCAAGCGTCGCCTCCGCGAAGCGGCGGGTGTGGATCTCCACCCGCTTCCCGGAGACGATGGGCACGTTCGGCTGGAGCGTCGGGACGACGCGGGAGACGTTCCCGATGTCTGAGGAGCCGCGGTTCCGGTTGGGAGGGGCGCCGCTCTCCGGAAGCTTCAGCAGCCCGAGCGCCCGGCGGTAGGCGGCCGCCAGGACGGGATCGACCCTCATCGGCGAAAGGGTGTACGGCCCCTCCTCGATCGACAGGCGGCAGCGGCTGGCCGTCGCCGCCCCCGCGGCGCACGCCTTCACGCGGGACACCGCGTCGCGCATCTCCTCTTCCTCTTCCCCCCGCACGTAGAAGTAGGCCTGCGCCCGGTCCGGAATGATGTTGGGGGCCACCCCCCCTTCCGTGACGATCCCGTGGACGCGCACCGTGTCGGGAAGCTGCTGCCGCAGGGCGGAGACGCCGTTGAAAAGGAGCAGGACGCCGTCGAGGGCGTTGATCCCGTGCTCCGGGTACGCCGCGGCGTGCGCCGCCCGCCCGTGGTACGTGAAGCGCATCCGGTGCAGTGCGAGATACCCCTTCTCCACGTGCCGCTGGGAGGACGGGTGGACCATCATCGCGGCGTCGATCCCCCGGAAGACCCCCTCCTCCGCCATCCGGGCCTTGCCGTAGCCCGTCTCCTCTGCGGGGGTCCCGAAAGCGACCACCTTCCCCGATCGGAACCTTCCCTTCCCGCTCCGGGCCAGGGCCGCGGCCGCGCACGCCGACGCGACCCCGACGATGTTGTGCCCGCACGCGTGCCCCAGGCCGGGAAGCGCGTCCATCTCGCAGAGGAACGCCACCGCCGGCCGTCCCCTTCCGAAGGAGAACTCCGCGCGGAACGCGGTATCCATCCCGGCCACCCCCCGCGAGACGCGGAACCCCTCCTCCTCGAGGAAGGAGGAAAGCGCGGCGCAGGTGCGGGTCTCTTTCAGCGAGAGCTCCGCGTAGGAAGTGATCTCCCGAAGCAGGTCGACGGCTTTGGGCTTGAGGCGGGCGGCGGCGGCGAGTACGGTTTTTCTTCCCGGATCCATTTTCCTTTTGGTCCTTAAAACGGGGCAGGTTACTATTCTAACATACACGCATTGTCCGGCGGCCCGCCCCGCCGGTCCGCGTTCCATCCCGGGAAACCGCAATCGCCTCAAGGCAGGCAAAGGACGGAAGGGAGACGGATGACCCGCTGGAAATCTTTCACCGTGGAGGTTCGCCGGGAGGCGATCGACGCGGTCACGCAATACCTGATGGCCCGCGGCTCCCTCGGGACGGCATACGACGAGCAGCTCCTCGGCGCCTCCGGAGATCCCGCGGACCCGGTCCCCCCGCCGCCCGAAATCACCCGCCTGACCGCCTATTTCCCGTGGGAGACCGACCTCTGGGAGCTGAAGCGGGGTTTCCTCGAGGAGTTCCTCCCCGTGCTCGCGGAGTCGTTCGGCGCCGGCCCCGAGGCGTTCGAGAGCGCGGCCGAGATCACCGACACGGGATGGGCGGAGAAGTGGAAGGAGCATTTCCGGGCCCGGAAGGTCGGCCGCCGGCTCGTCGTCAAGCCCTCCTGGGAGGAATACCCGGGGGAGGACGGGGACGTCGTGCTGACGGTCGACCCGGGGCAGGCGTTCGGGACCGGCACGCACGAGACCACGAGGATGTGCCTCCGGTTCGCGGAAGATGTCTTCGATCGCGGCCCCTCCCCTCCCCGGACGGTCCTCGACGTCGGCACGGGCACCGGGATCCTGGGCATCGCCGCCGCGCTCCTGGGCGCGGAGCGCGTCCTCGGCATCGACACCGATCCCGTCGCGGTCGAGGTGGCGGCGAGGAACGCGGAGCAGAACGGCGTGGGGACCGCCTTCCGGGCGGAGGGCACGGCGCTTGCGAGCGTCGAGGGGGAGTTCGACCTCGTGTTCGGGAACCTGATCGCCGAGATCCTGGTCGATCTGTCCGAAGCCGTCGTCGCCCGGTGCGCGCCGGGGGGGCGCATGATCCTGTCCGGCATCCTGACGGAGAAGAGCGGCTGGGTCGCGGAGGAATTCGGCACGCACGGAGCGTCCCTCGTCGAGGAAACGACCGACGGCGAATGGTCCGCCCTGCTGCTCCGCAGGGGGGCCTGACCCCGCGGGGACCGTCGATGCCCACCTTCCTCGTCCAGAAAAAGAACGTCTCCGGCGACACCGCCGTCCTGTCCGGGACCGAGGCGGGGCACATGCTCCGGTCGCTGCGCCTTTCCGTCGGCGACAGCTTCCACGCGTTCGACGAGGAGGGGACCCGGTACCGGATGCGCATCCTAGAGGCGACCTCCCGCTCCCTTCGGGCGGAGGTCCTCGAGACCTATCCCCCGGAGCCGCCTCCCCCCGTCGCCGTCACGCTCCTCGTAGGCCTTCCGAAAGCGGACAAGATGGACTTCATCCTCGAGAAGGCGACCGAGCTGGGCGTTTCGCGGGTCGTCCCGTTCCGTTCGTCGCGCACGATCCCCCGCGTCGATCCCGCGGACGCGAAGAAGCGGCTCCTGCGCTGGGAGCGCGTGGCGCTGGCGGCGGCCAAGCAGTGCGGGTCCGGCCGGGTACCGGAGGTTTCGGGGATCGTCCCGTTCAACGAGGCGCTGCTCCTCGCGGCGAGGCACGAAGCCGCGATCCTGTTCTACGAGGGAGAGCGGGGCTTTTCCCTGAAAGGGGTCCTGTCCGGGATGCCCCGGGTGAAGGAAGTCGCGCTGGTGGTGGGGCCCGAAGGCGGCTTCTCGCCCGACGAGGTCCGGGAGGCCGTGGCGGCCGGGTGCCGCTGCGCGGGGCTGGGAAGCCGCATCCTGCGCGTGGAAACGGCGGCGCTCGCGGTTCTTTCGATGGTGATGTACCATTTCGATAGGGAGTCGACCTGATCGATATGGAAACGGAAAGGAACAGCGGGGAACCGTCCCCGTACGCGGGGTTCTGGTCGCGCGCCGCGGCCCGGGTCATCGACCTGGTCCTGATCATCGCGGCCTTCAACCTGATCTACCTCGCGGACCGGTTCGGCAGCGAGGCGGGGCTCTGGACCGGCAGCGGCATAGAGGAAGGCGACGTCGCGGAGGGGCTCTCGCTCGCCAACCTGCTGCGGGCGGCCTTCTTCCTCACCTTCCCCATCTTCTATTACGTCTTCCTGCACGGGAGCTGCGGCCAGACCTTCGGCAAGATGGCGCTGCGGATCAAGGTGATCAACGAGGACGGGACGCCGCTCGGATACAAGAAGGCCTTCCTGCGGTGGCTGGGATATTTCCTCTGCGACCTGACCTTCAACATCGGGTACGTCTGGGCAGCCTTCGACCCGCGGAAGCAGGGACTCCACGACAAGGTGTGCCGGACGCTGGTCATCAAGACCGACGTCCCGTTCGCGCTGCCGAAGAAGACCGGTGAGACGCTTGCCCCGGAGCCGGGCGCGCCCGGGGCCGCGCCGGCGTCCTCGCCCCCTTCCCCCCCGCTTGACACCTCGGGGAACCCGTCGATATAATCCACATTTCCGTCGGGTGGCCCTTTAGCTCAGATGGTAGAGCAGAGGACTGAAAATCCTCGTGTCCCCAGTTCAATTCTGGGAGGGGCCACCATGCAAGCCCAAGGGGCCGGGCGAAACCGCCTGGCCCCTTTTTTCATTCGCGGCATGCCCGCACACCGAACATGGGAAAATATTTTCCCAATAAACCGACATGCGTTCCTGATGTCGGTTCTCTCCATAAAATAAACCTTTTGATTCAACGTATTATAAGTTTTGTTCACAGGTATAAATATTGCTGATCATATCCTTGTTTTCCCCAACCTCGAATGACCGGGATGGGAGCGGAAAGCGATATGACGCAGGATGCGCATCCATCCAGGAGGCTTCATCCTCTCCGGCCCGCGCTTGTCCTGCTTCTTGTCCTGCTTCCCGCCCTCGCGGGAATCGCAGGATGCGGCGGCTCCGACAGCTCCCCCGCCGTCATGGTCAGCCCCGAAGGCTGGGTGCAGCCCTCCACCGGCGGCGGGCACGCGGTTTCCGCCGTGCGGACCTACACCGAGAACGGCGCCACCTCCTGCGCCGAGTGCCACGGTTCGGACCTCGCGGGAGGGACCGCGAATGTCTCCTGCTACGGGAATCCCGCGGGCTGTCACCACGGCACGGTCGCGGGCTGGACCGCCGCTTCCCCCGCGGCCCAGAGCCACGGCGCCGCCGCGAAAAGCGCCGCTGAAAACTCCGGCTTCGCCGCCTGCCGGATCTGCCACGGGGAAACCTTCGCCGGAGGCGGGTCGCAGGTGTCGTGCTTCGTCTGCCACGGGGCGACCGCGCCGCACCCGGCGGGGCTCTGGCGCGGCACGAACTACACGCACGTCAACACCGGCGCGATGAACGTTTCCGTCTGCGCGCAGTGCCATGTCGCGGGATCGCCGAACAACCCGGCGGGCCATCCGGCAGCTCCCGCTCCCGCGGGCACGGCCCCCGGCTGCTTCAACAGCACCCTGTGCCACGGCCCGCCCGCCTCCCCGCACGGGGTCGGGACCACATGGCGCGACCCCGGAGAGCAGTTCCACGGGTTCGCCGCCAGGCAGGACCTGTCCTACTGCCAGGGGTGCCACGGCACGCCGGGAACCATCCTGTTCGACGGCGGAGCCGCGACGACCTCCTGCCAGACCCCCGCATGCCACCCGCAGGCGAAGGCGCACCCGTTTACCTGGTACCAGGCGGCCGGAGCGTTCCCGGCCTACGTTTCCTCCCATCGGAATTCCGGAAACCGGGAGGTTGCCTGCGCCATCTGCCACAAGACCGACGGAACCGGAGGCGGACCCGACCCCGCCGCGCCGGGCTGCTTCGCCCCCTCCTTCGGGGGGGTCTCCTGCCACGCCGCCGGACCCGCGGCCCCGGACCACCCCGTTCCTTTCCTGGGAGCGGCCCATACCTCCGTCGCGGCGATCGGCTTCGCGGAGAACTGCGGCACGTGCCACTACGAAACGGGGGCGGCGGGGAAGACCGGACCCACATGCACGGTATGCCACAAGGCCGGCTCGCCGCTGGCGACGTCGAACTGCGCCTCCTGCCACGCCGATCCGCCCGACGGCGGGGCGGCGGAATACCCGGA
>CAZTFC010000066.1:0-9215 GCA_964612075.1 uncultured bacterium
GACTGCACGGCCCGGAGGATCTCCGGGGAAAGGCCGAAATCCTGGAACTGCATATCTTTATTTGTTCTCCTTGAACGTCAAGTGTGTTCGGTTGACGGACGACGCACGGTTTGGGCGCGAAGCATCTGCGGGAACCTGGGGAACTGGGAGGAATGGAGTGCCACGGGTGCGCAAACTGCGTTCAATCTATCACGCGGCGCCGTCGATTGGCAAGCCGCCTCGTACCGCGTCCCCTTCCGCATCCGCGCGCATATCCGGTTCGCGGCGCCGGATTGGGCGGGCGCCGTGTCGACGCGCCGGACCGGGCGACCCCTCACCGGCCTTCCGCCTCCAGGAACCGCTCCGCCTCGATCGCCGCCCGGCACCCCGTCCCGGCGGCGGTGATCGCTTGCCGGTAAACCCTGTCGTGGACGTCCCCCGCGGCGAAGACCCCTTCGACGCTCGTCCGGGCCCCCTCGCGCAGGACGATGTACCCCTTGTCGAGTTCGAGCTGACCCTCGAAAACCTTCGTGTTGGGATCGTGGCCTATGGCGATGAAGACCCCCTCCACCTTCCGAATCGTCTCGGATCCGTCCTTCACGTTCTTCAGGACGATGCCGGAAACCTCGTTCTTTTCGGACGCGTGGATGTCCGTCACGACGGAGTTCAGGACGAACTCGATTTTCGGGTTTTTCCGGGCCCTGTCCACCATGATCTTCGACGCCCGGAACTCGTCGCGCCGGTGGATCACCAGCACCTTCGAGGCGAACCGGGTCAGGAAGTTCGCTTCTTCCATCGCCGTGTCGCCGCCCCCGACGACGGCGATCTCCATGTTCCGGAAGAACGCGCCGTCGCAGGTGGCGCAGGTCGACACGCCGCGTCCCATGAGCCGTTTCTCCGTATCGAGCCCGAGGAGGCGGGCGGAAGCGCCGGTGGCGACGATCAGCGTCCGGGCAAGGTACTCGTTTTCGTCGGTGCGGACCGCGAAGGGGCGCTTCGAAAGGTCGACCGAGGTGACCGTTTCCGCCTTGTACTCCGCGCCGAACCGCTCCGCCTGCTTTCGCATGAGCTCCACGAGCTCCGGTCCCTGGATCCCTTCCGGGAAGCCGGGAAAGTTCTCCACCTCGGTTGTCAGGGTCAGCTGCCCTCCGGGCTCCCGGCCTTCCAGAACCAGGGGGGAGAGGCTGGCGCGGGCGGTGTAGATCGCGGCGGTGGAGCCGGCGCACCCTGAACCGAGGATGATCACGTCTCGAACCATGGGAAACCTCCGTGTCGGTAATCAAGGGAATTCGCTATAAAGGTAACGCGAAAACCGTGCTTGCGCATGGAATTCCATGCAAGAATATATCTCATTAAGTCTTCCTCACAATCCCCGATCCGGGAAGGAGGGCCAGGGAATGGCCGCCCCGAAAGCATCCAAGGAGCTCCTCGAAATCCTGAACCAGTCCATCGCCCGGGAAATACAGGTGTCGGTGCAGTACATGTGGCAGCACGTCCTCTGCAGCGGGGTCAAGGGATACGCGGTGCGCGACGTCTTCAAGAAATTCGCCGTCGAGGAGATGAAGCACGCGGAGGCGTTCGCCGAGCGGCTGGCGTATCTCGGCGGGATCCCGACGACCAAGCCGACTCCCATCTTCGTCGGCGGGACCTTGAAGGAAATGCTGACCGTGGACAGGAAGGACGAGGAAGGCGCGATCGCCTTGTACCGGAAGGGCATCGCGGCCGCGGCGAAGGCGGGGGACGACACCACGAAGTCGCTGTTCCGCCGGATCCTCGCGGAAGAGGAAGAGCACCACGACGTGTTCGGCTCGCTCCTCGAAGAAGATTAAGGAACGGGGCGCGTTGAAAACGGGCCGGAGGTCGGGCGCCCCGGGGGCGTCGGACCCCGCCCGTCGGCCGGGCGACGCGCTCTTCGCTCGCGTCTCCCGCTCTCTCCTGCGCTGGTTCCGTTCCGCCGGCCGGAAGATGGAGTGGAGGGAAACCTCCGATCCGTACCGGATCTGGGTCTCGGAGATCATGCTCCAGCAGACCCGCGTGGAGACGGCGGCCCCGTACTACTCCCGGTTCATCTCGCGCTTCCCCGACATCGCGTCGCTCGCCGGCGCGCCGCAGGACGACGTCCTTTCCTTGTGGGAAGGGCTCGGGTACTACGCCCGCGCCAGGAACCTCCACCGGTGCGCCCGGATCGTCCGGGACCGCCACGGAGGGGCGCTGCCCTCCAAGGTCGAGGAACTCGTGGGGCTTCCGGGCGTCGGACGCTCGACGGCGGGGGCGATCGCGGCCATCGCCTTCGGGCGGGACGAGCCGATCCTCGACGCGAACGCCAGGAGGGTCGTCGCCCGTCTGTTCGGGGTCCGGGGGGACCTCCGCTCGGCCGCGACGGAAAGGGCGCTCTGGGAATTCTCCGGGCGGCTGGTCCGGAAGGGGACGGGGCGCGACACGGCCCTGGCCGTCATGGACCTCGGCGCCGTCGTGTGCCTGCCGAAATCCCCGCGCTGCCCCGAATGCCCGGTCAGCGCCTGCTGCGAATCCTTCGGCAAGGGGCTCCAGGGGGAGATTCCCCCCCGGGCCTCCCGAAAGGCCGTCCCTCACCGCGACATCGTCGCGGCGCTGTTCCGCCGGGACGGAGGCCGGTATTACGTTCGCCGCAGGCCGCCGGAAGGGCTGCTGGGCGGCTTGTGGGCCTTCCCGTCGGGGAGGCGCCTGCCCGGGGAATCGCCCGAAGCCGCCCTGCGACGTGCGGTCCGGGAGAAACTCGGGGTGGGGATCGTGATTCAAAGGACTATGGGAACCGTTAGCCACGCATATTCGCACTATCGCATCACGCTGCACGGATTTCTTTGCTCGTCGAAAGGGTGCGCCCTGCCTTCGGACGGCGACTCGGCATGGATCCGGCCGGGAACCCCGGGGGGGTGTGCGCTTCCCAGGGCCGACAGGAAGCTTCTGGAGCGAATCCGGGAAGAGGAGGGCGGAGATGGATCTTAAGGAAATGTTGAAGCCGGGAGGGAAGGGGGTCTTTTCAACCGCTTCGGGGTCGGGGATCGTGAACTCCGCGGTCTACGCCGTTCCGCATGTCGTGGACAAGGACATGCTGGCCTGGGGGATGATCGACGGGCGGACCTGGAGCAACATCCATGAGAACCCGCACGCGTCCTACGCGTACTTCGAGCCGGGTGAAGGTTATAAAGGCGCGCGTCTCACGCTGGTCCTCGCCCGCACGGAGGACTCGGGCGAGCTGCTCGAAAGGATACGCGAGGGGGTCCGGGGGAAGAGCCCCGTGGACCCGGCTGCCATACGGCACGTCGCTTATTTCAAGGTCGTCGAGTCGCGTCCGCTGGCTTGAGCGGAGGAAGGGGGAAAACGATGAAAGCGATTGCTGCGCTGTTCGCCGCGGCGATTTTCCTGGCGTCTGTTTCCGTGACGAGTGCGGAGGTCCGGACCGAGGTGGTGGAATACAGGCACGGGGCGGTCGTCCTTGAAGGGTACATCGCGTATGACGACTCGGGAAAGGGGAAGCGGCCGGGGGTCCTGGTGGTCCACGAGTGGATGGGGCATAACCCTTACGTTCGCATGCGGGCGGAGAAACTTGCCCGGGAGGGGTATGTGGCGTTCGCCCTCGACATGTACGGGAAGGGAGTCCGCGCGAAGGACTCAAAGGAGGCCGCAGCCCTTGCGGGGATCTATAAAGGCGACCGGAAGCTGATGAGGGCGCGGGCGGCCGCCGGGCTCGAGGTTCTCGCCCGACATCCCAAAGTCGACCCGTCTCGCCTTGCCGCGATCGGGTATTGTTTCGGAGGAACGACTGTCCTGGAGCTGGCGAGAGGCGGCGCGGACCTCAGGGGCGTGGTGAGCTTCCACGGAGGGCTGGATACTCCTTCCGCGGAGGATGCGCGGAACATCCGCGGAAGGGTCCTGGTCCTGCACGGCGCGGATGACCCCTACGTGAAGCCCGCCGAGGTCGCAGCGTTCCAGGAGGAGATGCGCAAGGCGGGAGTCGACTGGCAATTCGTCGCCTACGGCGGGGCGGTCCACAGCTTCACCAACCCGGGCGCCGGCTCCGACAATTCGAAAGGGGCTGCATACAACGAGAAGGCGGATCGCCGCTCCTGGGAGGCGATGGAGGATTTTCTCGAAGAGGCGCTGAAGTAACGGAAAGAGCCGTCGGGAAACCCCCGCCCGAAAGGAGGTGTACACCCCCCGCCGGGCGGGGGTAAAATACTGCGCGCCGGGCATCTCTGTCCCGGTTTTGAAAAAGTTTTCATCTACGTCCCGGTTCTGCGGTATGGAGGAGGCCCCATGAAGCGAGCGTCTGCGGTCCTTGCGTGCATCCTCATGGGGTTGTGCCTCGCCGCGGCGACGGCTGGCGCCTCGGGGAAAGAGATAAAGATCGGGCTGATCACCCCGCTGTCGGGCGACGTGAAGACGTTCGGGGAGTCGGTGAAGAACTCGTTCCTCATCGCCGTCGAGGAGGCCAACGCGAAGGGCGGCGTGGCCGGCATGAAGATCTCCTACGTCATCCAGGACGACAAGAACGACCCGACCGAGGCCGCGAACGTGGCCAACCTCCTCATCAACCGGCACCGCGTCCGGGCGATCGTGGGGGCGGTCACCTCGAAGGCGAGCATCCCCGTGTCCGACATCGCGCAGGCCATGAGGATCCCTGCGCTGACGCCCACGGGCACGAACCCGAAGATCACGGTGGCGGACGGGAAGCGGAAGGACTACATGTTTCGGAGCTGCTTCATCGACCCGTTCCAGGGGACGGTGATGGCGCGCTTCTCCGTCGAGACGCTGAAGAAGAAGACCGCCGCTGTCCTGTACGACGCGTCGAACGACTATTCCAAGGGGACGGCGGAGGTCTTCCGCGAAGGTTTCGGGAAGCTGGGGGGGAAGGTTCTCGCGTTCGAAGCGTACGGCAAGGATGACGTCGATTTCTCCGCGCTTCTCACCAAGGTGAAGGCGTCCGGGGCGGAGATCCTCTACCTGCCCGACTACTACAGCAAGGTGGGGCTCATCGCCCGGCAGGCGCGCGATAAGGGAGTCAAGGCGCAGTTCGTCGGCGTCGACGGGTGGGACTCCCCTGACCTCGTCAAGATCGCCGGCGACGCCGTCGAGGGGGGGTATTTCGTGAACCACTACTCCCCGGACGACACGCGCCCGGAGGTCCAGGCGTGGGTGAAGAAGTACAGGGAGCGGCACGGGCAGCTCCCCGACGCGCTCGGCACCCTGGCGTACGACGGGACCAAGATGCTCTTCGAGGCGATCCGCCGGGCGGGGAGCGACGACCCGGGGAAGATCCGCGACGCGCTGGCGTCGATCCGGGACTTCATCGGAGTCACCGGGAAGATGGCCCTCGACGCGAACGGCGACGCGGTCAAGAGCGCGGCGATCCTGAAGATCGAGGGCGGGCGGCAGAAATTCGTGAGGACGGTCAACCCGTAGGGCCCGCTTTCCGCGGCGGGTCGCCCGGCGCCATGGAATATTTCCTCCAGCAGGCACTGAACGGGCTGCAGCTCGGGCTGGTCTACGCGCTCATCGCCCTCGGGTACACGATGGTGTACGGGATCGTGCGCCTGATCAACTTCGCGCACGGCGACGTCTTCATGGTCGGGTCGTTTCTCGCGTTCTACGCCATCGAGCGATACGCCCTGCCGCTGCCGGCAGTCTTCGGGGCCGCCGTCCTCGGTTGCGCGGCGCTCGCGGTCGCCATCGAACGGGTGGCGTACAGGCCGCTGCGGAACGCCCCCCGGATCGCCTCCCTCATCACCGCCATCGGGGTCTCGCTGTTCCTCGAGTACTTCACGGCCCTCCACCAGGTGTTCGGCCCCAACTTCCGCGCGTTCCCGCGCCCGTTCCGCGTCGTGTCCGTCCAGGCGGGGGGGATCGAGTTCACCAACCTCCTCGGGATCATCCTCGCGGTGACCGTCGCCTGCCTGCTGGCGCTGCAGCACATCGTCTACCGGACCCGGGTGGGGCGGGGGATGCGGGCGGTCTCCTACGACCACGTGACCGCGGGGCTCATGGGGGTCAACGCGGACGCCGTGATCTCCTTCACGTTCGGCCTCGGGGCCGCTCTCGCCGGCGTGGGCGGCGTCCTGTACGGGATCGCCTACCCGCAGATCCACACCTTCATGGGGATCATGCCGGGGCTCAAGGCCTTCACGGCCGCCGTGCTCGGCGGCATCGGCAGCATCCCCGGGGCGGTGCTCGGGGCCCTCATCATGGGGCAGTCGGAGACGATGACCGCCGCCTACCTGTCCTCGACTTACCGCGACGGCATCGCCTTCCTCATCCTCATCGGCGTGCTCCTCTGGAAGCCCACGGGAATCCTTGGCAGTTCGCGGACGGAAAAGGTCTAAAAAGGGGGCGGGGGATGGAGCTGCTCGAGGAGATCGTCGGCCCCTACTGGATCCAGATCTTCCAGCACGCGTGCATCGTCGCCGTGTCCGCCCTGGGGCTGAACGTCATCTTCGGGTACACGGGGCTGTTCTCGCTGGGCCACGCGGCGTTCTACGGCGTCGGGGCGTACACGGCTGCCCTGCTGATGAAGTCGTTCGCCGGGGCGAACGGGGACGCGGGGTTCCTCGCCTCGCAGGCGGCGTTCCTCGGGTCGCTTCTCGCGGGCGGTGTCGCCGCCGCGCTCCTGGCGTGGCTCGTCGGCCTGCCCGTGCTCCGGCTGACCTCGGACTACCTCGGCGTCGCCACGCTGGGGCTCGGGGTGATCATGAAGGTGCTGTTCGACAACGCCGACGCTTTCCTGCCCCAGCTCGGGGGCGCCCGGGGAATGACCGGGATCCCGAGGATGACCTCCCTCCCGTGGGTGGCCCTCGCGCTTGCCGCCGCGGTCCTGGTGGTGCGGAACGTCGTCCATTCGACGTACGGGCGCGTCCTCGTCGCGATCCGGGAGGACGAGGTCGCCGCGGGCGCGATGGGGATCGACACGTACCGGTACAAGCTGGTCGGGTTCACCCTCGGGTGCTGCTTCGCGGGCGTGGCCGGTGGGCTCTATGCCCACCTCTACTGCTTCCTCCACCCGAGCAGCTTCGACTTCTTCAAGTCGTTCGACCTGCTGATGATCGTCGTGCTCGGCGGGCTTGGAAGCATGACGGGGACGCTCGTGGCGTCGTTCGGCTGGATCTTCCTGCTGGAAGGGCTGCGCGTGTTCCTTCCGCCGGAATACCTGGAGTTCCGGTGGGTGCTGATCCCGGTGCTGCTGGTCTTGACCATGATCCTGCGGCCGCAGGGGCTTTTCGGAGTGCGGGAGCTCCCGTTCCTGCGGAGCCGGGGCTAGGCCATGATCCTGGAGGCGGCGGGGCTCGTCCGGCATTTCGGCGGGGTCAAGGCGCTCGACGGCGTGGACATCGGCGTCCGGCGCGGGGAGCTGGTCGGAGTCATCGGCCCCAACGGCTCCGGGAAGACCACCCTGTTCAACGTGATCACCGGCATCTACCGGCCGGACGACGGCTCCGTGAAGATGGAGGGGGAGAGCATCGGCGGGCTGACTCCGCACCGGATCACCCGCAAGGGGATCGCCCGGACGTTCCAGAACATCCGGCTCTTCCGGGAGCTCACGGTGGCGGACAACGTCCGGATCGCCCACCACCAGCACGTGCGGTACGGGCCCCTGGAGGCCGTCTTCCGGGCGGGCTCCTTCCACCGGGAGGAGCGGCGGATGCGGGAGGAGGTCGAGGGGTTCCTTTCGATCTTCTCGCTCCAGGACCGTCGCGGCGAGCTCGCGAAGAACCTCCCGTACGGGGACCAGAGGAAGCTGGAGATCGCGAGGGCCCTCGCATGCTGCCCGAAGGTGCTGCTGCTCGACGAGCCGGCGGCCGGCATGAACCCGTCCGAGGTCGCGAAGCTTATGGAATTCATCCTGCGGATCCGGGAGAGGTTCCACCTGACGGTCCTCCTCATCGAGCACCAGATGCGGCTGGTGATGGGGATCTGCGAGCGGCTGGTCGTGCTCGATTTCGGGCAGGTGATCGCCGAGGGCGCCCCGGCCGCCATCCGGAAGGACCCGCGGGTCGTCGAGGCGTATCTCGGCCGGAACGTCCCTTTCGGGAATCGAAGCCATGGCTGACGACGCGCTGCTGATAGTCGGGGGCTTGAGCGTCCGTTACGGGCCGGTCCAGGCGCTGCGGGGCGTCTCGTTCACCGTCGGGAGGGGGGAGATCGTCGCGCTGATCGGCGCGAACGGTGCCGGCAAGAGCACGACGCTGCGGGCGCTGTCCGGGATCGTGCGCCCCGCGTCCGGCGACATCCTCTTCGGGGGGAGGAGCATCGCGGGGCTTCCCCCGCACCGGGTGGCGCGCCTTGGGATGGCCCACGTCCCCGAGGGGCGGGGGGTGTTCGCGAACATGAACGTCCTCGAAAACCTCGAGATGGGCGCGTACGCGCGGGGGTCCCGCCGGGAGGAGGCGGAGACGCTCGACCGGGTCTATTCGCTGTTCCCCCGCCTGTCGGAGCGGTCGGGGCAGCTCGCCGGGACCCTGTCCGGCGGGGAGCAGCAGATGCTGGCCATCGGGAGGGCCCTGATGGCGCGTCCGGACCTCCTGCTCCTGGACGAGCCGTCGATGGGGCTCTCCCCGCTGCTGGTGGGGGAGATCTTCCGGATGATCGCGGAGATCAACCGCTCCGGGACGACGATCCTTCTCGTGGAACAAAACGCCTATATGGCGCTGTCCGTCGCGCGGCGCGCCTACGTGCTCGAGACGGGGGCGATCCTGCTCGAGGGCGGAGCGGCGACCCTCCGGGAGGACCCCGCTGTGAAAGCCGCATACCTCGGGGAACCCGCGGAGTGACCCCCATTCCCTGTTGACTTGACCGGGCGAAAGGGGGGAAATTGTAACCGTTTTTTAAATTTCGCCGCGTGAACGAGCCGGGGAGGTCGCCGATGCCGCACCCTCTCACCCTTTCCACGATACTCGAAAGGAACCGCAAGCTGTTCGGCAAGAAGGAGGTGGTGACCCGGGATTTCGGGGGGATCCACCGTTACAACTACTCCGAGTACAACATCCGCGTGGCGAAGCTGGCCAACGCGCTCGCGCGCCTCGGTGTGAAGAGAGGCGAACGGGTGGGCACCTTCGGGTGGAACAGCCACCGGCACCTCGAGGCGTATCTCGCCGTGCCGTGCATGGGGTCCGTCCTCCACACGATCAACATCCGGCTCTTCGCCGACCAGCTCGCGTATATCGTCAACCACGCGGAGGACGCGGTGCTGCTCGTGGACGAGGACC
>CAZTFC010000067.1:0-9142 GCA_964612075.1 uncultured bacterium
ACAGCTTCCGGCTCGTCCGCTCGGCGAAGCGCAGGTGGCCGGCCAGCTTCCCGAACTCCGAGTACTTCGGCCAGTGCGACCATCCGAAAAAGCGCGAGGGGTACCAGGCCGCGTAGAACGCCGCGATCCCCGGAAGCGATTTCATCTTCTCCCGGGTCGAGGCTTTGGGGTCCACCATGGCGCCGGCGACCTGGAAATGCCGGTCCACGGCCTCCCGGGCGAGGAACAGGTGCATGATCTCCGTGGACCCCTCGAAGATCCGGTTGATCCGGCTGTCGCGCATGGCCCGCTCCACGCCGGCCGGCTTCTCGCCGCGGGCGGCCAGGGACGACTCGGTTTCGTATCCCCTCCCCCCGCGGATCTGCATGGCGTCGTCCACGATGCTCCAGCCCCATTCGGAGCCGAACTCCTTCGCGGCGGCGGCCTCCATGCGGATGTCGTACCGTTTCCTGGCGGCCAGGCGGCTGGCCAGGTCCGTGACCGCCTCCACGGCGAACAGCGTGGCGGCCATCCCCGAAAGCTTCCGGGCGACCGCCTCGTGCTTCCCGACGGGGCGCCCCCACTGCACCCGCTCGTTGCCCCATTCGCGGCAGATCGCAAGCATCCCCCGGCAGGCGCCCACGACGCCGGCGGGCAGGGCGAGGCGCCCGGTGTTCAGCGTCGCCAGGGCGATCTTCAGCCCGTCCCCCTCCCGGCCGATCAGGTTCTCCTTGGGAACCTTCACGTCGGTGAACTTGAGCACCGCGTTGGCCAGGGCGCGCAGCCCCATGAAATGGCAGCGGCGAACGACCTGGACGCCCGGCGAGTCCATCTCCACGACGATCGCGCTGATCGCCCCGGTCGCAGGGTTCCTCCCCATGACGACGATGACCTCCGCGAGGGTCCCGTTGGTGCACCACAGCTTCTCGCCGTTCAGGAGGTAATGGTCCCCCCGGTCCTCCAGCGACGTCGTCAGGCGCGCCGGGTCGGAGCCGACGTCCGGCTCCGTCAGGGCGAACGCGCTGATGGCCCCCTTCGCGATCCGGGGGAGGAACTTCCGTTTCTGCTCCTCGGTGCCGAATTCCTTCAGCGGCTGGGGGACGCCGATCGACTGGTGGGCGCTGAGCAGCGCGGCGAGGTTCGCGCAGGTGAACCCCAGCAGCTTCATCACCTTGTCGTATTCGGGCTGGCTCAAGCCCAGCCCCCCGAAGCCGGTGGGGATCTTCATCCCGAACGCGCCCAGCTCCCGCAGGCCGTCGAGGACGCGTGGGGGGTACTCCCCCGTCGTGTCGATCTCCACGGGGTCCACCTCGCGCCGGAGGAACTCCTTCATCCGTTCGTAGAACACGGTGAATTCCGGCCGCTCGGGCTCTTCGGGGAAGGGGTGGATCAGGTCGAGCCGGTAATCCCCGAGGAACAGCTCCTTGAGGAAGCTCGGCTCCCGGATGTCGGCCTGGCGGGAGGCCTCCGCGACCTCCATCGCCTTTTCCTCGCTGACGGTGCGCCGTTCGTCGCTTTTCGTCGCCATCGCATCCTCCGTTCGGAAAAAGGCGTTCTCCCTTCCTTCCATTGTACCCAGCGAAACGGCCGGAAGACCGGAAGCCGGCCCGATTTATCCGGGACCCGCCGGAACGGCGCGGTCAGGAGGACGGCGACGGATCCCTGTAGCCGTGGATCGACTTGATCTCGAGGCGGAAAGGCCCCGCCTGCCGGCCCGCGACGATCAGCCCGAAGGATCGGACGCCGGCCGGGTCGAGCGGCGGGCAATCCGGAACCGGCCTTCCGCGGAACACCGGCAGGAACTCTCGGTACGGCAACCGTAAATCGACCCATGCCCCGGCCTCGGGCCGGAAGTCCGCCTGGTAGTTGACGCCGTCGAAGCCCGGGGCGGTCCGCAGCCGCAGGCCGTATCTCTTTCCGTCGCCGCGGGCCCGGACGAGGAGCCCGTCGAAGCCGGACAGGTCGAACCGCCCCTCCTCCGAGCGGACGGAGGCGAACCCGCCTCCCCGCTCCAGCGAAACCGTCCCCAGGAAGACCCCAATCCCGTCGGCGATCTCCATGGCGCCGGTCGAGACGCCGCCCATGACCGCGTCCCCGATCCCGAACCACCGCGTGGCGCCCTCGCCGAAGGAGACGACGGCCGGGGACTCTTCCGTCCCCGTCTCCGCCGGCCCGGAAG
Organism: uncultured bacterium; assembly: GCA_964612075.1. Taxonomy (GTDB): domain Bacteria; phylum Desulfobacterota; class Deferrimicrobia; order Deferrimicrobiales; family Deferrimicrobiaceae; genus UBA2219. The sequence goes on from CAZTFC010000067.1 coordinate 2,159, forward strand.
GGATTTCACAGCTCCCGTCCCGGCACCGGCCGGTTAGCCGCAGCCGGTTCCTCGCGAACCAGCGGTAGGCCAGGTCCAGAAGGCCGGAGACTCCCGGAAGCCGCGACAGCCGGGCGAGAGTCGGGAACCCGACGGCGGCGTAGATGCGGCGGAACACCTCGACCCCGTCGATGACCGTCCCGTCGGGGAGCCGCCCGTGGATCCGTTCCATCAGCGTTTCCAGGGGCACCCCCGCCTCCCGGGCGTCGAACCCGGGGGCCGCGATGTCGACGAACCGGATCCGCTGCCGCCGGTCGCGCCGGCGGAGCCAACGGACCTCGCGCATGCACAAGGGGCAGTCGCCGTCGTAGAACACCTCGAGCTCGAAGCCGGTCGCCTCGTTCACCCGGCGCCCTCCTCTCCCCGCGTCCCCGCCGCTTTTTCCGGGAGGGGCGAAGCGTTTCCGGGGAAAATCCGGGCGATCGCTTCCCGCCGGTAGTCGAAGATCCGGACGAGGGCGCCCTTGACGAAAAGCGTCCGCACGGCGCCGCCGACCGGCCCCAGGGGGAGCGCGTATTCCACCCGGTCGCGCATCGTGGTCGAGCCGGCCCCGGCCTCGAACGCGTGGGTATGCCGCCAGAAGGCGTACGGCCCGGACTCCTGTTCGTCCGCGAAACAGACGCCGGGCTCCCAGCGGGTTATGCGCGTGCGCCACCGGAAGGGGATCCCGAAGAGCGACAGCGCGTACTCGATCCGCGCGCCCTGGCGCATCGCGATCGGCAGCGGCGTCAGGATGCGGAATCGGAGAAACGACGGCGTGATCGCCTCGAGGTTCGCCGCGTCCGAAAAGAAGGAGAAGACCTCCTCGACGGGCGCCGGGATCGCCTGGGTGCGCTCGAGAATATAGGTTCGGTTCATCCGGCTTTCTTCGCCGCGTCGCTGTGGATCAGGTTGCGGTAGTCCGGTATGTGGTTCGAAAACAGCGTACCGAGCCCCTGGACGTCGTTGCGCCAGTCGCGGTGCAGCTCGCAGGCCACCCCGAACCAGGTCATGAGCTGCACTCCGGCGGCGGACATGCGGGCCCAGGCGGCATGACGGGTCAGTTCGTTGAAGGTGCCGGAGGCATCGGTCACCACAAAGAGGTCGAAACCCTCTTCGATGGCGGAGAGCGCGGGAAAAGCGACGCAGACCTCGGTCACCACCCCGGCGATGACCAGCTGCTTCCTGCCGGTCGCCTTCACCGCCTTCACGAAGTCCGCGTTGTCCCAGGCGTTGATCTGCCCGGGACGGGCGATGTAAGGCGCATCCGGGAAGATCCCTTTCACCTCCGGCAGCAGGGGGCCGTTCGGCCCCTCCTCGAAGCTCGTGGTAAGGATGGTCGGAAGCTTGAAATACTTCGCAAGCTCGGCAAGGGCGAGCACGTTGTTGCGGAACTTGTCGGGGTCGATATCGCGCACGAGGGACAGCAGGCCGGTCTGGTGGTCCACCAGCAGGACGGCCGCGCTTCCCTTATCGAGACGTTTATACGTGTTGCTCATGGCGCACCTCCCTGAAAGAAAGGATGTACGCGACGCGACGCCGGATTCGATGTGCCGGGATCTTCTCTGCCGGAATGAGGATCAGGGACCGATGCGGCCGACCCAGGAACCCCGGTGCGGCACGGCGCCGCCGCCGACCAGCATGCGCCGGTCCGATCCTCCGGCGACGGGGAAAAGGAAGCTCCATGCATGCAGTTCGCCGTGCGGAAGGTTCCCCAGGCGACGGGGTTTCGCTGTTGCGGAGAGCGCCTTTGGATCTGCGGTCTTCCGCCCGTCCGGCGGCAGGCGCAGCCAGCCCGGGGCGTTTTCGGGATCGTCGGGCGTCTTCTCCCCGATCCCGTCCCCCCCCGCGTATATGCCACCCGGACCTGAAGCGATCAGCCGCAGGACGGAAAACCCGGCGACCGGGTATTCCCGGACGCTCCCGTCGGCGCGTCCGACGCGGAAAAGCCGGCCACCGCCTCGGGAAGCGCCCCCTTCCCCCGCAAGCCAGAAGGCGTCTGGCGCCGCCAGGGCGCCGGAAACCGAAAACTCCCGGACTTCCGGTTTCCAGGAACCCCGGATCCGCCCTTTCCCGTCGACGATCGCCAGCCAGGGGCGCGGTTCATCCCCTCTTTCGTGGCGCGTGCCCGCGATCAGCCATTCCCCGGGTCCCGCATCCGACAGGGAGGAAAGCCAGGAGACCTGGGGCAGGAGCTGCTGCCAGGCGATGCTCCCGTCCTCTTCCAGCAGGGCGAGCCATCCCTTGCTCGCCGTGTCGGAGCCGGTCTCCGCCAGCCCGGCGAGCAGGATCCCTCCGTCGCCGGCCGGTGAGACCGCCTGCACGACGGTCACCCGGTGGGGGGCCAGGAGATGCTGTGCGGCCAGCCGGCCTTCGCGGGTCATGGTGCCGATCCAGAGCGCGGATGCGGTCAGCGAACCCCCGCCCGGGGCGGGCACGGAAGGCGACGGGACGCCGGCGATCGCCCGGACGGTTTCCCGGCCGGGAACCAGCCTCGGATACAGCTGATACCCTTGCGCGGGCAACTTCCGCTGCCATCTGACCCCGCCGCCCGCGTCCAGCAGCGCGACCCAGAGAGCCGGGCGGGACGCGTCGTCGGTGATCCGCCCCGCGGCCCAAAGCCCCCCCGGCCCGGGAACGACGTCCGTGACGACGCTTCCGGGACCGCCGAAAAATCGCGTCCAGGAGGCCGCCTCGCTCCCGCCTGCCTTCCGCGCCGCGAAAGTCAACGCGCAGATCCCCAGGACCAGGCACCCGATGCGGCGGATCCTCCCGCGGATCACTTGATGGAATCCTTGCAGCGGCTCCTGCACTGGTTGACCTTGGACTCGCTGGTCGGCCTCTGCATGACGCAGGAACCGTAGCAGTCGAGCAATCTCCCCAGCCGGTCGATCTGGCTCTGCTTCGTGGCTTTCTTCGTCCACTGGAGCAATTCGTCCCTCGCGCCGTTGGGGACGACTGCGCAACCGCTCCACATCTTCCGGCACCAGTCCGCATACCACCTCTTGTGGTACTCCCGGATCTTCGCCAACAGGGCGGTGCGGGAAGATTCGTCGACCGGCGCGTCCGCCGGGGGCCTTCCTCCTCCTCCGTTCGATCCTCCTCCGCCCGATATCCGCGCCGATCCGCCGTCTTCCGTCCCGGGCCGGACCATGATGTGGATGGACCCCTCGAGGCGCCCTTCCGGGGAAAAATAATATTCGCCGGACAGCCCCTGCAGCGGGTGGCCGCTCCCGTCGAGAGAGCTGTGCGAGCGGCTGTGCCAGTCCCGCCACCTGGATGTGCGGACATCGCCGGCGCCCAGGTATCCGTTCCGCCGCAGCCATTCCCTCGCCCGTTCTCCCGAAAGGACGATGTTTTCCCCGGACCAGGACGTGGTGGGCAAAGGAGGGGGCGGCGGGGGAGGCGGACCGGGAACCGTCGATGCCGCGCTTCTCTGCCGGGCCGCGGCCAGCCGTTGGCGGAGGCTGTCGCATCGCTGCCGGACCATGGGAATCGGAACATCCCTGCTGCGGACATACTGGATGTTGTGGCGGTGGGCGGCCAGGTTGCTTTCAGCAGTCTGCCAGGCCTGATCCGCCTGGTTCCAGTCGTTTTCCGCCTGCCGCACCAGGGAATCGACCTGGGCCAGTTCGGACGGGGTCGCCGTGGGATCCTTGCGCGCGCGGCGCTGGATGTCCCGGACCTTCATCAGCAACCCATAGGAGTCGTCCCTGTGTTGCCTCATCCCCTGCGCCTGCTGCGCCAGGCGGATCGTTTCGGGGTCCGTACCGGCCTCCTCCTGCTGGCGCAGCCGCAGGAAATCCTCCATGTCGCGCAGGGATGCTTCCAGGCGGCGGACTTCCTCCTCACCCGTCTCGGCCGCGCTCCGGCCGGGACCCGCTGCGAGCAGCGCGAAGATGAGGAATGCCAGCGAGAGGAGAAACATTCCGGTGCATGCTCTTCGTGGCCGCATGATCCTCCCTTTCAGCGAAATTTCGAAGCATTGCGCATTCCCTGTCGGGTGGCGCGATATTTTCCGCCCCCCCTGGAGTAATGCGGAAAGGAGACGGCGGACTGCCTGGGAATAAAGCGGCGCATGCGGCAGCCTCCGCCCTACGTGAAGAACCGGTACGCGACGAGGCCGGCGACGGCCGCGGCGAGGGCGGCCAGCCAGAGGAAGAACCCGACCGCGCCCAGGGGATGGAGATTGCGTGCGCGCCGGTAGTGCCGGTCGCACCAGGAACCGGTATAAGGCACCGCGCCGGGGAAATGGCGGGTGTGCCCCGGCTCGCCGCAGACCTGGCAGAGGCCGCAGTATCCCGGCGGCACCCCCTGCCTCCGAAGCAGTTCGGGATCGGTTTTCCAGAGCCCGCAATAGCAGTTCGTCTCGCGGGAGCCGGGGTTTCCCTTTGCCGTTCGAATCGGCACCGTCGGTTGCCCTCGTCCTTGTATGCAACGGTCCGCCAAAGAGCATTTTTCCGTCGGTCGCCCGAAACGGACGACCGTTCAGGCCTGTGGGACGGGAGAAACGATCCGGGCGGGGCTATTTTATGGTCCGGGCGCACGGGCAGTCAACCGGCAATACCGTTTCACGAAAAATCTTCCTTGCCTGTCGCACCATGGCGGCTGTCGGGACGTCATTTCAAATTGCGATCGGCGGAGGTCGGTATCCTCTTTCGATGCGTATCGCGCTCCCACGCAAGCGGCACACGGGATCCGTGCCGCCATCGTCCAGATTCCCGTTCCCGAAACGCGGACCCCGTGATACTTTTCCCGCAATACGCATGTCCTTTGGGGGAGGCCGACATGAAGCCGGGAAGATTTCTCGTGATGTTTCTGCTTGCCGCCGCCGTCGGGTTCGGGCTTGCGGCATGCGAAAAAAAAGGGCCGGCCGAACGGGCGGGCGAACAGATCGACAAGGCGGTAGAGAAGGCGGCGGAAAAAGCCGGGGAGACCGGGAAAAAGATCGGCGACGCGGCAAAGGAAACCGCCGAGAAGGTGGAGAAAACCTTCGACAAGAAATAACGCGGATCGGGCGGAAACGCGGAAGCAGCAACGAAAAGGGCCGGACGCGCCTTCCCGCCGCCGTCCGCCGGGGCGGTACCGCATCCGCACCGACGGATTTCTGCGGAAGGGGGGAATTCCGCCCTGCAGGTCGAAGTTGTCGTTCAACCCCTCCGGAACAATCCCGGGTTTCTCGAAATGAAGGAACGGATCCAGTCTTTCACGAAAAATGCCCGCTTCCTCTTCAGGTACCGCCATCCCACGAAGCTGATGAAGAACGCGCCGACCGCGTTCACGATCATGTCCCACATGGTGTCGGTCAGGCCGGAAGGGTCTCCCAGCATCGGTTTCTGCATGTTGACGCCCAGCAGGCGGTCCATGGAAAACTCGAAGATCTCCCAAAGCGTCCCGATGGTGACCGCGAACAGGAACGCGAACATGGAAATGAAGCCGGGCGTCATGTGCATGTCCACCCGCCTGCTTTCGTTCAGAAGATAAACCAGCAGGAAGCCGACGATCCCCATCAGTAGCCCCGCCGACGTATGGAGGGCGATGTCCCACCACCAGAACCTCTGGTAGAAGTCCCGGACCTCCCCGAGGTAGAGCGACGCGAAGATGAAGACGACGGCGGTCAGGTGGAATTCGGCGGGGATCTCCACTTCCATCTTCCTGCGGAAAACCAGCGGAGACAGCAGGGACGCGATGATCAGGGCCACCAGGAAGGCCGACAGCCATACCCTGTCGATCAGCAGGAAGACCCACTCCACGGCCATCAACAGGAGCAGCGCCCGCACAAGGATGCGGTGGACGCGATTCTCCCTCGGGACCGCATCCCCTTCCGTGGGCGGGTGCCCCCTCTTTCCGTCGGGTGCTTCCATGTTTCGGACTCCGCAAATCTACCGCGGGATCGCTCCGCGGCCTATCGCGGAAGATTTTCGGACAGGACCGCCCAAGCCTCCTCCGCCGTTTCGACATATCGAAAGAGCAAGACGTCCTCGGGGGAAATCACCCCCTCTTCCACGAGGGCGTCGAAATCGAGGATGCCCTCCCAGAAGGATTTCCCGAAGATGAGCACGGGGAAGGGAGTGATCTTCCGAGTCTGGATCAGGGTCAGGGTTTCGAACAGTTCGTCCAGGGTCCCGTACCCGCCGGGAAACACCACCAGCGCCCTGGCCCGCATCAGGAAATGCATCTTCCGGATGGCGAAGTAATGGAACTGGAAGCACAGCTCGGGAGTGATGTAGCGGTTGGGCTCCTGCTCGTGGGGAAGAACGATGTTGAGCCCGATGCTTTCGGCCCCCTCGTCGTGTGCCCCCCGGTTGGCCGCTTCCATGATCCCCGGGCCGCCGCCGGTGACAACGACCGCGTGAAACCGCGACGGATCCTTGCCGGCCCTGGCGATCAGTGCGGCGAGCCGACGGGCCTCGACATAATATCGGCTGTTGCGGACCCTGCATGCCGCGATTCTCACGGCCCTCTCCAGCGCCGGGTTGCCGGGGTCCCGCCCGGCTGCGGCCTCGGCGCAAGCCAGCTGCTCCCTCGCGGCCTCCGGTTCCGGGATGCGGGCCCCTCCGAAGACGACGATCGTACCCTCGACACCGTGTTTGCTCAGGATCAGCTCCGGTTTCAACAGCTCCAGCTGCAACCGAACCGGGCGCAATTCGTCCAGGAGGAGAAAATCGTGGTCCCGGAACGCCAGGCGATAGGCCGGCGACAAGGTCTGTTCCGTGTCGGGGCACAGTTCGGCTGCGCGGGCATCCTCCAGGGCCGTCGGGAAGCATCCGCCCTTTCTTCCGCCGTCCGGATATCCTGTCTCCACGGTTTCGTCCTCCTTCCTTTTCGGATCGAATAGGGTTCCCGCATCCGTCCCGGCGTCTGTCCGCGGAAACGGGGAGGAACCACCCCTTTTCATGATGCGATCGGCCGCGGCGGGGCGATCCCGGTCTTCTCCGATATTCCGCGAAGCGTTTCCCACTGGGA
>CAZTFC010000068.1:0-8969 GCA_964612075.1 uncultured bacterium
TGCACCTGATCTACGCCCGGTTCTTCCACAAGTACCTGAGGGACAAGGGGCTGGCCCCGGGGAACGAGCCCTTCCTGCGGCTCCTGTCCCAGGGCATGGTCTGCATGCAGACCACCGAGTGCCCGAAGCACGGCTGGCGCTACCCGGAAGAGGTGGACGGGAACGGCTGCTGCCGCCAGTGCGGGGAGAAGGTCAGCGTTGGCCGCTCTATGAAGATGTCGAAGTCGAAGCGCAACGTCGTCGAGCCGTCCGAGCTGATCGCGAAATACGGGGCGGACACCGCGCGCGTGTTCGTGCTGTTCGCCGCGCCGCCCGAGCGCGATCTCGACTGGAGCGAGCAGGGGGTGGAGGGGGCGTACCGGTTCCTGGGGCGGGTCTACCGGCTCGTGGCCCAGAGGGCTGGTGAGATCGCGGCGGCCCCCCTCGCGTGGGACGATTCGGGGGAGGTCCGGCGCATCCGGCAGACGACGCACCGGACGCTCTTCAAGGTGACCGGAGACATCGAGGAGCGGTTCCACTTCAACACGGCCATCGCCGCCGTCATGGAGATGGTGAACGCCCTCTACCTGGTGGAGGACGCCGCGTGGAAGGCGCCCGCGACCGCCGGGGCGCTCCGGGAGGCCATGGAGATCCTGCTCCACATGCTTTACCCCTTCGCGCCGCACGTGGCGGAGGAGCTCTGGGCGCGGATCGGCGGAAAGGGGCTCCTGTGCGTGCGCCCGTGGCCCGAAGCGGACGCCGCCATCGCCCGGGAGGAGCAGGTGGAGGTGGCCGTCCAGGTCAACGGCAAGGTCCGCGGAAAGGTCACGGTCGGGATCGGCGCGACGGAGGACGAGGTCGGCGCCCTCGCGTTGTCCGAGCCGCGCGTGCGGGAGCACCTCGCCGGGAAAACGGTCCGGAAGACGATCTACGTGCCGGCGAAGCTGTTCAGCATCGTGGCGAACTGAATGCGCCGTCCGCTCCTGGCCCTCCTCCTGCTGCTGTTCGGCGCCGCGGCCTGCGGGTACCGGCTGCAGCCTGAAGGGAAGGGCCGGTTTCCCGACTCCTCGGTCGTCATCGAGCTCTCCCCGTTCACGAACGATTCCTCGGAACCCGACGCAGGCTCCTACGTGGCGGCGAGGCTGCGGGAGGAGCTGCGCCGGCGCGGGTTCGAGGGGACGTTCGGGCGGGTCGGCGCCGATTTCCAGGTGACTGGGAAGGTCAGGGAATTCCGGGACGACGTCTTTTCCCACACCTCGACCCGGTTCCAGCTCGAGAACCGCTTCACCCTAATGGTGGCGGTCCGGGTGGTCGACACGCGACAGGGGACCGTCCTCTGGAAGGACGAGGAGCTCGCGGAGACCGTTTCCTACTATGCCGGTTCGGACGCGCAGTACACGGCCTCGAACCGCCGCGCGGCCTTCGAGGAGGCCGTCCGGCGCATGGTGCTGCGGATGGCCCAGACGATCCGCCTGATCCTGTGATGGGAAGCCCCGGCGCGCCGCTGTTCCGCGCCTGGATCGGAGGCCCGCCCGCCCCCGCGTATTTCCTGCACGGCGCCGGCACCGGCCTCGCGGGGCTCCTGGCGGAGGAGTGGGAGCGGCGGCTGCGCCGGGACGGCGTTTCCTTCGAGACGTTCCGCTGGACGATGACCGACCTCGAACGGGATTCCCCCACGATCGCGTGGCGTTCCCCGTCGTTCTTCTCCTCCTTTAGGATCTTCGTGCTTCCGGATCTCGCGGAAATGAAAAAGGCCCACCGGGACGAGATCCGTGAGTACCTTGCGGCCCCCGAGCCGACCGCCATGCTGATCCTCCACGGCACCGATTACCGGCAGGCCAAGACGTTCTCCGGAACCGTGAATCTTTTGTCCGCCGCCCCCAGGGAAGACCAGGTGATGGATGCCCTGGCGGGGTATGCCGTGGCCGCGGCCGCGGAGGCGGGCATGACGCTTTCGAGAGATTGCGCGGCGTTTCTCGCAAGGTGGACGGGGGGGTCCTTCGAGGCGCTCGAAGCGGAACTGCGGAAGGTCATGGCGTTTGCCGCGGGCAAGGACGCGGTGACGGAAGAGGACATTCGCGCCGTGTGCGTATTCCGCGGCGAGGTGAACCCGTTTCAGCTCGCGGAAGCGCTGGAGAGGAAGGACACCCGGGGTTGCCTGGCCATGCTCCGGCGATTCTCGCAATACGCCAGGGACGAGGAGTACCACCAGCTGAACGGCGCGCTCGCCTGGCACCTCAGGGAGCGGGTCCGGGGGAAAGGAGGGGCCACGGTATCTCCCGCCCGGGCCGCCGAGATCTTCGGGGCGCTTTCGAGGATCGACAGCGAAATGAAGGGGGAGAGCAGGCTCTCCCCCCGGCAGGTCTTCGAGATCCGGTTGTTATCGGTGCTGGTTTAGGGCGTTTTGCTAGCTTTGCTTGGCGGCTTTCTGGACGGCCTTGGCCAGGCGCGAGATCTTGCGGGACGCGGTCTTCTTGTGGATGACGCCTTTCGATCCGGCTCTCGCGATGACCGACGTCGCCTTGCTGAGCAGTTCCGCTCCCTTTTCCGTACCTTCCTCGATTCCTTCACGCACCTGCTTGACGATGGTTTTCACCGTGGAACGCACATGCCTGTTGCGGATGCGCCGCTTCAGGCTCTGCTTGTGCCGCTTTATGCCCGACGCTATCTTGCCCAAATGTGCCTCCATTGGAAATCGTGTTCCGTGATTTGTGGAACGTTAATTTAATACCAGGAGTGCTCAAAAGTCAAAAGAAAACCGGTCGGGACGGATGACGGCGGTTCATTCCGGGATGCCGACGCGAGCGGCGGGCGGACCGGTTTCCCGGACACGGGGTGCACAAAAAACGGGCAATCTGCCGGAGGCGCCATCCGGGCAACGCCCCCCCGGAATTTCAACAGGGGAATCCACAGATTCTCCACAGATTGTGTGGAAAACATTCATCGTTCAGAAGAGGTGGACCTCTTCGCCAGCTCCCAGAGGCGATCCAGCGTACGCATATCCGACTGTTCTATGGAAATTCCCGTTATCGATGCGATTTTTTCCATTTCCCTGAAGCGGCGCTCGAACCGGTCATTCGCGGCGATCATCGCCACCTCGGGGTCGATCCGGAGGAATCGCGCGAGATTGGCCAGGGCGAGGAGGGTGTCGCCCAGTTCGTGCTCGAGGCGGTCGGGTTGTCCGTCCGCCATCGCTTCCTTGAGCTCCGCGATCTCTTCCTCCACCTTTTCCACGACCTGCTCCGGGCGCTCCCAGTCGAAGCCGGCGCGGGCCGCTTTCCGGGACATTTTCACCGCCCGCAGCAGGGAGGGAAAATCCCTGGGGACTCCCCCGACGATCGATTCTTCGGATCGGTTCTCGACGGTCCGCTTGATGTGCTCCCATTGGGCGGTGACCGCCTCGGGGTCGTCGGCCCGGGCGTTCCCGAAGACGTGGGGGTGCCTCCGGATCATCTTTTCCGTGATGGAGGAGATGACGTCGTGGATGTCGAATTCCCCGCGCTCGCTGGCCACCTGGGCGTGGAACAGGACCTGCAGCAGCAGGTCGCCCAGCTCCTCGCACAGGAGGGCGGGGTCCCGGCGGCGGATCGCGTCGATCACTTCATGCGTTTCCTCGACGAGATACTGCCTCAAGGTATCATGGGTCTGCGCGCGGTCCCATTCGCACCCGCCTTCGGCACGGAGGCGCTCCATGATATCGACAAGTTTCCGGAAATCGTCCATTGGGAGAAAATTCCTCGAACAAATGTTAACATAACCAGTTATGGCTCGGATGGATTTCAAGCGGCTGTCCCGGGGCTGGCGGATCGCCGCGACGCTGTTGCTCCTCTCTGTCGTTCCGTTCCCCGCGACGGCGGCGGAACCGTTCGACGGCTATCCGAAAAATGTCAGGGAACAAGCCCTCCGCCTGATCGATTCGGCGGAGCCGGGGAAGGAAGAGATCTTCGAGCCGGAGGTCCGGGCCCTCCGGAAGGCGATGCTCGATCATTCCATCGTTTCGCTGAACGACGTGCCGGACCGGATCTACGAGCGGGCCCTCAAGGACGGATGGGAAGGGAAGGCGGGCGGGACGCTTCGCCCGGTGACCCGCGTCGCCCCGTTCTCCGTCGCCCTCTGGGCGTGGCTGGTCAAGGAAGACCTCGCGACGTTCGGCGTCGGAAGGCTCATCAAGGACCTGGAAGGGTTCGAAGGGTCTCTCCGCCGATACGGCCCGAGCCTGCTCGGGTGCGCCGCGTGGATCTTCCTCTGCTTCATCGCCGCGGCGGCCTGGTTCGCGGTCTGGGTCTCCGTCTCCATGCTCCTGAGGGCCCAGCCGGCCCTCGCGGCCGATTTCTCCAGGCCGTTCAAGAAGCTCCCGCGCCCCGAGCTCTTCGCGTTCGCGGCGTTCCTCGCGTGTTTCCTGCTCCCGGTCTTCGCGGGGCTCGGCGTGGGGGTGGCCGTGGTGTTCTGGCTGTTCCTCTCGGCCGGCTATCTTCGCCGCTGGGAGATCGTCATGGGGATCGTCTCGATCGCCTTTCTCGCGGCGATGTACGTCTGCGGCGGGGCGCTGCACTCGATCACGAAATACGCGGGGGAGACGCGCCGGGGGGGATGGCTCGGCGGGGAGGGGTATTTCGTCCGGGAGTGGCCGGCACCGGAATCGGGCGCCGGGCACCCGTTCGAGGAATCCCGGTGGGCGGAAATGGTGCGGTTCGCCCGCGCAAGAGCGGAGATGCAGGCCGGGAACCACGAAAAGGCCGAGGCGCTGTGGACCGAATGGATCCGGGACGCCGGGGAGCCGTCCTCGGGGTACAACAACCGCGGGATCGTGCGGCAGCGGCTTGGGAAGACGGCGGAGGCGCTCGCGGATTTCGAAAAGGCCGTCGAGAAGGGGCCGAAGGGGAGCCCCGCCTACTGGAATTCCTACCAGATGTACCTTCGGACGTTCCGCCTCGAGGAGGCGTCGAAGGTGCAGGAAGAGGCGTGGGGAAGCCTGCGGGAGCTCCGGTTCTTCGATTACAGGGCGGAGGAGATGACGCACGGGGAAATGGTCCCCTCGCCGCTCCTCGTCCGGGACATCTGGAAGGACCTGTTCACCCCGCGGGCGGCATGGCTGCGCGACGGGGGTGAGGGCTCCGTGTTCCGATTCCTGTTCCGGCCCCTGTCCGTGAAGTGGGCCCCGGCGCTGCTCGCCTTCGGCGGCGGCTGGCTTCTGCTGTGGAAGCCGCTCTCGGCGAAGATCTGGATGCACTGCACGTGCCGGTCCTGCGGCACCCGGACGCTTGTGGTCGGAGGCGCGGAGGCGACGGACATCTGCAACCAGTGCCGGGCGCAGGTCGGCGGGGGGATCCGCGCGGGGGAGGAACGGGAGCATCGGCTCCTGACCATCGCCCTGCATCGGAAATACGTGCGGGCCTGCTCCGTGCTCGTACCGGGGGCGGGAGCCCTCTGGGCGGGGAAGAGCGTTTCCGTCCTGGTCTACGGCATCCTGCTTTCGATGTCGCTGGGGGTCCTCACCGTTTCGACGGGCGCGGGCGGCGCGGTTCCCCCGCTGATCTCCGAGATGATGGGCGGCATCGCGAAGGGGGCGCTGGCGGCCGTGGTCGTCCTCTGGGCCGCGGGGGCGGCATGGAGCTGGAAGTCGTTCGGCTCCCTGCAGTTCAGCTACAACATCGTGCCGCGGAGGTAGAAGGGCTTGCAGGGCGCCATTGCGGATTTCAGCATCCCGGACATCTTCCAGCTGATCTCCTCCCAGGGGAAAAGCGGCGTCCTGAACATCTCCTGCGAGGACCGCTCCACCGATTTCTTCTTCTCGGAAGGGCGGATCGTCGACGCGCAGCCCTGCCAGCCCCCGGGGCGGGAGCCCCGCTCCCTCCTGGGCGTGATGTTCCGGGACGCGGGCTACATCACCGACAGAGAGCTCAAGCGCGTCCTGGAAGCGAGGGGGAAGGGCGGGGGAAAGAAGATCGGCGAGATCCTCGTGGACCGCGGGATGGTCCCGAAGGAGGTCGTCTCCAGGTACCTCCTCCTCCAGATCAAGGAGTGCCTGTTCGACGTGCTGACCTACAAGGAGGGCAGGTACAAGTTCGAGGGGTTCGCCGTCCGCCCGGTCCCCTGGGCCGGGGAGCCGATCCGCCCGGACGTCCTCATGATGGAAGGGATGCAGTTCCTGGATGAGTACCCCATCTACCGGCAGAAGTTTCCCGCGGGCGATTTCCGGGTTCACCGCCGCAAGGGCGAACGGGTCGACCCGTATTCCTTTTCCGAGCTGGAGAGGCTCATCTGGAAGGCGCTCGAGTTCTCCGACGAGCCGGAACGGGTGTTCCGGAAAGCGTGCCTGACCGGCTTCGAGGGGATCAAGGCGCTTTTCGCGCTCAAGGAGCGGGGGCTGATCGAGGTCGAGTCGGCCGCCGCGCCGGAAGCCGACGCCGCGCAGCGGATCCGGGAGGAGATCCGCTCCCGCAGGCGCATGGCGTGGGTGAAGGCGGCCCTGTGGGCCGGCGCGGCCGCCGTCCTCCTCCTGTGGGTCCGCGGGATGTTCCTGTCCCCGGCCGCCTCGGAGATGTTCACGGGCTGGGCGGGTTTCTTCTGATGAAGGAGGAGACGATCCGTTTCGAGGATCCGTCCGTTCTTTCCGACCTGTTCGGCGTCCACGACTCGAACCTGAAGGCGCTCGAGCAGCAGCTGGGGGTCGCGGTCCGCCCGGGCGGCGCGGAGGCCCACGTCTCCGGCGACCCGATCCAGGTGGAGCTCGCCGTGAAGGTGCTCTCGGGGCTGTACCGGGTGCTGCGGCGGGGGATCCCCGTCGCCGGGAACGACGTCGCGGCCGCCGTGCGGATCGTTTCCGGCGACCGGAACGCGGACGTCTCCGAGGTCTTCCAGGACGTCGTCTTCCGGTCCGCCAGGAACCGGCTGATCACGCCCAAGAGCGTCGCCCAGAAGCGGTACCTGGACGCCATCCGGGACTGCGACATCGTGTTCGGCGTCGGGCCCGCGGGGACGGGGAAGACCTTCCTGGCGATGGCGATGGCCGTGGGCTGCCTCCAGCGGAAGGAGGTCAAGCGGATCGTGCTCGCGCGCCCCGCGGTCGAGGCGGGCGAGAAGCTGGGCTTCCTCCCCGGGGACATGGCGGAGAAGGTGAACCCGTACCTGCGCCCCCTGCACGACGCCCTGTACACGATGCTCGAGTACGAGCAGGCGGCGAAGCTCATGGAGCGCGGGACCATCGAGGTCGCCCCGCTGGCCTTCATGCGCGGCCGGACCCTGGACGACGCCTTCGTCATCCTGGACGAGGCCCAGAACACGACCTCGGAGCAGATGAAGATGTTCCTCACCCGGATCGGGTTCGGGTCGAAGGCGGTGGTCACGGGGGACATCACGCAGATCGACCTTCCTTCCGGGAAGGTGTCGGGTCTGAACGAGGCGATCGCGATACTCGACGGCGTGGCCGGCATCCGTTTCTGCCGCTTCACCGAGATCGACGTGGTGAGGCACCCGATCGTCCAGGAGATCATCAAGGCCTATGAGCGGTTCGAAAGACGGGACCAGGGATAACCCCCCCGCCGTGAACGGAAGCAGGCGGACCCTCCGGTATGCCCGCCTCCTGGCCCTGACCGTCGGGTCGTCGGCGATCTTCGCGATCCTCTTCTACCTTTGGGGAAGGGAGCTCATGCCGCGGTCCGCGGGACGGTGGGGCGAGCTTTTCCCGTTCGTCGGCGCGGTCGCCCTGACGCTGGCGGTTTCCCTCTTCCTGAAGGAGTGGTTCGGGTTCGCCGGGCGTGAAGTCCGGAAAGTCCGCCTGGCGGCGCGCGACTTCCTCTTCCTGTGCTCGCTGGCCCTGCTCCTGTTCTTTTGCGCCAAGGCGGTCCTGGAGATCGTGGCGGAGGTGCCGGCGCTCGGGGGGCTGGCGGCCCCGCGGGTGTACGCCTACCTGATCCCGATCCCGGCCTTCGCGATCGTCGCCAGGGTGCTCATCAACTCGGAGACCTCCATCCTCTTTACCGTCGCCGCGTCGGTCCTGTCCGCCGCAGCCGTCTCGGGGAACTGGCCGGAGCTCCTGTTCCTCCTCCTCGCGGGGACCGCTGGGGCCTCGCGCGCCGGGAGGGTGCCGGACCGGTACGGGATGCTGCTGGCGGGCGTGCAGACCGCGCCCGTCTGCGCGATCGCCGCGATGGCCCTCGAGTACGCGTTCCACGGGAGCGGGGAGGTAGGCTCGGCCGCATTGCTCGGGGCGATGAACGGGCTGGCAGCCGGCCCGATCGCCCTCGCCGTGCTGCCGGTCGCCGAGTTCGCCTTCGGCTACGCGAGCGACATCCGGCTGATGGAGCTGGGCTCCACGAGCCACCCGCTTCTGTCGCGGCTCATGGTCTTCGCGCCCGGGACCTTCCATCACAGCGTCATCGTGGGGACGCTGGCGGAGGCGGGCGCCCACGCCATCGGCGCCAACCCGGTGCTCTGCAGAGTGGCGGCGCTCTACCACGACGTCGGGAAGATCGGGAAGCCGCAGTACTTCTCCGAGAACCAGGTCGGGGGGGAGAACGTCCACGACCAGCTCGCGCCGGGCCTCTCCCGCGCGGTGATCCTCTCCCACGTGAAGGAAGGGGTGCGCATGGCGCGGGAGGCCGGCCTGGGGGACCGGGTCGTCGAGATCATAGAGCAGCATCACGGGACCAGCCTGCTGTACTGCTTCCTCGACAAGGCCAGGCCGATGATCCATGACCGGAAGGCGTCGGAGGAGATGTTCCGGTATCCCGGGCCCAGGCCCCGGACGCGCGAGGCGGCGATCGTCATGCTGGCGGACGCGACGGAGGCGACCGTGAGGTCCCTGCGGAACCCGTCGGCCCGCGAGGTCGAGGAGACCGTCACCGGTATCGTGAACCGGGCGTACCTCGACGGGCAGCTCGACGAATGCGAGATGACGCTTCGCGACCTGCACGCCGTGGGGGGGGCGATCACCCAGGTCCTCATCGCCATCGCGCACAGGCGGGTCGACTACCCCGCGAGCGGCAAGG
>CAZTFC010000069.1:0-8601 GCA_964612075.1 uncultured bacterium
CGAGGGCGCTGCCGACCGGGATCGCCAGGTAGAACCAGGTGAAGGAACGGGCCCGCTCGTCCTCGGGATAGCAGTCGGAAAGGATGGCGGGTCCGAGCGAGGCGTACGCCGCCTCTCCCACCCCGACGAGCGCGCGGGAGAGCAGCAGGTCGCCGAAACCGCTGGCGAAGGCGGCCCCGGCGGTCGCCAGGCTCCATACCGCGATCCCGGCGGCCACCAGGCGCGGACGGTGCAGCCGGTCGGCGAGCGTGCCGATCACAGGCGCCGCCAGCATGTAAGCGTAGATGAAGACGGGGTGGACCCAGCCGAGCTGTCCGTCGGTCAGCCCCAGGTCTCGACCCATGGGCTCCAGGACCGCCGCCGCCACGTACCGGTCGAGGTAGTTCAGCATGTTGATGCCGGTCAGGAAGACCAGCAGCCCCGCGGTGCCCGTCATGGGCGTAAAGAGTACCAAATGGAAGGCGCTGGGAGAACCCCGCGGTGTGTATAATACTGCCTGTCATGGAAAAACGGGCCAACCGCCTGTCGGAGCAGGCGCTTCGCATGCTTCCCTTCGTCGTCCCGGTCGTCGCGGCGTGCGTCTTCTTCCTCGACGGGGCGATCGCCCTCGCGATCGAGGTGTTCGTGCGGTCCAACCGCCTGGTCGGCCGGTACACCGACTCCGTGCCGGACCTTCTCCTCCCGGCCGTTATCGTCCTGTCGACGGGGATGTGGACCGCCCGGTACCTGCGGATCCGCAGGGGGATCCGGGACGTCCGGAGCGACTTCTACCGGCTGGGCGGGACCGTGCTGCCGCTCTCCCACATCGCCAAGACGGCGTTCAAGCTCCTCTTCGGGCGCATCGAAACCCGGGTCTGGCTTGCGGATCCACTGGCGGCGCGCCAATGGTTCCATCCCGGCGAGGGGCACAACGGGTTCCCTTCCGGCCATATGACGGTTTTCGCCGCGCTGGCGGCCGCATGCTGGGTCTTCTACCCGGACCTGCAAAGGCCCTGCCTTTTCCTGCTCGCGCTGCTCGCCGCGGCCCTTCTGATCACGAACTACCATTTCGCGAGCGACGTGGTCGCCGGGGGGTACCTCGGCCTTGTGGTTGCCGCGGCGACGCACGGGTACTTCGGGAAACATGCCTCCTGAAACCGCCGCCGGGCCCGCCCCCGCCGGCGGGTGGATCAAAACCTTCCTGCGGCACGCGCCGCTTCTTTTCATCGCGGCGGGGCTCGCGCTGTCCATAACCGACTGGGCCGGCGTGTGCACCGAGGCCTGCGCGGAAACCTCCCTCTACCGCTTCTTCGGCCTTCCGATACCCCCCCTCGGGGCGGCCTACTTCACGTTGGCGGGAGCCGCCCTCCTCGCCGGCCGCCGCCGCCCGTTCTTCCGCGCGGCGCTCGCCGTCCTGCTGGCCGCCGGCCTGGGCGCCGAGGCCGTCTTCACATGGATCCAGGGCGCCGTCATCGGGAACTGGTGCCCGATTTGCGTCTGGGTCGCCGTCTGCGTCGCTGCCTGTTCCGCGTGCATCGCCGCCCTGCATTTTTCCCGGACAGACGCTATACTTCTCGAAAAGGAAAGGGAGCCCTCGATGAAACGTTCCGCCCTCCACGCCGCCCTCCTTCTGCTCGCGTTCCTCGCGGGGCTGGGCACGGCCGCCCTGGGCATAAAGAAGCCCGACGCCCTCGCGTCCGGCCTGACGCCGGAGGCGCTCTCCTTCGGGCACGCAAACAGCGGCGTGGAAGTGTACATCGTCAGCGACTGGTTCTGCCCCGCCTGCCGCGTCGCCGAGCCGGAGATCGTGAAAGGCGCCCGGCTCGCCATGAAGCAGGCGAAGGTAGTCTTCGTGGACTTCCCGATCCACCGGGAGACCCTTAATTTCATCCCCTACAACCTCTCCTTCATGTTCCGCGAAAAGGAGAAATACCTGCAGATCCGGGTGGCGCTCGCCGAGCTCTCGAGGAAGTCGAGGGAACCGGCGCCGGAAGAGGTCCAGGCGGCCGTCGCGCCGTTCGGGGTGAAATACGTCCCTTTAAGCTTCGCGGACGTGCTCTCCGGGACGCAGTACCAGATGTCGATCGTGCAGAAGTACAAGGTCCCGGGCACCCCCCATGTGGTCGTCACCGACACCCGGACGGGCCGTACGAAGATACTGAGCGGCAGCAAGGAGATCACCTCGGAGAACATCGTCCGGTCGATCGAAGAAGTCTCCGGGAAATAGGACCGTTTCCATGACGCAGAACCAACTTCTCCTGGTCGCCGTGGGGCTGGGCTTCTCCGCCGTGATCCTGCTGGTTTCGGATCGGCTGCTCCGGATGCGCCGAAATTCCCGGGAATCCGACAGGGACCGGGCGGGCGCCCAGCAGATGGCGGCCCTCCGGGACGAGCTGTCCTCGGTGGTGAAGGGGCTTTCCCGGAAGCGGGACATCGCCGACCGGATCCCTCCGATCGCGAAGAAGATCACGGAGAGAATGCCCGAATCCTCCTTCCTGCCCGTGCTCGTCCGCTCCGCCAAGGACCTCTTCGACGCGGACCAGGTGGGCTTCTTCTTGCCCGTGGAAGGCTCCGCCGACTACACCCTGGAGGTGGGAACGGGTTACCCCGCGGACTGGCAGGGGCAGGTCCGGATCGCATCCGACGAGGGATTGTTGGGCATCGCCATCCAGAAGAGGATCGTCGCCGCGAGGATCGACCCGCTGGCCTCGTCGGGTCTGCGGGCCTCGTCGCGGTCGCTGGAACAGCTGGGCATCCCCCCCGATTTCGCCGCTCCCGTGTTCGGGTCCGCCGGAATCCTGGGCGTCCTCGTGATCACGGGCTGCCCGTACCCGCTGGAGGAGGAGAGGAAGTACGTCTCCATGCTGGCCGACCTGTTCTCCATGGCGATCCAGAAGGCCTCCCTGATCGACGCGACGAAATCCGGGGTGTGGAGGGACGAGCTCACCGGCCTTTCCACGCGGCTCCATTTCCTGCAGAAGTTCGAGAACGAGATCCGCCGGACGGGGAACTACCAGCTTTCGTTCGCCCTTTTCATGTTCGACATCGACAAGTTCAAGCAGATCAACGACACGTACGGCCACGCCACCGGCGACGTCGTCATCCGCAAGGTCGCCGAGGTCACCAAGAAGCACACCCGCAGCTCCGACCTCGTCGGCCGTTACGGCGGCGACGAGTTCCTCGTGTTGATCACCTCCTGCACCCAGGACCAGTCGATCCGGTACGCCGAGAACATCAGGAACGTGATCTCCTCCACCGAATTGCGGATCCAGGGGTACGACTCCCCCCTGCGGCTGACCGTCAGCGGCGGGCTCGCGTTCTACCCGACCCACGGGCAGTCCACCTCCGACCTGATGCACGCGGCCGACCACGCGCTGTACGAAGCGAAGCGGAAAGGGAGAAACCGGGTGTCCGTCGCTCCCCTTCGGGGGCTGGCCGATTCGCCCGAAGTCATCGACGACGAACCGCCGGCCGACTGACACGGAGCGGCCTACTTCACCGCCCCGCCCGCCCCCATTCACCCCGGGCCGGCCCCTCTTCACGCAGCAGCGCCTCCAGGTTCCCCCTCGCGTGGCGGAAATCCGCGTCCAGGCGGAGCGCCTCCCGGTACGACTCGATCGCCTCCCCGCGCAGCCCCGAAAGCTGGTATGCGTACCCGAGGTTGTTGTGGGCCCTCGCCTTCGCCGGGGAGAGGCGCACCGTGCTTTCCCATAAAGCCACCTCGCTGCGGTACGCGTGGTTGCGCGCGATCGTGAGCCCCGCCAGGACCAGGACCGCCGCTGCCGCCGCCGGGACCCATCTCCGACGGGGAACCCCGGCCGCCTCCAGCCGCCCGATCCCCCATCCCGCGCACAGGAAGATCCCCCAGCACGCGAGGTACAGGTGCCGCTCGTTGGCGACGTCGGGCCTCGGGACCACGGAATTCGTGGGCGAAAGCTGCAGGAAGAACCACAGGATCCCGAAGCCCGCCGGAGAGCGCTTCCGTACGGCGAAGACGCCGAGGGCGAACAGGAAGGCCAGCGGCGCGCCCTCCGCGGCGACGGCCGGGTAGCCGTCCGGCGGGACCCTCAGATCGGGATCGATGTTCAGGCGGTGCGGAAGCGCAAGCCGGGACAGGAGGTAGAACGCGCCGTGGACCGCCTGGGGGAGGAAACGCCCCGGGGCCGCGGAGGAATAGCCCGTCTCGAGGATATGGCGGTACACCGGGTGCAGGAGGATGGCGGCGAAGGCGCACGCGAGGATCGCCCAGTGCGCGGCCTGCCTCCGGGCGACTGCCGCAGGCCGCTCGCGCGGCCCGGGCGCGGCCCATTCCCAGAGAAGGAGGGCGGCGGGAAGTGTGACCGCGGATTCCCGGGTCGCCAGGGCGAGGAGGAACAGAAGCGGCGAGACCAGGTACAGGTGGATGCGCCTTCCCGTTTCGACCCCACGGGCGTAGCTCCAGAGGCTCGCCAGGTAGAAGAAAGCCATCAGCGACACCGAGCGGCCGCTCACGTAGGTCACCGCCTCGGTCTGGACGGGATGAAGCGCGAACAGCAGCGCCGCCGCCAGGGCCCCCGCGGACGCCGGGTCGCCGCCCTCCCCCTTGGTCCCGCCTTCCAGGAGCCTCCGGGACAAGGCGTGCACGAACAGCGCGTTCGCGGCGTGGACCGCCGCGTTGAACAGGTGGAACCCGAACAAACCCGGGCCGCTTTCCCAGTTCAGGGCATAGGACAGCTTCAGCAGGGGCCGGATGCCGCCCGGCAGCCCGGAAGACCACGCCGCCAGGGAGTGGACCGACGGGTTGTGGACGATCACGTTGTAGTCGTCGAACTGGAAGGCCCCGAAGAACGAGTTGGCGTACCCCAGGAGCACTCCGCCGAGGAGCGCCGCCGGGGCGGCCCATCGCTCCCGAATCATCTCGGCGGGACCGGTGCCGGCAGGGAGAACGCCTTGTCCAGCATGTCGACCGCGTCCCACCAGCGGTTCGGCGCGTTCAGCAGGACCAGCAGGACGCGCCTCTCCCCCCGCGCCGCCCAGGCCGCGAGGCAGGGGCCCGCCTCCCTGGTGTACCCGCTCTTCACCCCGGCGACCCCCTGGTACCGGCCCACCAGCTCATTCCGGTTCTCCAGCGTGTACGAGCGGCTCCCGTCGGCGTTCCGTATTTCCAGCCGGACCGTCGCGGCAAGCCGCGCGAACCGCTCGTCGGCGAGCGCCGCCTCGGAGAGGGCGGCGATGTCGTTCGCCGTGGAGTAATGCCCCTGCGCGTGATGCCCCGTGGAGTTGGCGAAGCGGGTGTTCCGCATCCCGAGGGACGCTGCCCGGTCGTTCATGCGCCGGACGAACTTTCCTTCCGTCCCGTCCACGTGCTCTGCCAGGGCGCGCGCGGCATCGTTCGCCGAGCCGATCACGGCCGCCGCCAGCAGCTCGGCCACGCGAACCCGGTCGCCGGCCTCGAGGCCGAGCTTCGTGCCGGTTTCCCGCGAGGCGGCCCGGCTGACGGTCGTCACTTCCAGAAGACGCCCCTGCTCCAGCACGAGAAGCGCCGTCATGATTTTCGTGAGGCTCGCGGGAGGCAGGCGGCGGTCCGGGAACCGCTCCCAGACCGCCTTCCCGTCGATCTTCAGAAGGTAGGAGGCGGCGGCGCCGGGGTAGGGATCGGGGAGCGCTCCGCCCGCCGGAACCGCCTGCCCGGCCGCGAGCAGGACGGCGACGATCGCGATCCGCGCGAGCCGCATCACCCGGTCACTGCCCACGGCGACGGGACGATGCGATCCCGGCTACCAGCCCATGATGCCCTTGAGCTTCTTCGCCGGATCGAGGACCTTGTCCACGGTGCTCTTTTCCGTGGCCTGCTGCCGCGGCTGCGCCGTGTAGGCGCGCCCCGTCTCCTGCGGTTGCCGCCGCTTCGCGGCTTCCGCCTCCCGCGCGGCCTCATTCTCCGCGGCTTTCTTTTCGGCTTCTTCCTGCATGGACTGCTGCTTCCGCATCATCTCCCGGATGTTCCCGAGCGACGGCATCTCCATCTTCGTATAGCCGGCGGGGATCTCGAAGAGCTTGGGGTCCTGCTTCCCGATCTTGAGGTTCTTCAGCTCGACCCGCACGGTGTCCTTCTTCGACCCGGCGCGCGAGGCCTCCATCCGGATGGGGATGTTCTCCTTTGTCAGCCAGATCGTCCCGGAGTGCTTCTCATCCCCGGGGCAGGAGACCTCCATCGTCATCTTCCGGGTCGAAAAGCCGTCGATCGTCTCTTTCCCCGTCTCGGTCTGCTTGACGTCGCAATCCCGGTAATCCCCCTTCTGCCGCTTCTCGGGCTTCTGCTCGGAGAAGTTGTATTCCATGTACTGCTTCTGCGCGGGCATGAGCGTCCACATGAGCTTCCTGTCCATCCGCATGATGGTCACGGCCTCGCCCCGCTCGAATTCCATCCGTTCCTTGCCGGGCGCGGACCAGACCTTCCCCACCATGCCGCCCCCCTCGCCGCTGATGTGCCGCTCGGCGGAATACTCCGCGGTGGGCTGCGAGAAGCCCGCGGCGAAGGCCTGCGACGACAGCGCCGCCAGCCCCGCCAGCAGGAACCCCACGATCACGATCCCTTTTCCCGTTCGATTCGCCATCCCCGTCCCCTCCCGATCTCGTGTTCTGCGGCCGGACCCCGTCCCGGAATCCCGAACATATTACCACTTACCGCGCCCCGCGGGACCAGGCGGGCGCGATCCCCCTTGCCGGGAAACGCGTGGTCGTGAGCTAATCGTTCTTATGCGCTCCGCCGTCATCGCCCGCCAGAAAAAGCTGGGCCGGAAGACCGTGATCGTCCTTCCCGTGCACTACCCGCGCGAGCTGCTCACGGCGATGGACGTCCACGCGGTGGAGCTGTGGGGGCCGCCCGGACCCCCGCGCGGCCCGGCGGCGGGTCGCATGCAGGGCTACGTCTGCGCGGTGGCGCGCAACGCCCTGGCGTTCCTCGCCTCCGGCGGGGGGCGCGACGCCGACGCGGCGATTTTCCCCCACACCTGCGATTCCATCCAGGGGCTGGCCACGCTCGCCCCCGATTTCGGCGGCTGGGAAAAGCCCGCGTTCCGGTACCTTCAACCGAAAGGGGAAGACCGTCCCGCCGCCAGGAAATTCGTCCGCTCGGAGCTCGAAGGGCTCGCGGACGGCCTTGCCCGCCTGACCGGCCGGCCGCTCGAGGCGTCGCGGCTGTCGGAAGCGATCTCGCTGCACGCGGAGATCGACCGGCTGCGGCGCGAGCTGCTCTCCCGGCGGCCCTTCCTTCCGGTGCCCGACCCCGCCCTGTACCGCCTCCTGCGCCGGGGGGAATACCTCTGGCCCGGCGACCACCTCGCGGAGCTCGCTTCCGCCGCCCGGGGGATGCGGACCGACCTCGCCCGGGGCGGCGTGCCCCTCATGGTCTCCGGGTACGTCCCCGAACCGATGTCCGTCTTCGACTGCCTGGAATCCGCCGGAGCGTTCGTCGCGGCCGACGACTACGCGGCCGTCGGGCGGCGCATCCCCCCGGGTCCGCCTCCGGCCGACCGCGATCCCCTCGACCGGCTGTCCGCCATGGCCTTCCGGATGCCGCCCTGCCCGACCCGCTCGTCCGATACCGGGGCGAGGATGGAATATCTCCTTTCGCTGTTCCGCCGCTCCGGGGCCGCGGGCCTGGTGCTGCACGTGCCGAAGTTCTGCGAGCCGGAGAATTTCGACGTACCCGCCATCCTCCGGGCGTTCGCCGGCGTCGGCGTCCCTGTCCTTCTTCTGGAGAGCGAGCTGGAAAAGGAGCTGTCGGCCCAGGCCGCCACTCGCCTCGAGGCCTTCGTGGAATCGTTGAAGTTCAAAAGGACAACTGGTTGATACTGCGAAAAATACAATACAGAGCCGTAACCGGTTTCGGCGGGATGGCGCTGTCGGTATCGAGCCGGTTCGTGAAGCGCCCGGGGCGCGGCGCGGCGCAAGGGACGGGGGATCCCTTCGGCCCCCCTCTCGAATCCGGGCGGAAGCTGCGGGAGCTCATGACCCTCCATTACCTCTCCGGGCGGTACGCCGACGGCGCCGTCCCCGTGGCATGGGTCACGTCCGGCTTCCCGGTGGAGCCGCTGCGCGCCCTCGGGTTCCACACGGTCTACCCCGAGAACCACGCCGCGGTCTGCTCCGTGAAGCGGCTGGTCCCGGAGCTCTCCGCCGCGGTGGAGCGCCTCGGGTACTCCAGAGACCTTTGCGGGTACGCCCGCGCCGATCTCGGGTGCGCGATCGCGGGAACGACGCCGGTGGGCCGGCTGCCGAAACCGGACCTTCTGTGCTGCTGCACGAACATCTGCCAAACCGTTTTATACTGGTTTCGGGCGCTCGCGGACCGGTTCCGGATCCCTCTAGTCGTCATCGACGCCCCGTTCGTGTACGGCGAGGCGAAAGCCGGCCACCTGGAGTACTTCGACGGGCAGCTTCGGGATCTCGTGGAAACCGCGGGGGGCGTCGCCGGACGCGCCCCGGACCCCGCCGCGCTCGCCGAAACTGTCCGGCTCTCCCGCGAAGGCTCCCTCCTTTGGGCGGATTGCCTTGCGGCCGGGCGGGCCAGGCCGTCCCCGTGGACGGGGTTCGACGCCTTCTTCCACATGGCGCCGATCGTCGCCCTTCGGGGCACGAAGG
>CAZTFC010000070.1:0-8390 GCA_964612075.1 uncultured bacterium
GCGGTGACGTACGGCACGCCGAGCGCGGCGCCCTGCCCGAACGTGACCGCGTCGGGCAGCGGGTGCACCCGGGACGGCTCGCACAGGGCGAACTCCGCGTACGAACCCGAGAGCGTCGCGCTGGTGTACACCCGGTCGCCCGGCGCGAAGCCGCCCGCCTCGCCGCCCACCGACTCCACGATCCCGGCGGCGTCGCTGCCCGGGGTGTAGGGCAGGGCCGGTTTCCGCGCATAGGCGCCGGAGCGGATGTACGTCTCGACGGGGTTCACCCCCGCCGCCCGGACCCGGACCAGGAGCTGGCCGGGGCCGGGAACGGGCGTGGGGACCTCCTCGAGCCGCATCATTTCCGGCGGGCCGAACTCGCGAACCCGGATCGCTCTCATCTTTGTCTTCCTTTCCCCCGGCGGTTTTTTTAAAACAGTCTGCCGGATGCCGGCGCCGCCCCGTTGTTTCCGGCGACGCCGAAGCGGTACACTGAAAGCATACGAAATCGGCGGGAGGTGCGCCATGAGCGATAGCGACGGCAGGCTGATGACGGGTGCGTTGCTGGTGCTGACTGGAATGGTGCTGGGCGCGGGGGTCGCCCTCCTGTTCGCCCCCCAGTCGGGGGAGAGGACGCGGGAGGACGTCGCCCGCTTTGCGAAAAAGGCGCGGCGCCGGGTGGAAGGGGCCGCGGGGGAATTCGCGGAGAGCGTCTCCGGCATGGTCGACGACATCGAGCGCCGCTCCGAAGATCTCCTCGGGCAGGGCAAGGACCTGGCGAAGGAATCGAAGGGGGCCATCCTGGACGCGATCGACGAAGGGCAGAAGCGGCTGGCGCGCCAGCGCGAGCGGCTGGCCGGCCTGCTGGGATAACAAGGCGGGAAGGGCGGGATGCGCATGGGATCGGACGAGGAACGGCCGGACGCGCCGGCGGAGCCGGGCGCGGCGGAAGCCGAAGAAGAGGATTTCGGGAAGCTCCTGGAGCGGACCTTCGTGGCGCCGGCGCGCTACGACCCCGGGCAGAAGGTCCTCGCGCGGGTCATCAAGGTGACGCCCGAGTGGATCTTCCTCGACCTGGGGCGCAAGGGGGAGGGTGTCCTCGCGACGAAGGAGCTCGCGGACGAATCGGGGAACGTCCCGGTGAAGGAGGGCGACTCCCTGACGTCGTACTTCGTCTCCTCCGACGGCAGCGAGATGCGATTCACGACGCGGGTGGCGGGCGGCTCGGCCGGGAGCGCGCAGCTCGAGGACGCGTTCCGGACGGGCATCCCGGTCGACGGCCTGGTGGTGAAGGAGGTCAAGGGGGGGTTCGAGGTCCGGCTCCCCGGAAACGCCCGGGCGTTCTGCCCCTATTCGCAGATGGGGTCGCCGCGGGCCCGCGAGGGCGCGGAGGCGGTCGGCAAGCGGATCCCGTTCCGGATCTCCCAGTACGGCGAGAAGGGGCGCAACATCGTCGTGTCCCACCGCGTGCTGGTCGAGGAGGAAGAGGAGAGGAAGCGGGAGGAGTCGAAGGCGGTCCTGTCCGAGGGGATGGTGGTCCGGGGGAAGGTCACCTCCCTTCGGGACTTCGGGGCGTTCGTCGACATCGGCCCGATCGAGGGGCTGCTGCCCGTCTCGGAGATCGGCTGGGAGCGGGTCGAGGACATCCGGGAGGTCCTGTCCGCCGGGCAGGAGGTCGAGGTGGCGATCACCCGCCTCGACTGGGCGAACAAGCGGTTCACCTTCAGCCTGAAGAAGACGCTGGCGAACCCCTGGGAGGCCGCGGCGCAGCGGTTCCCCGCGGGATCGACCCACGCGGGGAAAGTCGTGCGCCTCGCGGCGTTCGGGGCGTTCGTTTCCCTGGGGGGCGGGATCGACGGCCTGCTGCACATCTCCCGGCTGGGGGGCGGCAGGAAGATCAAATCCGCCGGGGAGGCGGTCGCCGTGGGGCAGGAGCTCCTGGTCAAGGTGGAATCGGCGGACCCGGCGAAGCGCCGGATCGCCCTCTCCCTCGTCGGCGCGGAGGAGCAGGAGGCCCCCGGCGGGGAAGAGGACGATTACCGGAAATACATGGACAAGCCGTCCGGCGAAGCGGGCATCGGGGCGCTCGGGGAGGCCATCCGGGCAAAGATCGAGCAGAAGAAAGGGAAGTGACCGTTCCGGGGGGCGGCCCCGTCGGGGCTACAGCTCCATCTTCCCCAGGAAATACGGCATCTGGAGCCGCCACCACTGCCAGTCGTGGTTGACGTCGCGCCCCCAGTAGTCGAACCACGCGGGAACCCCCAGCGCGGACAGGATCTTCTGGAGCGCGCGGGTTTCCGCGAGCGTATCCTCCTCCCACGCACCCTGTCCCGAGCAGACCACGATCCGGGCCCGGCGGAACCGGTCGAGGTACCAGGGGTCCGCGAGGTTCGGCAGGTATGCGAGCGGCGAGTTGAAGTAGACGCTGTCGTCCATGTATTCGCCGAGCAGCGATTTCAGGGAATACCGGCCGGACAGGGCGATCAGGGAATCGAAGAGGTCGGGGTGCCGGAACAGGAAGTTCGCGGCGTGGTACCCGCCCATGCCGCACCCGGTGGCGAGGATCCCTTCCGCCCGGGGAAGAAGGCCCCGGACGAACGGCGCCGCCTCTTCCACAACGTACCGGTCGTACTGGTTGTGCCGGAGGCCCCGCTGCGGGGGGGGGACGTACTCGTTCGCCCAGGACTGGTGGTCGACGCCGTCCAGGGTGAACAGCGTCACGGCGCCCGACTCGATGAAGGGGCGGCACGCCTCGACCATTCCGGAGTCCTCGTATTCGTGGAACCGCCCCCCCCGGGTCGGGAACACGACCACCGGCTTCCCGGCGTTCCCGTAAACCTTCATCTCCATGTCCTGCCCGAGGTTCCGGCTGTATGCGCGATGGTACTCGGCGTTCATGGGGGAATCGTCGCAGGCGGGGAGCCCGGCGTCAAGCCGCCTTCCCTTGACACCGGCGGGCGGCGGCTGGTAGATTACGGTTAGCACTCTTGACTTGGGAGTGCTAAACCGTGGCGGGAGAAGATGAAATGGCTTTCGGAGTCGATGAACGCGCGGCCCAGGTCCTGTGCTACATCGTCGAGGATTACGTCGCGACGGCGGAGCCCGTCGGCTCGCGGACCGTGTCCAAGAAGATGGGACAGGCGCTTTCCCCCGCGACGATCCGCAACATCATGGCGGACCTCGAGGAGATGGGGTTCCTGGCCCAGCCGCACACCTCCGCGGGGCGCATCCCCACGGGCGCGGGGTTCCGTTTCTACATCGACCACCTTCTTCTGCGGCGCAGCCTCGTGCAGGGGGAGGTGGAGCGGCTGAACCAGGCCGCCCACGAAGGCGTCGGGAACGCTTCCGCGGACGAGCTGGTCCGCCAGGTGAGCCGGCTGCTCGCGAACCTGGCGTGCCAGGCGAGCGTGGTGATCGTCTCGCGCCCCGACGAGCAGAGGCTGCGCTCGGTGAGCCTCATGCGCGCGTCGGCGGACAAGATCCTCCTGGTGGCCGTCATGCAGAGCGGCTACGTGCAGCACCGCCTGATCGAGGGGGAGCCCGACGTCACGGCGGACGAGCTCGAGAAGATCAACGCCTACCTGAACGGCCTGGCGGAGGGGATCACGCTGGCGCAGCTGCGCGTGCGGGTCCGCGCGGAGCTGCGGAGGGAGAAGGCGCGGTACGACCGGGTGATGCACCGCGCCCTGACCATGGGCGCCAGGGCGCTGGCCGACAGCGGCCCGGGCGAGGTGTTCGTCGAGGGGCGCGCCAACATCCTCGACCAGCCGGAGTTCGCCGAGGACGTCCAGCGGCTGAAGCGCGTCCTGCGCGCTTTCGAGGAGAAGACCGTGATCTTCCGGCTGCTCGACCGCGCGATGGCGAGCCAGGCGATCCAGGTGTCCATCGGTCCGGAGAACCCGGTCGAGGAGCTGGGGGACGTGTCGGTGGTGGCGTCCGGGTACCGGCAGGGATCCTCCGCGATGGGAAGCATCGGGCTGATCGGCCCCGTGCGAATGGATTACTCCCGGGTGATCCCCCTGGTGGAGTACACGGCGAACCTGCTCACGACGATGTTCGGGCAAAGGTGATCCGCCCGGCTCGTTCCCTTACACCGGATACAGGAGAGGAAGCGGATGGAAGATAAGGACAAGGAAGCTTTGTACGGCCAGGCCGCCCCCGGGGAGGACGAGGGGGAGCCGCGGCCCGTGCCGGGGGTTTCCCCGGACGGCGGGACCCCCGGTGCGCCGGACGAGGCGGAGGAGCTGCGGAGCCGCCTCGCGTACCTGATGGCGGAGTTCGACAATTTCCGCAAGCGGGCCGCCCGCGAGCGGGAAGCGCAGGAGGCGTACGGCAACGAGAGGCTGCTCAAGGCGGTCCTCCCGTTCCTCGACAACCTGGAGCGGGCGCTGGGGCAGGAGGGGGCGTCCGCGGAGGCGATCCTTTCGGGGGTCCGGATGACGTACGACGGCTTCCTCGCGGAATTGCGCAAGTACGGCCTGGAGCAGCTGTCCTCCGTCGGGAACATGTTCGATCCCTCCCTGCACGAGGCGGTCGGCGCCGTGCCCTGGGGGGGGAAGCCCGAGGGGACGGTGCTTTCCGAGTCGCGCAGGGGGTACATGCTGAACGGGCGGCTGCTGCGTCCCGCCCAGGTGCTGGTGGCCGCGGCCCCGCCCGCGGACGATTCCCGCGGGCAGGAGGCGTGAGGCGGCCGTGGCGACGAAGCGAGACTACTACGAGGTCCTGGGCGTCACCCGCGACGCCTCCCAGGACGACATCAAGAAGGCGTTCCGGAAGCTCGCCCTCGAGCATCACCCCGACCGGAACAAGTCCGACGCCTCCGCGGAAGAGCGGTTCAAGGAGCTGAACGAGGCGTACTCGGTCCTGTCCGACCCCGACAAGCGCCAGCAGTACGACCGGTTCGGGCACGCCGGCCCCGCGGGCGGCGGCTTCGGGGGGTTCGAGGACTTCCAGGGGATGGGGGTCGAGGACATCATCAACGATTTCTTCGGGGGGATCTTCGGCGGGGGCGGGGGGGGGACGCGCCCGCGGCGCGGCGCCGACCTCCGGTACGACCTGACCATCACGTTCGACGAGGCGGTCTTCGGCGCCGACAAGGAGATCGTCGTCCCCCGGACCGCCGGGTGCGGCGAATGCGGCGGGACGGGGGCGAGGAAGGGAAGCCGCCCCGAGAAGTGCGGCGCCTGCAACGGGCGCGGGCAGGTCACGATGCAGCAGGGGTTCTTCTCCATACGCCGGACGTGCAGCCGCTGCGGCGGCACCGGCCAGGTGGTCAAGGACCCGTGCGGGAAGTGCTCGGGCACCGGTTTCGTGCGGGAGAGCCGCACGCTCAAGGTCAAGGTCCCGCCGGGGGTCGAGACCGGCACGCGCCTCAAGCTCCGGGGGGAAGGGGAAGCGGGCCCCTCGGGCGGGCCGTCCGGGGACCTGTACGTCGCGATCGAAGTGCAGGAACATCCCTTCTTCGTCCGGGAGGGGCCGGACCTCTTCTGCGAGGTGCCGATCACGTTCCCCCAGGCGGCGATGGGCGCGAAGATCTTCGTGCCCACCCTCTCCGGGAAGAAGGAGCTGTCCATCCCTTCCGGCACGGCGTCGGGGCACGAATTCGTCATGCGCGGGGAAGGGGTCGCCTCCCTTTCCTCCGGGCGGCGCGGGAACCTCGTCATCCGCGTGCTGATCGAGGTGCCGAAGAAGCTCACGAAGCGGCAGAAGGAGCTGCTCGAGGAGTTCCAGAAGCTGTCCGAGGCGTCTCCCGGCCCCATCTCCTCCGGCTTCTTCGAGAAGGTCAAGGAGATCTTCGGTTGACGCGAAGCGGCGCGGCGGCCCTGTCCGCCCTCCTCCTCTTCCTCTCGGCTCACCTCGTCGCGGCCGCCGACCTTCCCCTGCCGCTGACCGCGGGCACCGAGGCCGTACCGGTCCCGCGCCCCGGGGTGTGGGATCCCGCGCGCACGGTTCCGATCGCGACGTTCCACCAGGCCGAAGCCGACTTCCTCGCCGGCAGGAAGGAAGAGGCGCTCCGGGGGTTCCTCGGCATCGCGTATTCCGGGCCCGACGACGAGCGGAAGGGATACGTCTGGATGCGCGTCGGGGAGCTCCTCCTGGAACGCGGCGAGTTCGACAAGGCGCTGGAGGCGGCGGACAAGGCGGTGCTCTTTTCCCGCGCCCGGTACCTCGTCCTCTCGGCGATGGACCTGAAGCTGCGCATCTACCAGAAGATGGACTGGGAGAACGAGGCGAGGCAGGTGGCGGGGTACCTGATCGACCAGAAGTACGTCCACGCGAACGTTCCCGCGCTCTTCGCCCTGATGGCCCGGGCGGACGCCCGGGCCGGCAAAATCGCGAGCTCCCTCGCCCTGTACCGCAGGGCCGTCGCGGCCGCCGCGGACCCGGAGGAGGCGATCAGCTACTCGACCCAGCGGGAGTTCGTCATCGAGAGGGCGGCCGACCTTTCCCCGCTCCTCGCGGCGGCCCGGGTCGAGGAGGACGAGGAGGTCCGCGCCCACCTGTTCCTCGCGCTGGGGAAGGCCGCGACGAGGAAGGGGTTCCACGGGATGGCGAAGTTCTCCTTCGAGCGCGCCGCGGGAACGCCCGGGAGGTGGGCCAAGGAGGCGGCGGAGCACCTGTACCGCGTCGAGAAGATCGTCTCCGGCCGGCCGAAGGTCGTCGGGCTCGTTCCCCTGTCGGGGAAGCTTTCGGACATCGGCTTCTCCGTCCTCTCCGGCGCGGAGATCGCCTTGAGCCCCGGCCGGTGGTCCCACGGGCAGAACGGCGGGCCGCCGGTGGTCCGCTGGGCGGACACGGCGGGGGACCCCGACCGGGCCCGCGCGGAGTTCTCCGCGGCGACCGCCGACCGGACGGTGATCGGGTTCCTCGGGCCGGTGACGGGAGAGGAGGGGCGCTCCGTATCCGCGGCGTTCGGGCCCAAGTCCCCCCCCGTTCTCTACATGGGGCAGAAAACGATCGACGGCAAGCCGTTCCTGTACGGGTTCGGCCTCTCGCCCGTCGAGGAGGCCCGCGCCGTCCTCTCGCGGCTCGCCCGGGAGAAGGTGGTCGACCTGCTGCTGCTGCACCCGGAAAACGGTTACGGGAAAGGGTTCGCGGAGGCCGTGGAGAAAGTCGCGGCGGAATCCGGCGTCCGGATCGTCCGGACCATCCCGTACGCCCCCGAGATCCGCGACTTCACGGACGTGATCCGGAACGCGGTCGGCACCGCCAAGTTCCGGCGGCAGTCCCGCACGAAGGAGAGAGGGAAGGGGATGAAGCTTCCGATCGACGGGATCGTCATCGCCGACCGGTGGGACCGGGTGTTCCTCCTCGCCTCCCAGCTCAACTACTACAACGTCTACCTGCCGCTCGCGGGTTTCTCGGGGTGGTACAACGAGGAGCTGCTGCGCAAGGCGGGCAGCGCCGTCGCCGGCGCGGTGATCTCGGTCGACTATTCCGACGCCATCCCCGGGTCCCAGGGGGACCGGTTCCGGAAGGAGTTCCAGGAGGCGATGCGTTCGGCCCCCACCCGGTTCGAGGCGATGGGGTACGACGGAGCGCAGCTACTGGCCGAGGCCTGGTCCGTGGACGGGGGCTCGGGGAAGCCTTCCGGGGAGTCCATGCGGGAGCGGATCCCCCGCCTGAAGAATTTCGCGGGGGTCACGGGGATGTTTTCGTTCGACTCCGCGGGGGACATGCGCCGCAAGGTCTCCATCCTCCGCGTCGACCTGGGGAATTTCGTCCCGGTCCCGGCCCAGTAAGGGGGAGGCCTTGGGGCGCGCGCCGGGTGACCTCGCCCGCAGAGTGGGGATGGCGATTTCCCCCGGGGGCCCGCTCGCGGAGGCGATGAAGGGGTTCGAGCCGCGGCCGGGACAGCTCCGCATGGCGATGGCGTGGGCGGACGCCCTCGAGAACTCCCGCATCCTGGTCGCGGAGGCGGCCACCGGCATCGGGAAGACGCTGGCGTACCTCGTGCCCGCGATCCTCTCCGGCCGCAGGACGATCGTGTCGACCGGCACCCGCACCCTCCAGCAGCAGCTTCTTGCGAGCGAGATCCCGCTCGTGCGCGACGCCACCGGGCACCCTTTCTCGTGCGCGGTGCTGAAAGGTCGCGCCAACTACCTCTGCTTGCGGAGATGGCGGCGCTTCCGCGACGAGCCGCTGTTCGAGTTCGCGAAGGAGACCGCCTACTTCGAGGCGATGCGGGCGTTCGCCGAGACCACCCGGACGGGCGACATCGCCGAGGCGAGGGGCGTTCCCGAGGACGCCCGCGTCTGGGGCGATGTCAACGCGCGAAGCGAGATGTGCGACCCGGCCTCCTGCGGGGAGACCGGCCGCTGCTTCCTCGCGGAGGCGAGGCGGCGGGCCGCCTCCGCCGACGTCGTCGTGGTCAACCACCACCTGTTCTTCGCCGACCTTTCCCTGCG
>CAZTFC010000071.1:0-8291 GCA_964612075.1 uncultured bacterium
GGACGACGATGGCGGAGGTCGTCTGCTCCGGCACCATCTCCATCGTTTCCGTCAGCGTGACGCCGATGCCCTCCGGGGCGAGGAGCTCGAACACCGCCAGGTGCGCCGAGAGGTCCGGGCAGGCCGGGTAGCCGAAGCCGTACCTGGAGCCGCCGATCCCGAGCTCGCGACGCATCGCCTCGTGCCAGTACTCGGCCAGCGCGTCGGCGGCCTCGACCCCGAAGGCGTGCAGCATCAGGTAGTCGTGGTACCGGTCCGCCCCGAAGAGCTCCCGGGCCGCGGGCCCGATCCGGTCCCCGACGGTGGCGACGAAGAAGCCCGCCACGTCGCCCCCCTCCTCCCGCGTCCGGAAGTAATCCGCGATGCACAGGTGCGGCGGGACGGACTGGCGCGGGAAGCGGAACGGGAGGGCGCGCCCCTCGTGCTCCACGACGAGCGTGTCGCCCTCGGAGAAGCAGCGGAACCATCCGTAGGCGACCGCCGGCTCGAGGAGCCGCTCCGCAAGCGCCCGGGCCTTCATCTCTTCGTACATGGGCCGGACCCGCTCCAGGATCAGCGCCTCGTACTCCTGCGCGGTCATCTTCCCCCGGCGATACCCCCACCGGCCCCGGAAGAGCGCCTGTTCGTTGACGTGGGGGAACAGCAGCGCCGGGTCGATCCCCCGGACGTGCCGCCGTCCCAGGAAAGGGGGCGTCGGCGCGTCGACGTCCCGCGGAACGTGCGCCCCTTTCGGCCCCCGGGGCGCGGACGGGTGGTCCTCCGGGGCGGACACGGCCGTCGAGACGAGCGTTCCCGCCTCGAAATCCCTCAGCGCGGAGAGCCCCGCGAAAGCGTCGGGGCAGTACACCACGGCGCCGGGGTACGCCGGGGCGCACTCCCGGGCGACGAACGTTTCGGTCAGGGCGGCGCCGCCCAGCAGCACGGGGACGGAAAGGCCCGCCGCGGCGAACTGCGGCAGCGCCTCCTTCATCGCCAGCGCCGACTTGACCAGCAGGCCGGACAGCCCGATCGCGTCCGCCCCGTGCTCGACCGCCTTCTCGATGATCGTCTCCGCGGGCACCTTGATCCCGAGGTTGATCACCCGGTACCCGTTGTTCGAGAGGATGATGTCCACCAGGTTCTTCCCGATGTCGTGCACGTCGCCCGCCACGGTGGCCAGGAGCACCTTGCGCCCCGCTTCCCGTTCGGACTTCTCGAGGAAGGGGCCCAGCCGGTCGACGGCGTTCTTCATCACTTCCGCGGAGCGCAGAACGAACGGCAGCAGCATCTCCCCCCGGCCGAACAGCTCGCCCACGCGGCGCATCGCGGGGACCAGGACCTCGTTGATGATCGAAGTCGCCGGGCGGCGCGACAGCAGGATCGCCAGGAGGTCGTCCAGCCCCTCGCGGTCGCCGGCCAGCACCTTCCCGGCCAGCTCCTCTTCCGGCGGCCGGGCGGGGCGCCCCTTCTCTTCGTCCGGCCGCTCCTCCTCCGCGGCGGTGTCGGCGAAATGCCGGATGAAGGCGGAAAGCGGCGGCTCCCCGTCGGCCCGCGGGCGATTGTAGAGGAGGTCGAGGCACGCTTCCCGGTCGGCCCCGGGGATCGACGCCAGGGGAAGGATCTTCCCCGCGTCGATGATGGCCATGTCGAGCCCGGCCGCCACCGCCTCGTGCAGGAAGACGGAATTCAGGACCCTGCGGGAGGCGGGAGAGAGGCCGAAGGAGACGTTGCTCACGCCCAGCGAGGTGAAGACGCCTGGCAGCTCCCGCTTGACGCGGCGCACCGCCTCGAGGGTCGTGGCCGCGGCGTCGGCGAGCGAGGCGTCGCCCGAGCCGACCGTGAAGGTGAGGAGGTCGAAGACCAGGTCCGACTCGCGCAGGCCGTACCTTCCCACGGCCAGGTCGCGGATCCGCCTCGCCGTCGCGAGCTTCTCCTCGACCGTCATCGCCATCCCCTTCTCGTGGATCGTGAGGGCGATGACGGCGGCGCCGTACTTCCTCGCGGCGCGGCAGATCCGCTCGAGGTTCCTCCCGCCGTCCTCCAGGTTCACCGAGTTGACCAGGCACCGGCCCGGGTGGGCCGACAGCGCCGCCTCGATGGACTCGGGCCGGGTCGAGTCGATGACCAGCGGGGCGTGGACCGACTTCGCGAAGAGGCGGGCCAGGGCGGGGAGGTCGGCCGACTCGTCCCTGCCGGCGTAGGCCGCGCACAGGTCCACGGCGTGGGCGCCGTCCGCCTGCTGGTCGAGCGCGACCCGGACCGCGCCGTCGAAGTCGTCCGCGAGGAGCAGCTCCCGGAACCTCTTCGACCCGCTGGCGTTGCAGCGCTCCCCGATGAGGAAGGGGGGGATCTCCTGGCGGATCTCGACGGCCTGGTAGAGGCTGCTTAAAGAGGCCTTCGGCGAAACGTCGCGGGTCGCCGGGCGGACCCCGTCGAGCGCCTCGCGCAGCTTCCGGATGTGCTCCGGGGTCGTGCCGCAGCACCCTCCCGCGATGGACACGCCGTCGTCGCGGACGAGGGGCAGGAGCTGGGCCGCGAACGCCTCGGGGGAGAGCGGGTAGACGGTCTTCCCGCCGGAGACCGTCGGGATCCCCGCGTTCGGGATGCAGGAGACCCGCCCGCGGTAGTTGCGGCACAGGTGCCGGATGTGGGAGACCATCCCTTCCGGCCCCGTGGCGCAGTTCAGGCCGATGGAGAAGAGCGGGTACGGCTCGAGTGCGGCCAGGGCGGCGGCCACGTCGGTCCCCACCAGCATCGTCCCCGTCGCCTCCACCGTGAGCGAGACCATCAGGGGGATGTCCCGCTTCGCCGCCTCGAGCGTCTCGAGGCACGCGACGACGGCGGTCTTCACCTGGAGCAGGTCCTGGCACGTCTCGACGATCAGCAGGTCGGCCCCGGCCTCGACCAGCGCGCGGGCCTGCTCCGAGAAGGCGTCCGAAAGCTCCCTGACGCCGATGTGGCCGAGCGAGGGGAGCTTCGTCGTCGGGCCGATGGACCCCGCGACGAACGCGTCGGCGCCCCCCCGCCGGATCGCCTCCTTCGCGTTTTCCACCGCCGCGCGGTTGATCTCCGCGACGCGGCCTTCGAGGCCGTACTCCGCCAGCACGACCCGGTTGGCGCCGAAGGTGTCGGTTTCCAGCACGTCGGCCCCCGCCGCGAGGAACGATCCGTGCCACTCCCGGATCACTTCAGGCGCGGAAACGTTGAGGAATTCGTTGCACCCCTCGCGTCCCTGCCACGCGGAGGGGGGGATCTCCATCCGCTGCAGGTTCGTCCCGCAGGCCCCGTCGAAAACCAGCAGCGCGCGGTCGTTCGGCGATTTCGATTTTTTAGTCATAAGTGCTCAATCTTAGAATAGAAATCAGGCCCAGTCAAACGGGTTCCCTTTGGGCCGGACTTCGGATACCCTGAAAATTACCGAACACGACGATCCCGGAGGGGGCGCCATGTCCAGCCTGAAAGAGAAGCTGCGCGAGAAGATCGAGGCCCAACGTCCGCGAACCCAGAAGCTGCTCAAGGAGCACGGGCACGTGGTCATCGACAAGGTGACCATCGAGCAGGCCATCGGCGGCGCCCGCGACGTCCGGTGCCTCGTGACGGACATCTCGTACCTCGACCCGATGGAGGGGATCCGCTTCCGCGGCAAGACCATCCCCGAGACGTTCGCCGCGCTGCCGAAGGCGCCGGGGGGCGAATATCCCTGCGTGGAAGCCTTCTGGTACTTCCTGCTCACCGGCGACGTCCCGTCGGAGCGGGAACTGAAAGAGGTCATGGACGATTTCCGGGCGCGCTCCCGGGTCCCCAACTACGTGTTCGACACGCTCCGCGCGATGGCGCGCGACTCCCACCCCATGGCGCTGCTGTCGGCCGCCGTCGTTTCGATGCAGCGGGAGTCGGTCTTCGTCAAGCGGTACAACGAGGGGATGCGCAAGACGGAGTACTGGGACCCGATGTACGAGGATTCCATGAACCTCCTGGCGAAGCTCCCCCAGATCGCCGCCCACATCTACCGGATGAAGTACAAGGGGGGCGCGATCGTCCCCCCGGAGCCGGACCTCGACATGGGCGCCAATTTCGCCCACATGATGGGGATCCCGAAGCCGTACGACGACGTGGCGCGGATGTACTTCATCCTGCATTCCGACCACGAGTCGGGCAACGTCTCCGCGCACGCGGTGCACCTCGTCGCCTCGTCCCTTTCCGACGCCTACTACGCTTTCTCCGCGGGGCTGAACGGCCTCGCGGGGCCGCTGCACGGCCTGGCGAACCAGGAGGTCCTCATGTGGATCCAGGACCTCATGCGGCAAATGGGGGGGGAGGTCCCGACCCGGGACCAGCTGAAGAAATTCCTGTGGGACACCCTGAACAGCGGGCGGGTCATCCCCGGCTACGGCCACGCCGTCCTCCGGATCACCGATCCGAGGTACACCGCGCAGCATGAATTCGCGCTGAAGCACATGCCGGACGACCCGATGTTCCGGCTGACGGACCTGATCTACGAGGTGGCTCCGGCGGTCCTGCGGGAGCACGGGAAGGCGAAGAACCCCTGGCCGAACGTCGATTCCGCCTCGGGCGTCATCCAGTGGCACTACGGCGTCACCCAGTACGACTTCTACACCGTCCTGTTCGGCGTCGGGCGCGCGCTCGGCACCCTGGCGAACATCACCTGGGACCGCGGCCTCGGCTACCCGCTCGAGCGGCCGAAGTCGGTGACCACCGACATGCTAGAGGAGTGGGCCGCGAAGGGCGGCCGCCCGATGAAGTGACGGGGAAAGGGGGAATCAGAACGGGGCGGTTTTTTGACCCGTGCCCCGGCGGATACGGGGGCCTTCGGGAGAATTTTTCGCCGCGCCGCAAATTTCCCTTGAACTTTTCCCCCTTTCTGCCCGAATAGTGTTGAGGTCAACGGATTGACTCCCCGTTCCGGGGTCGGTCCAGGGGGTTCGCGATGCAGTCGATTCTCGTCATCGACGACAATGAGGACATCCGGAGCCTTCTCGGCGATTTCCTCGGGGCCAGCGGCTTCGAGGTGACCGACGCGAAGGACGGCGAGTCGGGGATGGAGTGCCTCCGGCGACAGAAGTTCGACCTCTACCTGGTCGACCTCGTGATGCCCGGCAAGGGGGGGTTCGACGTCCTGCGGGAAGCCAAGGCCCTCTCCATCGACACCCCGTCGATCGTCATCACCGGGAACGGGTCGATCGAGTCGGCCGTCGACGCCATGCGCCTGGGCGCCTTCGACTACATCGAGAAGCCGTTCAACCTCGAGGCGCTCCGGATCACGATCGACCGGGCGCTTTCCCACAAGCGGCTCGAGAAGGAGAACGCGAACCTCAAGAGGCAGCTCAGCGACAAGTACGACTTCCGCAACTTCATCGGCAACTCCCCCAGGATGCAGGGGCTCTACCGGATCCTCGAGAAGATCTCCGACACCGACAGCACCATCCTCATCACGGGCGAGAGCGGGACGGGCAAGGAGCTCGTCGCGAAGACGATCCACTACAACAGCTCGCGCGCGGACCAGCCGTTCGTGCCGATCAATTGCGGGGCGATCCCCCGGGACCTCCTCGAGTCCGAGCTGTTCGGGCACGAGAAGGGCGCGTTCACCGGCGCCGTCAGCGCCCGCGTCGGCCGGTTCGAGCTCGCGAACTTCGGGACGATCTTCCTCGACGAGATCGCCGAGCTTCCCTTTTCCCTGCAGGTCAAGCTGCTGCGCGTGGTCCAGGAGAGGGAGTTCGAGCGGATCGGCGGCACGAAGACCATCAAGGTGAACGTGCGGATCCTCGCCGCCACGAACCGGGAGCTCGAGAAGGCCGTGGCCGCCGGCACGTTCCGCGAGGACCTCTACTACCGTCTGAACGTGATCCCGCTGCACATCCCGCCTCTCCGGGAGCGGGACGACGACATCATGCTGCTCTTCGAGCACTTCATGGGCGTGTTCTGCAAGAAGCGGAAGCGGCAGCCCCTCAAGGTTTCCCCCGAGGCCCGCAGGATCCTGGTCGGGTACCGCTGGCCGGGAAACGTGCGGGAGCTCGAGAACGCGGTCGAGCGGATGGTCATCCTCAACGACAGCGGCGTCGTCGGGATGGAGGACCTGCCGGAGCACATCCGGTCGTCGGCCGGCGGGGCGGCGCCCGCGCTCCCGTCGAAGGAGGCCCCACTGCAATCCGACATCCGGGTCCCGACCCCCTGGACGGATTCGGGGATCAACCTGAACGCCGTGCTCGACGAGCTGGAACGGGCCCTCATACTCCAGGCGCTCGAGAAGGCCGGAGGGGTGAAAAACAAGGCGGCGATGCTGTTGGGGCTCAACCGCACGACTTTGCTGGAGAAGATCAAGAAGATGGGACTCTCGACACCCGCGTCGGTTCCTTGACACCTGTTCCGTAAAATCTTCTGCAAATTCAGGCTCTTAAGGTG
The DNA here is from genome assembly GCA_964612075.1 of uncultured bacterium. GTDB lineage: Bacteria > Desulfobacterota > Deferrimicrobia > Deferrimicrobiales > Deferrimicrobiaceae > UBA2219. Next base: position 6,400 of record CAZTFC010000071.1, read on the forward strand.
GCACGCTTATTGCTTTTAAGTGTGTCATGGCAAGGTTTCTTCCCTATCTGCTCGCCCTGACCCTGCTGCCGGGCGTCTGCGGGGCGGCCGCGCCCGCCGTGACGATCCCCGACGGCCCGATCTCCACCGCGCTGGCCCTGGTCGACGGGAACAAGGCGCCCGAGGCGGTGAAGGCGCTCTCGTCCATCCGCCCGGCGTTCGCGGAGCTCGGGGCCTGGCACTACGTCCTCGGGCGCGCGCTGGCGGCGTCGGACCACACGCTGGAAGCCGCCGACCACTACCGCCGCGCCTCGGTCTACTCGAACGACCCCTCCCTCCAGGAGAAGGCGCTCTTCATGGCGGCCGAGGCGGAATTCCGGATGGGATATCGCTTCGAGGCGAAGACGGACTGCCTGATCTTCCTCAAGAGGTTCCCGCAGTCCGCGCAGGAAGGAAAGGTGCGGACCCTGCTGGGGCGCAGTCTCTCCGGCATCGGGAGGCACCACGAGGCGGTCCGGCAGTTCGACCTGGCCGGCGGTTCCGCCGAGGCGCTCTTCGGGAAGGCGAACGCCCTCCAGAGGATGGGGATGACGGTCGAGGCCGCGCGGGCGTACGCGGCGGCGATGGCCGTCGACCCGAAGTTCCCCGATTTTTCCGAGGAGACCCTCTGCTTCCTGGGCGAAAACCTCCGCGTGTCGGGGCTCGTGTCCCGCGCGAAGGAGCTTCTGCTGAAGGTGACGGGCCCGGAGTACAGGGATTACGCCGCGTTCGGGCTCGGAGAGATCGCGGTGGAGGAGTCGAAGCCGGACGAGGCGATCCGGCTGTTCACCTCGCTCGCCTCCTCGAAGGACCGGAAGCTGTCGCGGGTCGCGATGCTGCGCGCCTCCGACGTCGAGGCGGCGGCGGGCAAGGCGGGGGAGGCGGCCGCGCGGCTCGACCGGATCGTCGACAGGTATCCGTTCACCCCGGAATACGACCAGGCGGTCCTGCGCCTCGCGCGCATGCGCTCGGCGGCCGGCGACCCGGCCGCGGCGCTGACCCTGCTCTCCAGGCTCGTGCTGCGCCCCTCGACGGTGCGCGGCATGGCCCTCGACGAGATCGAGAGGGTGCTGCTGGCGGCGCGGTCGAAGGGGCCCGCGCACCTGTCTTCCCTCTGGAACGCGGGCGGCCGGTGGCTGCTGGACGCGTCGCGCGAGCCGACGCTCGTCCTGATCGAGGAAGACCTCCGCGGGACCGGGAAGCCGCACCGGGACCTCGTCCAGTGGCTGTCCCGGTACGGTTCCTCCGCCGTCCGCTCGAAGTACCTGGCCCTCCGGGCGTCCGAGTTCGCGCGGTCCGGCGATACCGCCGGGCTGCGGGAGAGCCTGAAGGCCATGAGGAGCCTGAACGCGGCGGGCGACGACGTGGCGCGCGCCGAGGCGTACCTCAAGTTCTCGGAGAAGGATTACCGGGGCGTCGCCAAGGCGCTTCTTTCCATGAAGAGGCTGGAAGGGGCGGAGCTCTCGATGCTGGGGGAGGTGCTCCCTTACGCCGAGGACGCCCGGAAGGCGGCCGCCGCCATCGAGGCGGCGGCGTCGCGTCCGGGCACCGCCGTCTCCGCGGACGCGCTCTCGCGGCTGGCCGACGCGCACCACGACGCGGGCCGCAGGGGGGAGGCGATCCGGCTCTACCGGCTGGCGGCGGAGAAGGACCCGGAGCACGAGTGGGCTTGCTACCGGCTTTCCGTGCTCCTGGGGAAGGACGGGGGCGAGGAATACAGGAAAAGGATCCGGAAGGACCCGACGCTGGTCCGGATGGCGAACGCGGCATGGAAGGAGCTGAGCATCGATGGGCAATAACGGCGAGACCCCGGCGGACCGGATCCGGGACCTGAACGAGGCGTTCTCCTCGTTCGCGGCCACGTCCGGGCTGCT
>CAZTFC010000072.1:0-8184 GCA_964612075.1 uncultured bacterium
GATGGGGGTTCGACGGGACGGTGGCGAGGACGATCTACCGGATGGGGTACAAGGTGGACACCTCCGTCTCGCCCTACAGCAACTGGGAGATCTACCACGGGCCGGATTTCTCCGAGCGCTCCCCGAAGCCTCACGAGATCCGGATCGAGGGGGAGGCGGACCCGGAAGCGCGGATCATGGAGGTCCCGGCGACCATCGGGTTCCTGCAGGACGATTACGACCGGTGCAACAGGCGCGTGAAGGGAATCTCCGGCAGCGCGTTGCGCCGCTTCCGGCTACTGGGCATACTGGACCGGATGCGGCTGCTGAACAAGGTGCTGCTGTCGCCGGAACCCGACACCGCGGAGAACATGATCGGCCTGGCGGAGTCGATGAAGCGCAACGGCTACAAGGTTCTGAACCTCTTCTTCCATTCCACGTCCCTGATGCACGGCCTGAACCACTTCACGAAGACCCCGGAGGAGGCGGAGGAACTGATGCGCAGGATCGAGCGGTTCCTCGAATACGCGGCGCGGGAAGGGATCCGGCCGGTTCGGCTGTCGGAGTGCCCGGACCTGGACGTGAAGGCGGGCCGGTTCTGACCGGGGAAGCGGAAAAAGAGAAGGAGAAGGCGTGAAGGTCGCGATCCTTACGGACATCCTGGGCGGGGGGACAGGCAGCCATATCCTGACCATGATCAGGCATTGGGACCCGGTCCGATGGGAGGCGGCCATTTTCAGCACGACCCGGTACCGGGACCGCATCCCGCCGAGCGTTCCCGTCCGTTTCGTGCCGCCGCCGGAACGATTCCGGTTCTACCCGGCCGCCCAGATCCAGATGCTTTTCCGGATCGGGAAGATCGTCGAGGAGTTCCGGCCCGACGTCGTGCACGCGTATTTCTTCTGGTCGATCCTCTACGGGCGGATACTGAAGCTGACGGGCAAGGTGAAGGTCCTCGTGGAGAACCGGGAGGACCAGGGTTTCAACTGGGGAAGGCACGAATATTTCTGGCTGAGGGTCACGAAGCACCTGCCGGACCGGATCGTCTGCGTTTCCGAGGCGGTGAAGCGGGTGGTCGTGGAAAGGGAGCGCGTGGACCCGTCACGGGTCGTGGTCGTGAACAACGGCATCGAGATCCACGACGGTGCGGCGGGGAATCGGGAGATCACCAGGGGGAAGCTCGGGTTCGGGGCGGATCACCTGGTGATCGGCATGGTCGCCAATTACAACCGGCCGATCAAGGGGGTGGGTAATTTCCTCGATGCGATCCCCCCGATCGTCGAGGCGATGCCGTCGGCCCGGTTCCTGTTCGTGGGAGGAGGTGAGGAGGGGAACACGCTTCGGGACAAGGCCAGGTCGCTCGGGATCGAGCCGTACGTTGTTTTCGCGGGTTTCCAGAAGGAAATCCGGTCGTACTACGAGATCATGGACCTGTCGGTGCTCACATCCTTTTCGGAAGGGCTGTCCATGACCCTGCTGGAATCCATGGCTCACGGGATTCCCATCGTCGCGACCCGCGTGGGGGGGAACCCGGAGCTGGTGCAGGACGGGGTGAACGGATACCTGGTCCCGGTGCGGGATAACCGGGCGCTGGTCGACCGGATCGTGGAATTGCTCGGGGACCGGGAGTTGCGGGAAAGGATGGGCAGGGAAGGGCGGTCGATCGCGGAAGGGAGATTCCGGGTGAGCGCCGCGGCGCGACGGTACCTGGACATATACGAGGGGATCGCAAGGGTTGTCGCATGAACGACGAAGGACCGGAAGGCAAAACATCCAAAAGGAGGACGGAATGATGCACGGAAAAAGCACTGGTTTTGCCGCGTTGGTCTTGCTTACCGCGGTCATATTCGCCGCGTGCGGGGGAGGAGGGGGAGGCGGCGGGCCGCTGGCGCCAACCGTCACGACGGGGACGGCCACTTCCTCGTTCTATGACAACGCAACCGTGAACGGCACGGTGAACCCGAACGGGCAGGCGACCACCGCCTGGTTCGAATACGGGACGGACAGCACCCTGGCGGACAACACGGCCACGACCGCCGTCGACCAGGGCGCCGGCAGCTCCGCCGCGGCCGCTTCCGCGAACCTCGCCGGCCTGGATGGATCCACGACCTATTACTACGTCCTCGTCGCGCAGAACGCGACCGGCACGACCCGGGGGACGATCCTGTCGTTCACCACGCCGGATCAGCCTCCCTCCGCCGAGACGAGAGGGGCCGACATCATTTCGCACAGCTCGGCCGTCCTCACCGGGATCGTGAACCCGAACGGGTTCGCAACCAACGCCTGGTTCGAATACGGGACGGACCCCACACTGGCCGTCAACACGGAAACTTCGCCAGCCAGCCAGGGTTCGGGCACGTCCAACATCCTGGTATCCTCCGCGACGCTGACCGGGCTCACCCCCGAAACCACCTACTACTTCGCCATCGTGGCGGAAAGCTCGGCCGGCACGGTCCGCGGCGAGATCCTGCCGTTCACCATGCCCGCCATCGGGTATCCGCTCCCGGATGCCGGACCGGATCAGAACGTGTACATGAAGGGCGGGGCGGGCACCACGGAAGTGACGCTCGACGGCACCGGATCCACCGACCCGGGCGGCACGATCGCCACCTACGCCTGGACCCAGGTCGCCGGGACCAACAGCGTGTCGCTGACCGGCGCGGGCACGGCGAACCCGACGTTCATCGTTCCGACCTTTACGTATGCGGAGGCGCAGGACGACCTCGTGTTCCAGGTCGTCGTCACCGACAACGACGGCTTCTCGTCCACGGACAACGTGACCGTCTCCGTGAACTGGGGGTTCTACGACGACTTCACCGCCAACACGGTGGGGAACTACACGTCGGGCGGCACGGGGGCGATCAGCTGGGAGGACAGCAAGCTGAAGATCACCAACGGCGCCACCGGCGTCTACAGGTACTTCACGCGCCTGTTCGGGTTCGGAGACGGCCAGACAAGCAAGAACGGGAAGTTCTCCTTCAAGTTCCGTCCCTCCGCGGTCTACTCGGGCGGCGGGATCGTGGTAACGCTCCACGAGTCCAACAACGCCGTCCGGTACCGGTTGTCCACGGTGGACGACGACAATTACGACAAGATCGTCGAGAAGAGATGGACCACGGCCGACAACGACGTCGTCACTTCGCCCTTCAACGGCACGATCACGGCCGGGGAGGAATACACGGTCACGATCACCTATGACGACGACGACGTGACCTTCAGCGCGTTCGGCCAGGTCATCACCCTGAGCGACGAGGACACGGGGGCCCGGCCGATCTGGTTCAACATCACGCTGGTGGGGATCGACGGGACGTTCGACGAGATCAAGCTGGAAAGGAAACCGTAAGCCAGCATCCGGAGGCGGGGAGGGGATCATTCCTCCCCGCCGTTCCATCCTGCTGTTTCCGTTAAATAATGGAAAAACCCGAAAAAGCGATCGTTCTCGACGGGGAGCAGCGTGCCGCCCTGGCGGTGACGCGGTCCCTGGGGGCCCGAGGCATCCGTGTCGCGGTGGGCTCGGAACGGAAGGGCTGCCTGGCATCCGCCACGAAGTATTGCTCGGAGTCGTTCGCGTACCCGTCCCCGGCCGAGGACCCGGAAGGGTTCCGGGCCGCGTTGCTGGCATATCTTGAAAAGACCGGCGATTCCGTCCTGCTGCCGGTCACCGACGTTACGCTTTCGGAAGTATTGATGCATCGCGGGGAGCTGCCGGCGGGCATCGTTCTTCCGTGCGACGCGTACGATAAATACGCGGAGCTGTCGGACAAGGCGAACCTGGCGCGGATCGCCAGGGAACTGGGCGTGCCCGTTCCGGACACGCTGCTGTCCACCGATTATGAAAACAACGAAGTCCTTATAGATAAAGCCGCCGAGTTCGGGTTTCCGCTGGTCGTGAAGCCGAGCTTTTCGAGGATCCGGACGGATGAGGGATGGAAAAGCGCGAAGGTCCATTACGCCAGGGACCCGGGCCACCTGCGCGAAATCCTTTCCGTGGAAACCTTCCGCGAGGTTCCCTTCCTGGTCCAGAAGAGGGTCTACGGTCCGGGGATCGGGGTCTTCCTGCTGACGAAAGAGGGCGAGCTCCTCGCGAAATTCGCCCATCGGAGGATACGTGAAAAGCCGCCGTCGGGCGGAGTGAGCGTGGTTTCGGAGAGCGTCGTGTTTCCCGAGGAAGCCGGTGGAGCCGCGCTGCGCATCCTCGAGAAAGTCCGGTGGACCGGCGTCGCCATGGTCGAGTTCAAAGTGGACCGGGAAACGAACGTCGCGAAGCTTCTGGAGATCAACGCGCGGTTCTGGGGATCGCTGCAGCTCGCCGTCTCCTCGGGGGTGGATTTCCCATACCTGCTTTACCGCCTTGCCCTGGGTGAACAGATGGACCCCCCGGGGTCGTACTTGGTCGGCATGCGGTCGAGGTGGGAGCTGGGCGACCTGGACCACCTGCTGATCCGCCTGACGAAGAGCCGTTCGAGCGCCAACCTGCCATCGCATCTGGGAGGAAGGCCCGAAGCGTTGAAGGACTTCATCGTCGATTTCTTCCGCCCTTCGGTGCACAACGAAGTCTGCCGTAGAGACGACATGAAACCGTTTTTTCATGAACTGAAAAGCTACCTTCGGGAAATCATGAATTGAACTCCGGATCGGGCCGCAGGGATACGCTGAAAACAACGATCCGCAGCGCCTGCTGGGGTCTGTACGGCAGGACTATCCGGAACCCCGATCTTCCTGCCGAGGTAATCGGAATATTGTACGTTTGCAAAGGGAACATCGTGAGGAGCCCCTTCGCGGAACTATATTCGAACCGGCTGGTCGCCGGAAAAAGCGAGGCGGCGATCCCGCTGAAATTCTCTTCCGCCGGCCTGGTCACTCCCGACACAAAGACCTCCCCGGAAGAGGCGGTAAGGACCGCGGCGCAATACGATGTTTCGATGCGGGAACACAGATCCAGGCTGATCAATTGTTCCATGGTCGAGTCCCGGGACCTGGTCGTGGCCATGGACGTGTGGCAATTGGAGTTGTTGAAGAGGCTGTTCCCGGAGCACGAGAGAAAAATGGTCCTGCTTCCACTGTATGACCGCGAACGGGACAGATATGAAGACCGCTATTGGAAGTACAACATAGCCGACCCGTACGGAAAGAGCATCGAACACTACGTCGATTGCTACCGGCGCATGTCGGTCGTCTTGAGGGATTTCATCGACGTCGTCGGGGGCCCCAGGGAATCCGAATGACGGAACGCGAGGCGAAAGAGTTGGTCACCGTGGTAATACCCGCGTACAAGTGCGAGAAGGTGATCGCTTCGGCGATCGAAAGCGTGCTCGGTCAGACGTACGGGAACGTCGAGCTCATCGTCGTCGACGACGGCTCCCCCGACGACGTCGAAGGAGCGATCGAACGGTACCGCGGCCGGCTCCGGTACATCCGCCAGGAAAACGGCGGGGTGTCGAAAGCCAGGAACACCGGGATACTCCAGGCCAACGGGAAATACGTCGCGTTCCTCGACTCCGACGACACGTGGGACAGGAACAAGCTGGCCATCCAGGTAAGCGTCCTGGAGAGGCACCCGGAGGTCAACCTGCTGTTTTCCGCCTTCCACGTGACGCGGAACGGGAAGATTCTGGGCGAAAAAAATTACAGGGCGAGCTTCAATTTCTTCAAGGAATACAAATACGACATACCGGACATCTTCGCCAATAGATCCGAAGGCGCGGCGGGAGATATCCGTTTCGATTATTACTGGGGGGACATCTACGACAAACTCTTCCTCGGGAACTTCATCCTGCCGTCCAGCGTGATCGCGCGGAAGAAGTCGCTCGTCGAGTGCGGGCTTTTCAGCGACCGCTTCAAGGTGGCCGAAGAAACGGATTTCTTCCTGCGGTTTGCGAGCCGAAACGAGATCGGCTTCATCGATTCTCCCCTCGTGTTCTACGAGGTCCCGAACCCGGACAACCTGTCAGGGAAAAACAACATGGAACCCCTGATGAAGAACGCGTACAGGATCCAGATCGACTCCATGATCGAAAACCTCCGGTATTTAAGGAAAAGCCCCGGATATTACTACAAGGGAATCAGCAACACGTATTGCCGCCTGGCCTATTACTACCTGTCGGAACTCAAAAAAGATCAGTGCCGCAGATATGCCGGATACGCGATCACGGTCTGCAGGTCGCACGCCAAGCCGTACCTGTTGTATGCGTTGAGCATGGTGCCCGCGGGCCTGCTTCGGAGCGCCCGGGAGCTGAAGAGCAGGCTGTAGCCCGATGAACCCGTCCGTAATCGCGAAAACGATCCTGTCCTGCCCGCTGGCCGGGTTTCTCCGGGCGAAGGCGTGCTTCGGTAGCGATCCGTCTGCGTTGATCCTCATGTACCACCGCGTGTTGGATATCCGGTCCCTTCGGGGATTGATGCAGGAAGGGATGTACGTCGACGTCAAAACGTTTGAAATGCACGTGGAATACCTGAAACGTCGTTACGACATCGTTTCGCTGGAATCCTGCCTGAAAACCCTGCGGAACAGGGAGAAGCCGGAGCGGCCGTTCTGCTGCATCACCTTCGACGACGGGTGGAAGGATTTTTACGACAACGCGTTCCCGGTCCTCGAGAAACACGATGCGGTCGCCACCGTGTTCCTCCCGACGGAATTCATCGGAACGGACGAGTCGTTCTGGACGGATCGGTTGGGAAGGATCGTCGTCGAGCTGGGAAAAAAGGGACGGGATCGCGCGGCGGCCGACCCCGCGGAGCCGATGATCGGAACAATATCCGGCCTCACCGGCTCCCCGATGGCCCGGTTCGAGGCGGCGATCCGGATGCTGAAACCGTTGCCCGCAAGCCGGATCCGGGACATCAACGACAATTTCTTCGGCCGCCTGGGGATCCCGCGTGACGGGTCGGAGAGGTCGTTCCTGTCGTGGGAGGAGGTGCGGGCCATGAAGGAATCCGGCGTGGTCCGGTTCGGCTCGCACACCCGCAACCACGTCATCCTGACGACCGTGGACGAAAAGACGGTCTTCGAAGAGCTGACGCGATCGAAGGAGAAGCTTCTGGAGAAGGGAGCGGTATCGGAGTCGTTCATCCCGTTCTCGTACCCGAACGGCGATCACACGGACCGGATCGTCGAAATGGTGGAACGCGCCGGGTACAGCATGGCGGTGACGACGATGAGAGGGCGCAACCGTTACATGGCCGGGCCGGTCGACGTCTTCCGGCTGGAGCGGGTCGGGATCCATCAGGACATGTCTTCCACGGGTTCGATGCTGTCCTGCCGGATCCATGGGATCTTCTGAATGAGGGGAGCACGCCGCACATGAAGGCGGTCGAAGCGGTGTTCTGGGTCTCCGTTTTCCTGGTTTTCTTTTCGTATTTCGGCTATCCGATATCCCTCTGGCTGCTGGGGCGGATCCGCAGGAAAGGCCATGTGAAGCGGCCGGTCCATCCGCACGTGACCATCATCATCACCGCATACAACGAAGAGAGGCGGATCAAGGACAAGCTGGAGAACACGTTGTCGCTGATCTACCCGAGGGAAAAACTGCAGATCCTCGTCGCGTCGGACGGCTCGACGGACCGCACCAACGAGATCGCGCAATCCTACAGGGACTCGGGCGTCGAGCTGCTGGCGATCGGGACGAGGGCGGGAAAGGAGAGCGCCCAGAGAGACGCCATGAAGGAGGCGAGGGGCGAGATCATCGTTTTCACCGACGTGGCGACCATCATCGAGCCGAACGGGATCGAGGAGATCGTCTCCAATTTCGCGGACCCGGAGATCGGGTGCGTCAGCAGCGAGGACCGGCTGCTCGACAGGGACGGGAAGCCCAGCGGAGAGGGGTTCTACGTCCGGTATGAGATGTTGCTGAGGAAACTGGAATCTCGGGTCAATTCCCTGGTGGGGCTGAGCGGTTCATTCTTCGCGGCGAGAAGGGCTGTCTGCCTAGATCTTTCCCCGGAGATGCAGAGCGATTTCCGCACGCTGCTGAATTCGAGGAAGATGGGGCTGCGGGGGGTGAGCGACCCGGCCGTGACGGGATCCTACCTCGATGTATCGGAAAAAAGCCGCGAGTTCGACCGGAAGGTCCGTACGGTGCTCCGGGGATTGACCGTTTTCTTCCGGCATCTCGAGTTTCTGAACGTCTTCCGGTACGGGTTCTTTTCCTACCAGTATTTCTGTCATAAACTGCTTCGCTGGCTGGTTCCGTACCTGATGATCGCCGC
>CAZTFC010000073.1:0-8090 GCA_964612075.1 uncultured bacterium
CCGGCCAGCTCGATGAAGCGCGACTCGAAGCCGAACTGCTTCGCCTTCCAGGAGAGGTAGAACGGGTCCAGCGGGATGCAGTGGCCGCCGATGCCCGGGCCGGGATAGAAGGGCATGAAGCCGAAGGGCTTGGTCTTCGCGGCCTCGATGACCTCCCAGATGTCGATTCCCATCTGGTTGGCCATCAGGGCGATCTCGTTGACCAGCCCGATGTTCACGGAGCGGAAGGTGTTCTCCAGCAGCTTGACCATCTCGGCCGCCGCGGCGTTGGAGACGGGGTGGACCCTCTCCATCACGCCGGAGTAGAGCGCCGCCGCCATCTTCCCGCAGCGCGGGGTGACGCCGCCGACCACCTTCGGGATGTTCCTCGTCGTGTACTTCTCGTTGCCCGGGTCGACCCGCTCGGGCGAGAAGGCGAGGAAGATGTCCCGCCCCACCTTGAACCCCTTCCCCTCGATCATGGGCCCCAGGATCTCCTCGGTCGTGCCGGGGTAGGTCGTGCTTTCGAGGACGATCAGCATGTCCTTGTGGAGGTAGTCGACGATGTGCTCCATCGCGCCGACGATGTAGGAGAGGTCGGGGTCCTTGGTCTTGCGCAGCGGCGTGGGGACGCAGATGTTGACCGTGTCGGCCATCGCCACGGCGGAGAAGTCGGTGGTGGCGGAGAACTTCCCCGAGGCGACCGCCTTCCTCACCGTCTCCGAAGGAATGTCGCCGATGTAGGATTTGCCGGCCTTCAGGGAGCGGACCTTGGAGCCGTCCACGTCGACGCCGATCACGTCGATGCCGGCGCCGGCGTACTCCATGGCCAGCGGCAGGCCGACGTAGCCGAGCCCGATGACGACGGCGGTGAAATCGTTGGCTTTCAGGCGGGAGAGGAGGTCCTTGCTTCCGGTCCGGGGGGTGGCCATGCCCTGTCGCTCCTAAAAGGAAAAGGGGTATATACCTTTACGGTATATACCCCCTTCTATCGGAACGAACCAAGGAAAAATTAAGCCGTTTTCAGTTTCTTGAGCTCCGCGAGCAGCTCCGGGACCGCCTTGAAGAGGTCGCCCACCAGGCCGTAGTCCGCGATCTGGAAGATCGGCGCCTCCTCGTCCTTGTTGATCGCGACGATCACCTTGCTGTCCTTCATCCCGGCCAGGTGCTGCAGGGCCCCCGAGATCCCGACGGCGAAGTAGAGCTCCGGCGCGACGATCTTGCCGGTCTGCCCGACCTGCCAGTCGTTCGGCGCCCAGCCCGCGTCCACCGCGGCGCGCGAGGCCCCGATGGCGGCGTTGAGCTCGTCGGCCAGCTGCTCGACCATCTTGAAGCCCTCGGCCGTCTTGAAGCCTCGCCCCGCGGAAACGACCACCCGCGCCTCGGTCAGCTCCGGCCGGTCCGACTTCGTCTCCTGCCGCCCCACGAACGCCGTGCCTGCCGGGTCCGCGGCGAGCGTCACCTTCTCCACCGGCGCCGGCGCCCCGCCGTTCTCCGCCGGGTCGAAGGCCGTCTGCCGCACCGTGAACAGCCAGGGCGCCTTCGCGAGCTCCACGACGCCGATCGCGTTCCCCGCGTACATCGGCCGCTTCACCCGCAGCGCGTCCCCTTCCTTCTCCAGCCCGACGATGTCGCTCGCCAGCGGGGCGTCCAGGAGCGCCGAAACCCGCGGCATGAAGTCCTTCCCGAAGGTCGACGCCGGGGCGAGCGCCGCGCCGTACCCTTTCTCCTTCATCAGCTGCGCCACCGCCTGCGCGTAGGTCACCGCGAGGTACTTCGCGAAGGCCGCGCCTTCCCCGAGGAGGACCTTCCGCACGCCGGTCCCCGCGACGCTGCCCGCCACCGGCTCGCACTTCTCGCCGAGGATGAGCGCGTCGACCGCGCCGCCGGTCAGCCCGGCCAGCGTCTTCGCCGCGGCGATCACCGACAGCGTGTTCTTCTTGAAAACCCCTTCCTGATGCTCGACGACCACGAGGATGTCTGCCATGGGAGGTTCCTTCTAAAGGACTTTGGCTTCGTTTTTGAGTTTCGCCACCAGCGTCGGGACGTCCGGCACCTTCCCGCCGCCCGCCCGCTGCTTCGGCGCGATCAGCTTGAGGACCTTCACCCGGGGGCTGAGGTCCACCCCGAACGAGTCGACGGGCACCACCTTCAGCTCCTTCTTCTTCGCCTTCATGATGCCGGGGAGGGAGGCGTACCGGGGCTCGTTGAGCCGGAGGTCGACCGTCACCACCGCGGGAAGCGCCACCTCGATCGTCTCCAGGCCGCCGTCCACCTCGCGGGTCACGTTGGCCTTCTTCCCGTCGCCCGCGAACTCCACCTTGGAGGCGAACGTCGCCTGCGGCCAGCCGAGGACCACGGAGAGGATCTGGCCGATCTGGTTGTTGTCGTCGTCCACCGACTGCTTGCCCATGAGGATGATGTCGGGCTTCTCCCCCTCGATCACCTTGGCCAGCACCTTGCCCACCGCCAGGGAGTCGAGGTTCTCCGGCGCCTCCACCAGGATCCCGCGGTCCGCGCCCATCGCCAGGGCGTTGCGCACCTGCTGGTCTCCCCCCTTGGGGCCGACGGTCGCGATGACCACCTCGCCCCCCTGCTTCTCCTTGATCCGCAGCGCCTCTTCCACCGCGATCTCGCAGAAAGGATTCACTACCATCTTGATGTTGTCCAGGATGACCCCGCTGCCGTCCCCCTTGATCTTCACCTTCTCGTCGGGGTTCGGCACGGGTTTGATCGGGACCAGGACCTTCACGCTGCACCTCCGGTAAAATCAGGTTTCCGGCGTACAAACTATCGGAAAATTAAGCCAAAGGCAAGATTGAATGAACGTTCACTCTGTAAGGGCGCGAGGGGAAAGGGGATTTGACTTCAAAACCGGGACGTAGATGAGTTCTCCGACAGAACCGGGACAGAGGTGGGCAGACCGCAGAACCGGGGAGAGCTAACGGATGAATGGACCGCAGAACCGGGACGTAGATGAGAAGTCACAAAAGCCTGGGGGTCTGACCGCCTGATATGCAGGACTTCTCATCTACGTCCCGGTTCTGCGGTCCCGGTTCTGCGGTCTGCAAGTCTGTCCCCCAACTGGCGGAGAACTCATCTACGTCCCGGTTTTAGCGGTTTGCGTACCACCTCTCGTAGAACTTGAGGTAGTCGCCTGAGCGGACCGCGCGCCACCAGGCCTCGTTGTCGAGGTACCAGCGAACCGTCGCCTCGAGCCCCTCCTTGAAGGGGACCTGCGGGGAGACGCCCAGCTCGGCGCGGATCTTCGCGTCGTCGATGGCGTACCGGCGGTCGTGGCCGGGGCGGTCGGGGACGAACTTCATGGACGAGGCGTCCTTCCCCATCGCCGCGATGAGCAGCTTCGTGATCTCGATGTTGGTCCGCTCGTTCCCGCCGCCCACGTTGTAGACCTGCCCCGGCTTGCCGCGCAGCAGCACGGCCAGGACGGCGCGCGAATGGTCGTCCACGTGGATCCAGTCCCGGACGTTCATGCCGTCCCCGTAGACCGGCACCTGCTTCCCCTCGTGGAGCAGCGTCACGAAGAAGGGGATGAGCTTCTCCGGGAACTGGTACGGGCCGTAGTTGTTGGAGCAGCGGGTGACGAGGGTCGGGAGGCCGTACGTCTTGAAGTAGGCGCGGGCGAGCAGGTCGGCCGCCGTCTTGCTGGCCGCGTAAGGGGAGTTGGGCTGGAGCGGCGAGTTCTCCGAAAACCTCCCCGTCGGCCCCAGCGAACCGTACACCTCGTCCGTGGAGATCTGCAGGTAGCGCGCGACGCCGAGCTTCCGGGCGGCGTCCATCAGCGTCTGCGTCCCCAGGATGTTCGTCCGCAGGAACAGCGACGGGTCGTCGATGCTGCGGTCCACGTGGGTCTCCGCGGCGAAGTTGATCACCGCGTCGGGCTTCTCCTCCGTGAAGATCCGCCCGATCGCGCCCGCGTCGCAGATGTCGGCCCGGTGGAAGCGGAACCGGGAGTCCCGCGCGACGTCCTCGAGGTTCGCCAGGTTTCCGGCGTAGGTCAGCTTGTCGACGACGGCGACTTCCCAGTCCGCGTGCTCCTTCATCGCGTACCGGACGAAGTTCGAGCCGATGAAGCCGGCGGCCCCCGTGATCAGCACCTTCATGGGTTCGGCCTTTCCGCGGGGAGGGAGGAAAGGAACTCCTCCGCCGCTGCGTCCCAAGACCGCGGAGACACTCCCGTGATCCCGCGGTATTTCTCCTTGCTCAGGACGGAGTAGGCGGGGCGGGGCGCCGGGTACGGCAGGTCGCTGGTCGCGGCCGGGTGGAGCTCGACCGCCGTCAGCCCGCGTCTCTCCAGCGCGAACCGGGCGAGGTCGTACCAGGTCGTCTGCCCCTCGTTGGAGAAGTGGACCGTCCCGCGGGCGCCCGCCCGGACCAGCCGGAGCACCCCCTCGGCCAGGTCCTTCGTCAGGGTCGGGCAGCCGGTCTGGTCCGAGGCGACTTTCAGCGCCGCGCCCTGGCGGCCCTTGTCGAGGATCGTCAGGATGAAGTTCTTCCCCCCCGGCCCGTAAAGCCACTGCGTGCGGACGAGGAGGTGGTCGCAGCCCGACTCCCGGAGCGCCTCCTCCGCGGCCAGCTTGCTCTTCCCGTAGACGGACAGCGGGTGGACCGGGTCGTCCTCGCGGTACGGGCGGCCTAGCGTCCCGTCGAACACGTAGTCGGAGCCGAAGGTCACCACGAGCGATCCGCTCTCCCGGCAGGCGACGGCGACGTTGCGGGTGCCTTTTTCATTGACGGCGAACGCGGCCTCGGCCTCGCTCTCCGCGCGGTCCACCGCGGTGTACGCGGCGCAGTGGATCACGACGTCCGGGCGGTACGCGGACACCGCTTCCCGGCAGGCGGACAGGCTCGTCACGTCGAGCTCCGCAAGGTCGGTTTCCCGGACGTCGAAGCCGCCCGCGAGGAACACATTCCGGATTTCCCTGCCGAGGAGGCCGTGTCCCCCCGTGGTCAAAACGCGGCTCATGCGCGGTCCCCACTCCCCTTACGCGGGATTTTCAGGGTATCGTAGCAGAAATGCCCGGCCCGGACCCGGCATTCTTCCCCGGAGGATGCGACGATCTCCGGCGCGCCGCCCCGGCCGGCGCGGGAATCGCCCGCATCCGGTCCCGCGCGACGATGCCGTGCCGCGGCCCCGGCCGCCGGGCGGAGGAAAACGGAGGAACAATCGATGGTGGTCACCCCAACGGAGATCCCCGACGTGCTCATCGTGGAGCCGACCGTCCACGGAGACGACCGCGGCTTCTTCTACGAAAGCTTCAACCAGAAGACCTGGGAGAACGCCACGGGGCTGCGCACCGTTTTCGTGCAGGACAACCATTCCCGCTCCGTGAGGAACGTCCTGCGCGGGCTGCATTACCAGATCGCCCGCCCGCAGGGGAAGCTGGTCCGCGCGACGGTGGGCGAGGTGTTCGACGTCGCGGTGGACCTCCGCCGGAAGTCGCCCACCTTCGGCCGATGGGTCGGGACGACGCTGTCGGCGGGAAACAAGCGCCAGTTCTGGGTGCCCGAAGGCTTCGCCCACGGGTTCGTCGTGCTGTCGGACGTCGCCGAGTTCCAATACAAGGCCACCGATTACTATCACCCGGAGTCGGAACGGGTCATCCTCTGGAACGACCCGGACCTCGGGATCGACTGGCCCTTCGACGGGAACCCGATCCTGGCGAAAAGGGACGCGGCCGCGCCGCCCTTCCGCGAGGCGGAAACGTTCGAATGACCCCTCGTCGGGGCGAGGCTCCCGGCCCCGCCCCGACGGTCAGGACGCCGCCTCCGGAGGATGCCCCCCCCGGCCGATGGAAAAGTAGACGACGCCGAGTTCCTTCATCTTCCGGGGATCGTAGATGTTGCGGCCATCGAACAGGACCGGCTGCTTCATCAGGTTCTTCATCAGCCCGAAGTCGGGCTTGCGGAATTCCATCCATTCCGTGGCGACGATCAGCGCCTCGGCGCCCTGGAGCGCCCCGTAGGACGACTGGGCGTACTCGATCCGGTCGCCGTACCTCCTGCGCGCCCCCTCCATCGCCTCCGGGTCGTACACGGTCACCTTCGCCCCGCTTTTCAGCAGCTCGTCGATGATGTAGAAGACCGGCGCCTCCCGCGTGTCGTCGGTGTTCGGCTTGAAGGCGATCCCCCAGACGGCGACCTTCCGGCCCCCCAGGTCCCCGTTGAAGTATCGCGCCACCTTCCCGAAGAACCGCTTGCGCATGTCCTGGTTGATGTCCTCCACCGCCCGCAGCACGGTCAGCGGATATCCCGCGATCTCCGCGGTCTTCAGCAGCGCCTTCACGTCCTTCGGCAGGCACGAGCCGCCGTACCCCAGCCCCGGGAAGAGGAACTTCTTCCCGATGCGCGAGTCGGCGCCGATCCCCTCGCGGATCTTGTCGACGTCCGCCCCCACGGCCTCGCAGAAGTTGGCCAGGTCGTTCATGTAGGAGATCTTCAGCGCGAGGAAAGCGTTCGCCGCGTACTTGGTGACCTCGGCGCTGCGCTCGTCCATCACGAAGACCGCGCTCCCCGGCTGGAGGAACGGCTCGTAGAGGTCCTTCATGACCAGCACCGCCCGCTCGCTGCTCGACCCGATCACCACGCGCTCCGGCCGCAGGAAGTCCTCGACGGCGAACCCCTCCCGGAGGAATTCCGGGTTCGAGACCACGTCGAACTCGAAATCCGGCCCGGAATATTTCCGGATCTCCGCCTGGACCTTGTCGCTCGTCCCGACCGGCACGGTCGACTTGTCGACGATCACCTTGTATTCCGGGTGGCGCATGCGGGAGAAGATCTTTCCCAGCTCCCCGGCCACCCTCAGCACGTATTGCAGGTCCGCCGAGCCGTCCTCTCCGGGAGGCGTCGGCAGGCACAGGAAGATCACGTCGGCCTTCGCGGCCTTCTCAAGGTCCCCGGAAAAGGAGATGCGCCCTTTCTTCTGGTTCCGCGCGTAGATCTCCTCCAGCCCCGGTTCATAGATGGTCACTTCGCCGCGATTCAGCCGCTCCACGATCGACGGGTTCGAGTCGATGCACAGCACCTCGTTTCCGCGCTCGGCCAGGCACACGCCGGTGACCAGCCCCACGTAGCCGGTGCCCACGATCGATACGTTCATCCGGATTCCCCCATATTGCCGACATATTGCACAGATACACTATTCGGTTAAGAGTATCGCAAACTTTAAACAAGAAGGAAGTCAAAGCGGGCGAAAACGGGCGGCTCCGGGGTATACTCCGGGGAATGCCCCGCCTCCTCCAAAACCCGCGCGCCCGCAGGGCCGGGAAAACGGCGGTTTTCCTTCTCCTGGCGGCGGCGTGCGCCGTCCTCCTCCCGGGATCGGTCCGCGCGCTGGGCGGCCCATGGCCGATCGCCGTCACCGTGGAAGGCGAGGTGCGGCGCCCCGGGGCTTACACCCTTCCCCACGACGCGACCCTTTCCTCCCTGGTGCTCGCCGCGGGCGGCTTCACCGACGACGCGGACCCGCGCGGGGCGGCGCTCATCCGTCTTTCCGCCCGGGCGGCCCGGAAAGCCGAGCTGGACAACACGGCCGCGACGCTCGCCCTGGAAACCGGCGGGTCGGAGGCGGCGGGCGACGCGCTGCGCCCCGCCGTCGCCCTTCTCATGGGGCTGACCCCCTCCGGGAGGGTTCCCGTTCGGATGACGCACCCGCGGCTCCTGAAGAACAGCCCGGACGACCTGCGCCTGGAGGAAGGGGACGTGCTGCGGGTCCCGGCGAGGGCCGACACCGTCGCGGTGGCGGGGGCGGTGGCGGGGGCGGCGCGGGGCGCTCCCGCCCGCGTGCCGTTCTCCCCGGGGCTGCCGCTCGAGGAGTACGTCCGGCGCGCCGGGGGGTACGCCGGCGACGCGGACCGGGACGCGGTCTACCTGCTGCGGGCGGACGGGACGACGGCGCTTCTGACCCCCGGATTCCTCTCCTGGAACCCGGCCGCCTCCCGCTGGGAGGTGACGGCGCTCACCCGGTCCATCCCCGAAATCGGCCCGGGCGACACGATCGTCGTGCCGCGCCCCCCGCTCCCCGGCCTCCCGCGGAAGGTCGCCCGGCGGATCCCGCGCCTCCTGATGCGCGCCGCGGAGATCGCCGGGGC
>CAZTFC010000074.1:0-5394 GCA_964612075.1 uncultured bacterium
GATACGCCTCGATGGATTACGAGTTCCACCGGTTCATGCGGTCCGACCTGGTCAAGCTCGACATCCTGATCAACAACGACACGGTGGACGCCCTGTCGCTGATCGTCCATCGGGACAACGCCTACCCGAAGGGGCGCGAGGTGACCGAGCGTCTGCGGAAGCTGATCCCCCGGCAGATGTTCGAGGTGGTCATCCAGGCGGCGATCGGGTCCAAGGTCATCGCGCGCGAGTCGGTCAAGGCGCTGCGGAAGAACGTGCTGGCGAAGTGCTACGGCGGCGACATCACCCGCAAGAGGAAGCTGCTGGAGAAGCAGAAGGAAGGCAAGAAGAGGATGAAACAGGTCGGCGCGGTGGAGATCCCGCAGGAAGCGTTCCTGTCCATCCTCAAGGTCAAGGAGTAGGGGGGGCCATGCGGCACGACAAGTTGCGCCCGGAGATCATCGGGGACACGCCGAAGAAGGGGAAATTCCGCGAATACGTGGAAGCGTTCGGCATCGCCCTGGTGATCGCCCTGGTCGTGCGCACCCTGCTGATCCAGGCCTTCAAGATCCCTTCCAGCTCCATGGAGAACACTCTGCTGGTGGGCGACCACATCTTCGTCAACAAGTTCATCTACGGCTACCACATCCCGTTCACGAAGGGGCGCGTGCTGCAGTTCAAGAGTCCGGAGCGGGGCGACATCATCGTGTTCGTCTTCCCGGAGGACACGGAGAAGGACTTCATCAAGAGGGTGATCGGCGTCCCCGGGGACGTGATCGAGGTGCGGCAGAAGACCGTGTACCTGAACGGGCAGCCGATCCGCGAGGACTACGCCCGGTTCGTCGAGGGCGCGGACCCGGAGGGGCTCGTGCGCGCCCGTGACGACATGCCCGCCATCCAGGTGCCGCCGGGGAAATATTTCGTCATGGGGGACAACCGCGACCGGTCCTACGATTCCCGCTTCTGGGGCTTCGTCGACTCGGAGGCGGTGATCGGGAAGGCGATGTTCATCTACTTCTCCATCGACTGGAGCATGGACGTCGGCTGGATGGAGGTCTGGCGATGGCCGGAGATGGTCCGGTGGAGCCGGATCGGGGGGCTGCTGAAGTAGGAGCTGTTGACGCCGGATCGGGATCGGAGTAATGTGGTAAGCACCTTTTAAGCTAATCCCGTGAGGTTAGCAAAGGATGCCGATGAAGAACCGACCATCATTTTTGCCTCTCCGTGCGCACGGGGGGGCATTTTTTTTGCCCGGCTTGGCTTCTGCATCCGCGGAAAGGCGGTGATCCATGATGAGAAAGACCGGCGAGAAGGTCATCCTGGACGGGAAGGGGGTCGAGCGGGTCCTGATCCGGCTGACCCACGAGATCCTCGAGAAGAACCGGGGGGCGTCCGACATCGTCCTGGTGGGCGTCGCCCTCGGCGGCGTGCCGCTGTCGAAGGCGATCCAGAGGAACATCAAGACGATCGAGGGGGTGGACGTCCCGGCGGGGTTCGTCGACATCACCCTGTACCGGGACGACCTGGGGAAATCGGGGTACCAGACCCGCCTGAAGCGCACCGAGGTGCCGTTCTCGATCGACGAGAAGCGGGTAGTGCTGGTGGACGACGTCCTCTACACCGGGCGGTCGATCCGCGCCGCCATGGATGCCCTGATGGACCTGGGGCGCCCGAAGAACATCCAGCTCGCGGTGCTCGTCGACAGAGGGCACCGGGAGCTGCCGATCCGCGCGGACTACGTGGGGAGGAACGTGCCCACCTCCCGGACGGAGGAAGTGAAGGTCCGGGTCGAGGGGGCGCCGGAGGACTGGAAAGTGGTTCTGAACGAGGGGGCTCCGGAGAAGGGGGAGTAGCGCATGGACTGGAGACGGAAGCACGTCCTGGGGCTGTCCGACTTCCGGCCGGAGGAGATCGAGTTCGTCGTCGACACCGCGCGCTCCATGGAGGAGGTCCTCACGCGGGACATCAAGAAGGTTCCCGCCCTTCGGGGCAAGACGGTGGTCAACCTGTTCTTCGAGCCGAGCACGCGGACGCGCACCTCCTTCGAGATCGCCGGGAAGCGGCTTTCCGCCGACGTCGTGAACTTCAGCTCCTCCGTGTCGAGCCAGAGCAAGGGGGAGACCCTCCTCGACACGGCGCGCAACATCGAGGCGATGAAGCCGAGCATCCTCGTGATCCGGCACAACGCCTCGGGGGCGGTGCAGTTCCTGTCGCGGCATCTCTCCTGCTCGATCATCAACGCCGGGGACGGTTCGAACGAGCATCCCACGCAGGCGCTCCTCGACCTGTACACGATCCTGAAAGCCAAGGAGAAGGTGGCGGGGCTCAAAATCGCCATCGTCGGGGACATCCTTCACAGCCGCGTCGCCCGGTCGAACCTGCACTGCCTGGGAAAGCTCGGCGCGAACCTGTGGCTGTGCGGACCCGCGACGCTCCTGCCGCGCGAGATGGCCAGAACAGGCGCGACGCTTACGAACGACATACGCGAAGCGGTGCGGGACGCCGACGTGGTGATCATGCTGCGGATCCAGCTTGAAAGGCAGAAAACAGCATATTTTCCGTCGATCAGGGAATATTCTCTAAAGTATGGGTTGAACGGGGAAGTCTTCTCCCTCGCCAGGGAGGACGCGGTCATCATGCACCCGGGCCCGATCAACCGCGGCGTGGAGATCTCGAACGACCTGGCCGACTGCAGCCGCTCGCTGATCCTCGACCAGGTCAATTCCGGGGTGGCCGTGCGGATGGCCCTTCTATACCTGCTGGCCGGAGGCGCGCAATGATGCTCATCAAGGGGGGGCGGATCGTCGACCCGGCGTCCGGGCTCGACGAGGTCGGGCACCTGGTCCTGAAGGACGGGAAGGTCGAGGGGGTCGTGCGCGGCGACCCCCCGGCGGGGTTCGAGGGGCGGGTCGTCGACGCGGGAGGGAAGTGGGTCGTCCCCGGACTGGTCGACATGCACGTACACCTTCGCGACCCCGGTTTCGAGTGGAAGGAGGACATCCGGACGGGGACGGCGGCGGCCTCGGCGGGGGGGTTCGCCTCCGTGGCCTGCATGGCGAACACCCGGCCGGTGAACGACAGCCCGGAGGTCACGAAATACATCCTCGAGAAGGCTCGCAGGGAAAGTTCGGCGGACGTCTTCCCGGTGGCCGCGGTGAGCCGCGGCCTGGAAGGGAAGGAGATGACCGACTTCGTCGAGATCGCCGAGGCGGGCGCCGTGGCGTTTTCGGACGACGGGAAATACATCGCCAACCCGCTGCTCATGCGGCGTGCGATGGAGTACGCCCGCCCCTTCGGGTTCCCGATCCTCGTCCATTCCGAGGACCGGGAGCTGACCGCAGGCGGCGCGGCGAACGAGGGGTGGACCGCCATCCGGATGGGGATCCCCGGCGCCCCGGGAGCCGCGGAGGAAGTCGCCATCGCGCGGGACATCCTGATCGCGCGGCAGACCGGAGGGCGGCTGCACCTCCAGCACATCAGCACGAAGATGGGGGTCGAGCTGCTGCGGATGGCGAAGAAGGCCGGGCTTTCCGTGACGGGGGAAACCGCCCCGCACTACTTCACCCTGACCGACGCGGCGCTGGAGGGGTACGACACGAATGCGAAGATGAACCCGCCGCTGCGCGGCGAGGAAGACCGGATGGCGATCCTGGAGGGCTTGCGGGACGGCACGATCGACGCGGTCGCCTCCGACCACGCCCCTCACGACGCCTACGTGAAGGATTGCGAATTCACCGCCGCCGCCAACGGGATCATCGGGCTGCAGACCTCGCTTCCCCTGACGATCGCCCTGTCGGAGGGGGGCAAGGTCACGCCGGCCCGGATCGTGGAGCTTTTGTCCGCCGCCCCCGCCCGGATCCTCTCGCTTCGGGGAAAGGGGACGCTGGCGCGCGGGGCGGACGCCGACGTCGCCGTGATCGACCCGGCGGCCGAGTGGGAGTTCCGGGCGCAGGACGTGCGCTCCAAGTCGAAAAACAGCCCGTTCCTCGGGTGGAAGCTCAAGGGGCGGGCGATACTGACCGTGTGCCGGGGGCGTGTCCGGCACTCCACGATCGAAGGAGTCGAAACGGATGCCTGAAAAGAAAGCGGTCCTCGCGCTGGCGGACGGCACCGTGTACGAGGGGGTCGCCTTCGGATACGAGGGGGAGTCTTTCGGCGAGGTCGTCTTCAACACGGGGATGACGGGGTACCAGGAGGTCCTGACCGATCCGTCCTACAAGGGGCAGATCGTCACGATGACGTACCCGGAGATCGGAAACACCGGGATCAATCCGGAAGACGTCGAATCCAACCGCCCATGGGTGGAGGGGTTCGTCGTCAAGGAGGCGTGGCCGCTGCCGTCGAACTGGCGGCACGTCGAGTCGCTCGACTCCTACCTGCGCCGCTACCGCGTCTGCGGCATCGCGGGGATAGACACGCGGGCGCTCACCCGCCGGCTGCGTGACGGCGGGTCGCAGATGGCGGTCCTGTCGACCGCCGACCCGGACCCCGGGGCGCTGGCGAAGAAAGCGAAGGAGCTCCCCTCCATCGTCGGGCGCGACCTGGTGCGCGAGGTCACCTCCGACCGCGTGGTCCGCTGGTCCATGGGGGAGTGGGACCTGGAGAAAGGGTACCTGCCCGCCTCCGAGTTCCGCTCCCGGTTCGGCCGGATCCCGCGGATCGTCGCGATCGACTACGGCGTCAAGCGGAACATCCTCCGGATGCTCGTGACCCACGGGTTCAGCGTGACCGTCGTGCCGGCGTCGACCTCCGCGGAGGAGATCCTGGCGATGTCCCCCGACGGCGTCTTCCTGTCGAACGGCCCGGGAGACCCGGAAGGGGTGCCGTACGCGGTGGAAGCCGTGCGGAAGCTGCTGGGGAAAGCGCCGATGTTCGGCATCTGCCTCGGGCACCAGATCATGGGGCTGGCGCTCGGCGGGAAGACCTTCAAGCTGAAGTTCGGCCACCACGGCTGCAACCAGCCGGTGAAGGACCTCGACACCGGGAAGATCGAGATCTCCAGCCAGAACCACAACTACGCCGTCGACCCGGACACGCTGGAGAGGGAAGCGCGGATCACGCACGTGAACCTCAACGACGGCACGGTCGAGGGGCTCTCCGTCCCGTCGATACGCTGCTTCTCGGTCCAGTACCACCCGGAGGCGTCCCCGGGGCCGCACGACTCGCGGTACCTCTTCACGCGCTTCTACCGGTACCTGACGGGGAAAGAGGACATCTGAGTGCCGCGCGCCGCCGGTTCCGCAAAAAGCAGCCACGCGGGGCGGGCCCCCGGACCCGCCGCCGCGTCCCTTTCCGCGGATTCGGCGAAGGCGCTCTCCTCCTGCCGCCTGTGCCCGAGGGCGTGCGGCGCGAACCGGCTTGCGGGGGAGACCGGTTTCTGCCGCGCGGGGCTCGCCGCCCGGGTCGCCGCCGTCT
>CAZTFC010000074.1:5494-8090 GCA_964612075.1 uncultured bacterium
GCGGGGGAGACCGGTTTCTGCCGCGCGGGGCTCGCCGCCCGGGTCGCCGCCGTCTCGATCCACCACGGCGAGGAGCCGCCCGTCTCGGGGACCCGCGGATCGGGCACGGTCTTCTTCGCCCACTGCAACATGACGTGCCTTTTCTGCCAGAACTACCCGATCAGCCAGCTCGGGCACGGGCGGGACATGGACACGGAGACGCTCGCGGGGGAGCTTCTGAAGCTGCAGGGGAAGGGGGCGCACAACGTGAACTTCGTTACGCCGACCCCCCACGCGCCGCAGCTCGTCGACGCCGTTCGCGCCGCGCGGAAAAAGGGATTCGCGCTCCCCGTGGTCTACAACACGAACGGCTACGATTCCCGCGAAGCGCTGGCGCTGCTCGAAGGCGTGGTCGACGTCTACCTGCCCGACGCGAAATACCGCTCGCGCGAGCTGTCGGAAGCGGTCTCCGGCGCGCCCGACTACCCCGGCTTCAACGACGCGGCGCTGGCCGAGATGGTGCGGCAGGTCGGGTTCCTCGCCACGGACGCGGACGGGATCGCGACCCGGGGGGTGCTGGTTCGGCACCTGGTGCTGCCGGGCCGGGTAGAGGAGACCGTCCGGGTCCTCGAGCGCCTGAAGGAGGTCTTCGGCCCCGACCTTCCGCTGTCGCTGATGGGGCAGTACTTCCCCGCGTACCGGGCATCGGAGACGCCGGGATTCGAACGCAGGCTTTCGGAAGAGGAATACGAAGAGGCCGTCGACGCGGCGGTCGAACTGGGCTTGAACAACGTTTTCATCCAGGAAATATAGAACCGGGAGACCCCGTGCCGAAGAGAACCGACATCCGGAAGATCATGCTCATCGGGTCCGGCCCGATCATCATCGGGCAGGCGTGCGAGTTCGACTACTCGGGCACCCAGGCGTGCAAGGCGCTGAAAGAGGAAGGGTACTCGGTCGTACTGGTCAACAGCAATCCGGCGACGATCATGACCGATACGGACTTCGCCGACCGGACCTACGTCGAGCCGATCACCCCGGAGATCGTCGGGAAGATCATCGAGCGGGAGCGCCCCGACGCGCTCCTGCCGACCATCGGCGGGCAGACGGGGCTGAACATCGCGGTCTCCCTCCACGAGATGGGGATCCTGGAAAAATACGGGGTCGAGCTGATCGGGGCGAACTTCGAGGCGATCCAGAAGGCGGAGGACCGCAACCTGTTCCGCGAGGCGATGAACAGGCTGGGGCTCGTCGTGCCGCGCTCCGGCTACATCCGGTCTCTGGAGGAGGCGCTGGCGGTCATCCCGGAGATCGGCTACCCGGCGATCATCCGGCCCTCGTTCACCCTGGGAGGGACCGGCGCGGGGATCGCGTACAACCGGGAGGAGTACGAGGAGGGGATCCGCTGGGCGCTCGACGCCTCCCCGAAGAGGACCGTGCTCGTCGAGCAGTCCGTGATCGGGTGGAAGGAGTTCGAGCTCGAGGTGATGCGCGACCTGGCCGACAACGTCGTCATCATCTGCTCCATCGAGAACCTCGACCCGATGGGCGTCCACACGGGCGACTCGATCACCGTCGCCCCCGCGCAGACGCTGACCGACAAGGAATACCAGCTCATGCGCAACGCCTCCATCCGCATCATCCGGGAGATCGGGGTCGACACCGGCGGCAGCAACATCCAGTTCGCCGTCAACCCGGACAACGGGGAGATGGTGGTCATCGAGATGAACCCCCGCGTCTCCCGCTCCTCGGCGCTGGCGTCGAAGGCGACCGGCTTCCCGATCGCCAAGATCGCCGCGAAGCTGGCCGTCGGGTACACCCTCGACGAGATCCCCAACGACATCACGCGGGAGACCCCGGCGTCGTTCGAGCCGACGATCGACTATGTGGTGACGAAGATCCCGCGCTTCACCTTCGAGAAGTTCCCGCAGACCGAGGACGTCCTGGGGACCCAGATGAAGTCGGTCGGCGAGGTGATGGCAATCGGGCGGACCTTCCGGGAATCGCTGCAGAAGGCGATGCGCTCGATGGAGATCGGCATCCACGGGTTCGACGAGGCGCTTCCCCCCCCGGACGAGGCGGGCGCGGCCTCGCGCCGGAAAGAGATCGAGGCGAAGCTGCGCCGCCCCAACTCGCGGCGCCTGCTGTTCATCGGGGAGGCGTTCCGCGACGGCTGGAAGACGGAGGAGATCCGGCGCCTCACCGGCATCGACCCGTGGTTCCTCGAGCATATCCGGCGCATCGTCGCGATGGAGGGAGACATCCGCGCGCGCGCGGCGGAGTTCAAAGGCTTCAGGGCGGAGGACGCCCCCGGCTGGGCCCCCTTCTTCCGGAAGATGAAGGAGAACGGCTTCTCCGACCGGCGGATGGCGAAGCTGCTCGGGTCGGACGAGGACGCCGTCCGGCGGGCGCGGTACGCCGCCGGCGTGCGGACGGTCTTCAAGCGGGTCGACACCTGCGGCGCCGAATTCGTCGCCCACACCCCGTACCTGTACTCGACCTACGAGAGCGAAAGCGAAGGAAGGCCCACGGACCGCAAGAAGATCGTCATCCTCGGCGGCGGCCCGAACCGGATCGGGCAGGGGATCGAGTTCGACTACTGCTGCGTGCACGGCGT
>CAZTFC010000075.1:0-7837 GCA_964612075.1 uncultured bacterium
CCTCCGCGCTGATCCTGGGTTCCTTGCCCCCGAACTGCTCGCCCAGCGCGACCTGGCCGGCGCGGTCTTCCGGCAGCTCGAACGGCTTCGCGGCGGCGGGGAGGAACCCGCTGAACTCGCGCCCGTTCTGCTTCACGAAGATCTCCCTCGCCTTCTTCTTGATCTCGCCCGCCTGGGCGACGAGCGCGGCGACTTCGTCGGCGCCGGCGTTGCCGGCGGCCAGGGCCTTGAACAGGAAGCCGTCGACTTCCTCGTCCTTTGCGCCGACGCAGCGCGCCATGTCGGCCCAGTAGCCGACTCCTTTCACGGCGTAGGTAAGAAGGCTCTGCAACGCGGTCTGTTCGGACATTTTCTCGTCTCCTTTTTTTCTGATGAGGGCTTCGTCAATTGCCCTGTTTATGGTCGATGCAGGCCGGCGGGGACCGATGGGAAGATAGGTCGGATGGTCGGACCAGCCAGCCGGGAATCGCAAGAATCGGCTTGTGCGCCTTTCCTTCAGGTGGCATCGTGTGTTCAGCGTGGAGCATGTCAGGAAAACGGAGGCCGAGCATGCCGGTTGCTGATCACGCACGTTTTACGGAAGCGATTCTATACCCCGGAATAAAATTCCGCAACCCCCCGGACCCGGGGACGGCTTCCGGGTCCGCGGGCCGAAGCGGGTCCGCGTCCCGACGGCCGCCCGCGGGAAGGGCAGGGATCGGGCCGGCACGCCTCCGGGAGTTCCCTTCCGCTGAATACTGGAAGAATATATTAGCGGATACGAGGGCTTATCTTGAATCCGCCCGCGCGCCCGGCCTGTCGGGACCGGGGTCCCGCCAGGGCCTTCGCGTCGCCGTCGATTCGATCAAGCCCGGGGCGGAAGTAAACGGAACGGGTATCATAATTCGTTACGGAGTGCACCGGGGGCCTTTCGGCCGCTTTTTCCTGGCGACGGCGGGTATGGACATTTTCGCGTTGAAGTTCCTTTCCGGGCGGTCCGTCGGGAGGGAGATCGCGTCGCTTCGGAAGACATGGCCGGGCGCCGGGATCCTCGAGGACCCGGACGGCACGAAGGATGCCGCCGAACGGATCTTCGGCCGGAAGGGAAAACGCCCCGGCGCCCCGGTGCGCGCGGTCGTCAAGGGGACCGGTTTCCAGGTCAGTGTATGGAAGGCAATCGCGTGCATCCCCCCGGGGTTCGTCCTTTCCTACGAGGATGTCGCCGTCCGGATCGGGGCTCCTCGCGCCGTACGCGCGGTCGGGAGCGCGCTGGGCCGCAACCCCGTGGCGTACCTCATCCCTTGCCACAGGGTGATCCGGAAGACGGGGGAGCCGGGGAACTACGGGGGCGGGAGGGCGCTGAAGAAGGCGATGCTCGCGCTGGAGGCGGCGCTTCGGGAATAGAGGGTACTTCCCAGGGCCTGCGGGCCCGGGGGATGTGATACCATTCCAACCGCCAGGAGGTGCGACGGATGAAACGAACCGCTTCCGCAGCGTCCGCCCTGTTCGTGATCGTCTTCGTTTTCCTTGCCTTCCATGCCGCTTCGGCCCAGGAGGGCGGGGCGAAGGATCCCGGCTATTTCCCGGTCGCGCTGAAGGTCGGCGAATCGTTCGACATCTGCGCGTCCGGCGAGATCGTGTGCCCGGCGCGGGGCGCCATCTGCGACGACCTGAAGGTCGCCGTGCCCGTGGACCTGCCGGGAGGGATCGGCTTCCGGGGGGTATCCCCCGGGACGACGCTCTGCTCCGCGGCCTCCGCCGTCGGCCCGCGTCGCGTGTTCCGGATCACGGTGCGCTGACGCGGATGCCCGTCGAGCCGAAAGGTAAGCCGCCGCGGAACGGGACCTGGCTCAAGTTCCTTCTTCTTCTTTTCATCGTCGTCGGGCTTGGGGTGCTGCTGTACTGGACGGGGCTGGTCGGGTTCTTCTTCGACCGGGAGCGTCTGACCCGCTTCCTCGAGTCGCTCGGGATGTGGAGCTTCGCGGGGTTCATCTTCCTCCAGGTCGTCCAGGTGATCGCCGCTCCCATCCCGGGGGAGGTCTCCGGGTTCCTCGGCGGGTACCTTTACGGCCCGTACATCGGGATCCTGCTGAACACGATCGGGCTGACGCTCGGGTCCGTCATCGCCTTCCAGCTTTCGAGGATCTTCGGGCGGCCGGCGGTCGACCGGCTGGTCGACCCCAGGACCATGGAGCGCTTCGACTTCCTGCTCCATCACAAGGGAGGGTTCCTGGTCTTCCTGCTGTTCCTTCTTCCCGGGTTCCCCAAGGATTACCTCTGCTACATCCTCGGCCTCGGCCACCTGCCCCTGCTGACGTTCATCTGGATCGGGGCGACGGGGCGCCTGCTGGGCACGATCATGCTCACCTTCGGAGGGTCCTTCCTTCGCCAGCAGAAGTACATGGAGCTGTCGCTGCTGGCGGGGGCGGCGGTCGTCGTCATCTTCCTGGCGCTGGTCTACAAGGACAACCTCGAGCGCTGGTTCAAGGCCCTCCACGAGAAAAACCCCCGGAAATGATTCTCCGCGTCCGGTTCCGGACGTGGAATCCGTGATAACGTATCCGAATGGCCAAGGAAGATCTCGCCAACCTGGAAGGGACCGTCGTGGAGGCCCGCGGCGGCGGGACGTTCGTCGTCCGGCTGGAAAACGGCCAGACGCTTTCGGCCAAGCTCGGCGGCGGCATGCGGCGGTTCCACATCCGGGTCATCCCCGGGGACCGGGTCACCGTCGGCGTTTCCCCGTACGATCCGTCCCACGGACTGATCCTGCATCGCGCCAGGAACTGATCCTGCTACCGGAAACAACCCGGTTGCCATCTGCCCGATTTTATGCGATGAATAGTCCCTGCCGGGGGAAACCATGGGCCGGGTTGCTGCTCGAAGCGATGCGGTGAGATTCGTCGTCCTCGCGGTGGCATGCATGATGATCGTGTCCATCGGCGGGTCGGGCGGGTACGTATTTCTTCCGGGCGGGCCCGGCCTGGCCTTGCGCGCCGCCGCCCCTCTTCAGTACGCCCAGCACGAGGAAACCGGCGAAGACGGGACGGACGCCTGCGAGTCCGGTTTCCCGCTGCTCGGCATGGAAGCGCTCGGCGAGTCGTTCGCCCCGCAATTCGCGCCCCTTTCCGACGGGGGAAGGATCTCTCCCCTGTCCGTGACCATCCACAGCTCCGCGCACCTTCCAAGGATCTACCGTCCGCCGATCCTCTGATTCCCGAAACGTTCCGCCGACCCTGAAGGACCTGAAGACGCCGCCGTCCGTTCCGCCGGCGTTCGCACGGGCATCGGGCCGCTCCGCTTCCCGGCGGGGCCGCCCTCGGGAGACACAAGGAAACCGCGGTGGAGGAAGCAGGATGAAAACCTACACGTACACGGTGCTGTTGGATCCGAAAGAGGATGGCGGATACCGGGCGAAGTGCCCCGCGCTGCCCGGCGTCCGCGCTTACGGCGACACGAGGAAGGAGGCGATCCAGAACATCCGGATCTCCATCAGCCACAAGCTGGACACGCTGATCGCGAGCGGCAGGCGCATTCCGAAGGACGGAGATTCGGCGGGACGGGCCGCCCGGTAGGGGAAGGGGGTCGAAGGCATCGCGGGGGCGCCGCTCCCGGCGGACGGATCGCCGGGGCGGCGCCCCTGTTGTTTTCCCGTCAGTGATTCTTCCGGATCCGCTCCACCGCTTCGGCGATGTTGTCACGGCTGCCGAAGGCGGACAGGCGGAAGAACCCCTCGCCGGACGGGCCGAATCCGCTTCCCGGGGTGCCCACCACGTGGCAGCCCGTGAGCAGCTTGTCGAAGAACTCCCACGACGATATCCCGCCGGGGGTCTTGAGCCAGATATAGGGGGCGTTCACGCCCCCGTACACCGTGAACCCCGCGCTTTTGAGCCCTTCCCGGATGACCCGGGCGTTCCCCATGTAGTACTCGATGGTCTCCATGGTCTGGCGCCACCCCTCGTCGGAGTAGACCGCGGCGGCCGCCTTCTGCACGGGGTAGGACACTCCGTTGAACTTCGTGGTCTGCCGCCGGTTCCAGAGCCGGTTCAGCGGCACCGGCTCCCCGGAGGGCGTCTTCGCCGAGACCTCTTCCGGCACCACGGTGAAGGCGCACCGGACGCCGGTGAAGCCGGCGGTCTTGGAGAAGCTGCGGAACTCGATGGCGCATCGCCTGGCGCCCTCGATCTCGTAGATGGAACGGGGGTACCCGGGCTCCGTGATGAACGCCTCGTAGGCGGCGTCGAAGAAGATCACGGAGTCGTTCGCCAGCGCGTAGTCGACCCACCCTTTCAGCTGCCGCGCGTCCGCGACCATTCCGGTGGGGTTGTTGGGGGAGCAGAGGTAGACGATGTCCACCCGCTCCTTCGGCAGGGCGGGGAAGAACCCGTTTTCTTCCGTGCAGGGCAGGTAGACGATCCCCTGGTAATACCCCCGCTCGTCCGGGGGGCCGGAGCGGCCGAGCATGACGTTCGTGTCGTTGTAGACCGGGTACACCGGGTCCGCGATGGCGACCCGGTTGTCGAGCGCGAAGATGTCGAGGATGTTCGCGGTGTCGCACTTGGAGCCGTCGGAGACGAAGATCTCGGAGGGCTTGAGGCGGACGCCCAGCGGCGCGTACGCCTTTTCGATGATCGTGTCGATGAGGAAGCCGTACCCCTGTTCGGGCCCGTACCCCATGAAGGTCTTCTCCTCGCCGAGCTCGGACACGGCGTCGTGGAACGCCTTGAGGACGGCGGGCGGCAGGGGGCGGGTGACGTCCCCGATCCCGAGCCGGATGATCTTCGCGGACGGGTTCGCCTCGGCGAACGCCCGGACCCGGCGGCCGATCTCCGGGAAGAGGTAGCCGGCCGAAAGCTTCAGGTAATGCTCGTTGACGCGCGCCATAAGCACGATCCTTTCGGGAAGTTATGGGGGAGCGCTCAAGGAATGTACCACGATTCCCTAGCGGGAGGGCCGCCCCGCGCGCAGGAGCGCCACGATCGTCTTGGCGTCCAGGATCTCTTCGCCGTCCGCGGCCATCCGGAGCGCCTCCTCGAGGGGGATCCGCACCGTCTCGATCTCCTCGTAGTGCTCGGGGTGGGGAACCCCCTGGGAGAGGTCCGTCCCGAGGTACAGGTGGAGCATCTCGTCGAAGACGCCGGGAGACGGGTAGAAGAAGCCCAGCGGCCGGATCGATCCCGCGACAAGCCCCGTCTCCTCGGTCAGCTCGCGGCGGCCGCATTCGGCCGGGTCCTCCCCCGGGTCCAGCCGTCCCGCCGGGATCTCGAGCAGCCTCTTCCCCACGGCGGGGCGAAGCTGCCGGATCAGGGTGACCGTGCCGTCCTCGTGCAGCGGCAGGACCCCCACCCCGCCCGGGTGCCTCACGACCTGGAAGACGTGCCACCCCTTTTCGCCGACCCGCACCTCCATCTGCTCGATCTTCACCACCAGCCCCTCGAAGAGGGTCGAACGGTTCCGCATGTCCATGGGGGCGGTCACCCGGCGTACCGAAGGACGGCGGCGAAATGGCAGGAGGTGCCGGCGATCACGAACAGGTGCCAGACGAAGTGCGCGTACCGGAGCCGCTTCGCCGCGTAGAACGCCGTGCCCGCCGTGTAGGCGATGCCGCCCGCCGCCAGCAGGACGAGGCCGCCCCAGGGCATCCGGAGCCACAACGGCTTCACCGCGGCCACGGCGACCCATCCCATGGCCAGGTAGAGCGCCATCGAGAGCTTCGGGTGGCGGACGCCTCCGGCCGCGGTCAGGGCGATGCCGGCGACGGCCGTGCACCACACCAGTCCCAGAAGCGTCCAGCCCCACGCGCCGCGGAGGACCCCCAGGGTGAACGGCGTGTACGTGCCGGCGATCAGCAGGAAGATCGCCGCGTGGTCCAGCGCCCGGAACACGGACTTGGCCCGGGGGCAGGGAAGGGCGTGATACAGGGTGGAGAACAGGTACAAAAGGATCACCGATCCCGCGAAGACGGCGGCCCCCGCGACGGCGGCCGCGCTCCCCCGGTGAAGCGCGGAGTAGACCAGGAACGGGGCGGCGGCCAGCGACGCCAGCAGCCCGGCGCCGTGGCTCACGCTGTTGGCGATCTCCTCTCCCCTGGACTGCGGGCGCTTCGCGGAAGCTTCGGCCATGGAGTACCTATGATTCGAACCGCAAGGGATGTCAAGCCTCACGCCATTGGATCCTGATATCGCAGATCTCGCGCTCCCCGCAGCGAATCGAATGCCCGGAGATCAACCCGCCGTCCACGCCGGAGATTTCGGTGAACAGGTCGGCCTCCTCGCCGGGCAAAAGCTCCTTCTTGTAGTGGACCCGGACCCTGGACGCCTCGTGGCCGGGGGGGAAATCGGCCGGAAGCGACCAGAGCGCCCATTCGACGTACCGGACGTTGTTGACGTGTCCGTTGTTGTCCAGGTCGGCCGGGCCGACATGGATCGGGTGCGGGGCCGATCCCGCGGCGATCCCGGGAAGGTCCTCCAGCGGGTCGAAGGACGCCGCGGATTCCGGGGGCACCCCGAAGGCGGCGAAGATCTCTTCGGGCACGCGGACCGGCCTCTTCAGGCGGATGTCCGTGAAGGCCCAGACGGATCGCGCCTCGGCCAGCGGCGCGCCGCCCTTGCCGAAGACGGCGTATTCCCGGTTCGCCAGGAACCGCCGGAACGTGGTGGGGCGGGTCGAAATCCGCACGGTCTCGTTGAAGGCGGGCATGGAGCGGACGGCGATGTCCCATTTCAGGAGAAGGAACAGCTGCCCGGTTTCGAAGTATCGCTCGAGCGTGACCCCGAGCGCTTCGCTGTGGAGGGTGGCGATATCCTCGAAATAATGCATCAGCGCCGGCAGCGTCAGCCTCCTCCTTCGGTCGATCTCGTAATAGTGGACCAGGTAGTCCCTGGAGAATTCCGATGGGCCCATCGGGTCAGAACTTGTGCTTTATCAGCCGCAGGATCACCGCGGACAGGATGATGAACGCGGCGCCGATCCACAGGTGGAAGCGGCCGAAGTCGATGTGGCCGTACAGGGGATGCTCGAAGGTCCGGAACAGCATCGCGAAGACGCCGAACAGCATGACGCCGAACGCGAGCAGGTAAAGGTAGAACCTCTTGAACTTGTAGTGGGGATCCCTCTTGCGGTACATCGGGTCCATCCTTGCATGCCCTCCCGAACGCTTTTTCGACGGCGAGGCGTCTTCGTGGAATTATCATTATACTTTGCCTGTTCCGTTTGCGCCCGGGAGTTCCCGGAGGGGGACGCGTAGTGGACGCGATCATGCTCGTGCGGAAGGCGCGCAGGCTGAAGGAACGGCTGCGGGCCTGCGATATCTGCCCCCGGATGTGCGGCGTCGACCGCGCTTCGGACGAGCGGGGGACCTGCGGGGTCGGGGCGCGCGCCGTCGTCGCGTCGTACGGACCGCATTTCGGCGAGGAGGCCCCCCTGGTGGGGCGCAACGGGTCGGGGACCGTCTTCTTCTCCGGCTGTCCCCTGTGCTGCGTCTTCTGCCAGAACTACGGGATCAGCCATCTCATGGAAGGGGAGGAGGTTTCCGCGGAGGAGCTGGCGGGCGTCTTCCTCGATGTCGAGCGCGCGGGGTGCCACAACCTGAACCTGGTGACCCCGACCCACGCGACCCCGCAGATCGTGGAGTCGCTCGGGCTGGCCGCCGCGCGGGGCTTCTCCCTGCCGGTCGTCTACAACTGCGGGGGATACGAGCGCGTCGAGACGCTGCGGGAGCTCGAGGGCGTCGTCGACATCTACATGCCCGACCTCAAATTCCTCGATCCCGCGTCCTCGGCCCGCTACTGCGACGCGCCGGACTACCCGGACGTCGCCCGGGCGGCGATCCGGGAGATGGCGCGACAGGCGGGGCCGCTTA
>CAZTFC010000076.1:0-7814 GCA_964612075.1 uncultured bacterium
CGAAGAGCCCCACGATGACGCTGATGAAGTCGACGCCGGCCAGCAGCTGCGGGAAGCCGAAGGTCAGGCGGGCGGCCCCGGTGAGCGGGTCCTGGCCGATCAGGGAGGTCGTGAGCCCGATGGCCATGGAGATGATCCCTTTGAGGAGGGCTCGGCCGGAGAGGCTGATGACCAGCGTCAGCGCCATGAACATGAGCGCGAAATACTCCGGGGGTCCGAACACCACGGCGACGTCGGCCAGGAGCGGCGCGAAGAAGGTGAGGCCGATCAGGCCGATCGTCCCCGCGACGAACGATGAGATCGCGCAGATCGCGAGCGCGGGCCCGGCCTTCCCCTGCTTCGCCATCTCGTAGCCGTCGATGGCGGTCGGGACGGAGGACGCCTCCCCGGGGATGTTGACGACGATCGCGGTCGTCGACCCGCCGTACATGGCGCCGTAGTAGATGGCGGCCATCATGATGATCGCGGACGTCGGCGGAAGCACCGTGGTCAGCGGGAGGAGGATCGCGATCCCGGAGGCGGGGCCGATGCCGGGGAGCACCCCGACCAGCGTGCCGATGAAGCAGCCGATGAGGGCCCACATCAGGTTCTGGAGGGACAACGCCGTCACGAACCCCTGGAAAAGGTGCTCGAAGGAAAAACTCATGTCACCCCTCCAGCCCGAGCCGCTCCAGGATGGAACCGACCGGGAACGACAGCTCAAGGTAGTAAATGAAAACGACGTACGAGATGATGCCGAGGACGATGCCGGACAGGATCGCCACGCCCCACTTCTCCGGCTTCAGGAACCAGATGTTGGCGGTGACGTACAGGAGCGTCGCGATGGGCAGGCCCAGCGGCTTCATGAGGACGATGTACGCCGCCAGCAGTACGAGGCAGACCACGATGGCGCCGACCCCCTCGCGGTCCGGCCAGTTAATCTTGATGTCCTCCCCCGCGAAGCGCCAGGACTTGAAGGCGAGCGCGGCCCCGCAGGCGAAGATCGTCCAGCCGAGGACGGAAGGGAAGAAACGCGGGGAAAGGGCCCTTTCGACGCCGATCCGGATGCCCGATGCGGCGAAAACTATCAATAGCCCAAGGACGGCAAGGAAGCAGCCGACCCAGATGTCGGCTTGCCTGATCGTTTTCAAGGGCACCTCCGGACGCAGCGTGATTTCACCAAGAGGCTAAAAAAATTATTCAGGAAGAAAAAACTGTATCACAGGTCAAGTTCAACTGTCGTGCCAAAATGCCACCCGCATACAATATTCATAGTTCTCTGTAATTGTTGGCTTTTTTGTCGGCATGCCTTTACGGTACCGCTCATTATGTTGCATTTCGTTGCCACGTTTCGCAACGGATGCTACATTACGCAACATCGCCCGTTGAAGGAAACGACATGAACATCGTGTTCGTCGCCCCCGACCGCGCCATTGCCGAAGAGTATCGCCATGTCCTCCGGTCCGTTTCCGGAAGGGACAAGGTCGAGGTCGTGGAGGCGCTGCTCAGCGAGGCCGTGCCGGTCGCCCGCCGGCTCGAGAGCCAGGGAGCGGAGGTTTTCGTCGCGCGCGGCGGGACGGCGATGCTCCTCAGGAAAGAAGGCATCCGGACCCCGATCGTCGAGATCCACCTGACCAGCACCGACATCGTCTCGGCCCTGGCCAGGGCGAAGAAGGAGGTCCGGTCGGAGAACCCGGCGATGGCCGTCGTGGCCTTCCCCAACATGATCGCGAATCTTTACGATTTCCTCCCTTTCCTGAACCTGAAACTTGCCTGCCACGACCTCGCCTCGGAAAGGGACGCCCCCCGCGTCGTGGAGAAGGCGATCCGGGAAGGGGCGCAGGTCATCCTCGGGGGGGCCATCACGACCCGGATCGCGAGGGAGCGGGAAGTGCCTGCCGTCCTCCTGGGGTCGGGAGAAGGGTCCATCAAGCTCGCCCTGGAGGAGGCCAAGCGGATCGTGTACGCGCGCCGCCTCGAGGCCCGCCGGACCAACGAGCTCAAGGCGATGCTGGATTACACGTACGAGGGGATCATCGCGGTGGACCGGGAGGGGAAGATCACGATCTTCAACCCGGTCGCGCAGTCGGTGACGGGCATCCCCCTGGAGGAAGCGCTGGGAAGCCCCGCTGAGCGCGTAATCCCGTCGATCAGCTTCACGGACGCCCTGCGCAACGGCAGCCAGGACATCGGCGGGTTCGTCGACCTCGGCCAATCCAAGATCCTGGTGAACCGGATCCCGATCCGGGTCCGGGGAGAGGTCGTCGGGGCGGTGGCGACCTTCCAGGACATCACGAAGATCCAGTCCATGGAGGAGCAGGTCCGCCGGGAGGTCTACAGCCAGGGGCACGTCGCGAAATTCCGCTTCATGGACATCTACGGGAGCAGCCCCCAGCTGACGGAGGCGATCGACGCCGCGCGGCAGTATGCCGGGGTGGACGCGACCGTGCTCCTGCACGGGGAAACGGGCGTCGGGAAGGAGCTCTTCGCGCAGAGCATCCACACGGCGGGGAGCCGCAGGAACGGCCCCTTCGTCGCCGTGAACTGCGCCGCCCTCCCGGAGGCGCTCCTGGAGAGCGAGCTCTTCGGCTATGTGGAAGGGGCGTTCACGGGTGCCCGGAGGAAGGGCAAGCCCGGGCTGTTCGAGCTGGCGCACCGAGGCACGATCTTCCTCGACGAGATATCCGAGATCCCCTTGAGCCTGCAGGGGAGGCTGCTCCGCATCCTGCAGGAGCGGGAGGTGAGCCGCCTGGGGCACGACCGCGTGATCCCGGTCGACGTCCGCGTCCTGTGCGCGACGAACCGGGACCTGCACCGCCACGTGGAGGAAGGGCATTTCCGCAGGGACCTCTTCTGGAGGCTCAACGTGCTCAGCCTCTTCATCCCCCCCCTGCGGGAGCGGCGCGACGACATCATGCCGCTGACGTGGCACTTCCTCGACACGCTATTCCCGCGGGACCGCCGCCGGTTCGTCTTTTCCGAGGACGCTCCCCCCTTCCTCACCCGGTACCCGTGGCCCGGGAACGTCCGGGAGCTGCGCAACCTCTGCGAGCGGCTGAGCGTGGTGCGCACAGGCCGGACCGTGGACGCCGCCTTCCTCCGCCATCTCCTGGAATACCGGGAAGCGGCTTCGACGCCGCCGCGATCCGGCCCCCCGGAGATGGAGGAGATCGAACGCGCCATGGCCCGGGCCGGGGGGAAAGTCGGGCGGGCCGCCGAGATGCTCGGCATCCACCGCTCCACCCTCTGGCGCAGGACCATGCGACTGTCCCGGGCGAAAAACGGCTGAAGGGGTCAGCGGCCGAACGGGCAGGCCGAGGTGCAGATTCCGCAGTTGTGCCCGCCGTGGTATTGCCGGTAATGCTCCTTCTTCCACGCGTCGCACGCCCGGGCGTCCAGAAGCTCCTCGCGCGGAGCCCCCGGGCGCCACGCGTTGCCCGTCAAGGCCTTCGCGGGGCAGGCCTCGACGCACCGGGAGCAGCCGCCGCAGGAATCCTCCTCCGCCGCCGGCCCGCACGGAAGCTCCAGGTCGGTGAATACGGTCCCCAGCCGGACCCACGGGCCGAACGGGCGCGTGACAAGCTGGCAGTGGCGGCCGATCCAGCCCAGCCCCGCCCTCGTCGCCGCGGTCTTGTGGGGAAAGTCGCCCCGGATGTTCTCCTCGTCCGTCCGTTCCGAAGCGGCAAGAGCCAGGGCGCGGAACCCCCGGCCCCCGATTTCTCCCGCCAGCTCCGCGGACAACGCATTTATGAGGTTGTTCACCCTGGCGTATTCGTCGGCGTAGGCCCGGTTGGGGCCGTTCCGGACGCTCCGCATGATTCCGGGATCCATCCGGACCGCGAAGGACACGGCGCGGGGGAACGCGCTCCCCGTCCCGTCCGCCGGCGTCGGGAACCCCCGGAGGTCCGCCGTGCCCCAAAGGGTGATGCCGTGCGCTTCCATCCAGCCGGCAAGCCATGCGGGGGCGGCGGCCGGCCGACCGGGCGTTTCGCTCCTCGGTTCTCTCATGATCGCTTCCGCCTTTTTCGATCCTTTGGCTGACAAGGATCGATTTTACGCCATCGCTCCCGGAAGACGACGCAAGAGGAGCTGGTCCGCGCGATACGGTTCATGATCTCCGCGGAACACGAGGCGGTGCTGCTTTGCGCGATGCCCGCCGAATCGACCGGCAACGGTCTTGCCGTCGAGGTCGTCGAGGAGATCGGCAAGTCGAAACCGCCCCTTTGCCGGCCCCTTTGTCAGGCCCGCCCCAGGGCCTCCCGGACCCTGGCCGCCAGCCCCTGGACGGAGAACGGCTTCTGGATGAAGCGGACGCCTTCGTCCAGCACCCCCCGGTGGGCGATGACGTCCTCCGAGTAGCCGGACATGTACAGGACCTTCAGGTCCGGGTGGAGCCGGACCGCCTCGTTATAGAGCTCCCTGCCGTTCATGCCGGGCAGGACCACGTCGGTCAGCAGTAGGTGCAGAGGACCTTCGCGGGAGGTCGCCAGGGCCAGCGCCTCGCGGCCGTCCCTCGCCTCCAGGATCGTGTACCCCTGCCGCTTGAGGATCTCCCGGGCCAGGGTGCGGACCTGTTCGTTGTCTTCCACCAGCAGGACGGTTTCCCTGCCCTTCAGGTCGACCGTTTCCCCCCGCGTCTCCCTTTCCGCCGCCGGCGCGTTTTCGGCCACGGGAAGGTATATGTTGAAAGCCGCCCCTTTCCCCGGCTCGCTGTCCACCCAGATGTTGCCGCCGTGCTGCTGGACGATGCCGTACACCGTGGCCAGGCCCAAGCCGGTTCCGCGCTCGCCCTTGGTGGAGAAGAACGGCTCGAAAATCTGGTCCAGGGTCTCCTTATCCATGCCGCAGCCGGTGTCCCGTACGGCCACCCTGACGTGCCGGCCCGGCTTCACCCCCTCCCGCGCCGCCTGCGCCTCGGACTGTTCCGCGACGGCGGTCTCGATGGTCAGGCTGCCGCCGCCCGGCATGGCGTCGGCGGCGTTCACGGCGAGGTTCATGATGATCTGCTCGATCTGGCCGACGTCCGCGTTGACCCGCGGGATGCCCGGCGCCAGGTCGAGCTCGATATCTATGTCCTCGGGCAGGGTTCGCCGCAGCAGCTTTTCGAATCCCTTGACCGTCTCGTTGAGGTCCACGGGCCGGAATTCCAGCGTCTGCTTCCGGGAAAAGGCCAGCAGCTGCCGGACCAGGTCCCGGGCCCGGTTCCCGGCGCGAAGGATCTGGTTCACCGACTCACGCCGAGCGTCCCCGAGGCTCAGCTCTCCCAGCAGCAGCTCCCCGTAGCCGATGATGGGGGAAAGCATGTTGTTCAGGTCGTGGGCCACCCCCCCGGCCAGCCGACCGATGGCCTCGACTTTCTGGGCCTGGCGCATCTGCTCCCGGATCCGGACCTCCTCCGTGATGTCCTTCGACACGCCGCAGAGCCCCACCACCTTCCCGGCGGCGTCGTACACCGGTGACTTGCTGGTGGAGATGACCCGCGCGGCGCCCCGGACCGTGCGCAGGTAGGTGCCCTGCACGGACTCCCCTGCGAGGACCCTGCGGTCGACCTCGTCGATCGCCTCGCGGTATTCCTCCCCGTACAGGTCCGCGGCGGTCCGGCCGATGATCTCCTCGAGGGGGCGGCCGAACATCTCCGTCATGGCCTTGTTGCAGTGTGTGTAGCGCAGGTCGGTGTCCTGCAGGTAGATGAACTCCCGGGCCGAGTCGAAAATGGCCCGCAGGCGCGCCTCGCTCTCGCGCAGCGATTCTTCCGCCCTCCTGCGCTCGGAGATGTCGCGGCAAACGCAGAAGACCAGCTTGCGGCCCCCGATCACGGCGGCGCTGGTGCTGATCTCCATGTCGACCAGCGCGCCGTCCTTGCGGCGGTGGACCGTTTCGAAGTGGTCGCCGGCCTCGTCGACGTCCCGGATCATCTCGAGGATCCGTTCGCGCGAAGAGACGTGTTCCCAATCCCACACATGGAGCCGCCGCGCCTCTTCCGGGGAGTACCCGAGCATCTCGGCGAACCGCCGGTTCGCCTCGTAGACCTTCCCGGACTCGTCGAGGACGACGATGCCGTCGCGCGACTGCTCGATCAGCAGCCTCCTCCGGGTCGCCTCCTCCGCGAGCGAATCCATGGCCCGCTTCCGCTCGTTGACGACCTCGGTGTAGACGATGATCCCGCCGATGGAGCCGTCCGCCTCGTACCAGGGCCGGCATTCCCATTGGGTCCAGAACTCCGCCCCGTCTTCCCGGAGGTAATGATCGTCGTCGCCGCTCGAGCATTCTCCCGCCAGCGCGCGCCGGTGCGCTTCCCTCCACTTTTCGGGAAGGTCCGGGAACACCTCGTAGTGGTGCCTGCCGATGACGTCCTTCTCCTTGACCTGGTAATCCTCCATGTACCGCCGGCTGACGTAGAGATAGCGCATGTCCCGGTCGTGGACGGCCACGGCGCCCCGCATGTGCTCGATGATGTAACGGGTCAGGTCCCGGGCATGGGAAAGCCGCCGCCCCGCCTCCGCCAGCGCCTTCGCGTTCCGCCCGTTTTCTACGAGCAGGGCCATGAGGGCGGCCGTGTTTTCGACGAACGGCGAATACGGCTCGAACGCCGCCCCGTCCGACACCGCCAGGAACAGGGCGCCGTATTCCGACCCGCCCGTGCGAAGAGGGAACTTCCTCGAGTCGGCGTCCCGAGGGGACAGTCGGTCGTCCGGGCGCGCGCGGGATGGGTCGGGGACCGTTCCTTCGATGCGGACGAAGCATCCGGAAACACCGGGCAGCGCCTCCAGCCCGCGGACAACCGTTTCCGCGAGCCGCTCCTCGCCCGCAACCGCCCGCAGGGATGCTTGCAACCGGAGTATGCGTGTCGTGATGGCGATATCTGGCGGCATGGCCCACCCTCCGTGGGAACGGCTGGCATCGTGCCGGTATGTCGCTCTTCCTATTTCATCACGGAAAGGTCGCCGTCCCGGACGGGAAAATTACCCGACGGGCGCGGACGCCGGGCGGCATCCCCGGGAATGCGGCCGCGATTGTCGGGGGCGAGGGAGTCGGATAGACTTTGCGGGACGCCGGATAAGGAGGGAACGGATGACGAAGGCGGGGCCCGCGGAGCGCCGCGTCGCCCGGGAGCTCGAGACCGTCCGCGTGATGATCGGCATCTATTGCCGGGGCCATCACGGGGTCGGCGACGGACTCTGCGAAAAATGCGGCGGGCTATGGGAATACGCGCGGAACCGGGTCGAGCGCTGCCCGTACCGGGCGGACAAGCCGACCTGCGCCGACTGCGCCACGCATTGCTTCAAGCCGGGGATGCGGGAGGAGATGAGGAAGGTCATGCGGTACGCGGGGCCCCGGATGGCCTGGCGCCACCCGGTCCTCGCTCTTTTTCATTTCCTTGACGGGCTGAGGGGCGGTCGATCTTCCTTGAAGAAGCCCGCCGGGTTGTGACCCGTCGCGGGCCGGCCCCGGCGGGGAGCCGGGGCCGGCCCGCATCCGCTATCTTGCCCGGCGGTAATTCTCCTCGACCTGCGCCCAGTCGACGGTGTTCCACCACGCGTCGACGTACTCCGGACGCCGGTTCTGGTACTTCAGGTAATACGCGTGCTCCCAGACGTCGAGGCCCAGGATCGGCTTCCCGCCGTCCATGACGGGGTTGTCCTGGTTGGCCGTGGATTCGACGGCGAGCTTCCCGTCCCGGAGAAGCAGCCAGGCCCATCCGGACCCGAACCGCGTCGCCGCGGCCTGGTTGAATGTCTTCTTGAAGTCGCCGAAGCTCCCGAACGCCTTGCCGATGGCGTCGGCCAGCTCCCCCGACGGCTCGCCGCCGCCGCCCTTCTTCATGAGCTTCCAGA
>CAZTFC010000077.1:0-7729 GCA_964612075.1 uncultured bacterium
AACCCCGATTCGGCGAGGGCGGGGCCCGAATCGCGGGAATCCGGGGAAAAGCCCTGCGCCAGCCGCTCCGATACGCCCGGGACGAACACGAAGATCGCCAGGGCGACCGCGGGGACGAGCAGGAGGATCTTCCTCCAGCGGAGGAAGGCGAGGAACATCCCCACCGCGGCCCAGCTCGCGTACCCCACGCGCCCCGCGGTCAGCGCCTGTGCGTAGACGAGCCCGACGAAGCCCGCGTAGAACGGGACCCTGCGCTTCCCCGGCTCGAACAGGGCGGCCGCGGCGATGCAGGCCCACGACGCGCCGGAAAGCATCATCGACAGGTTCACCCTGTGGAAACCGACCTCGTTCATGAGGATCTTGAGGCTTCTCGCGGTCAGCTCTTCTCCGCTTACCGCAACGCCGGGCGGGATCCAGCGGACCACCTGCAGCCCCAGGAGCAGGTAGACGCCCAGCAGCGAAAGAAGGGCCAGCGTGAACCGGGAGCGGCTCCGGCACCCGTCGAAGAGCAGCAGCCCCGGGACGACCCACTTGACGCAGTTGACCAGGTACTCGCTCACCAGGTAGCCGACCGGGAACGCCTCGCGGAATGCCGGGTTCGGATCCGCCATCATGCGGGAAAAGGCCCAGAGGACGACCGCAAGGTAAGCCAGCAGCAGCAACGTGACGTGGCGCGGCATGTCCCAGGAAAGCCCTTCCTCGCCGCGGCTCCGGGCCCACGCGAGGACGACGATCAGGAGAAGGGCGTTCCAGGGGTTGAGGCCCTGGATCCCGAACATGGACTTGGGCATGTCGGGATGCTCGACGACGGCGATCAGGAGGACGAGGCCGCAGAGCGACTTGTACCAGTCCCCCCAGGCGTAGACCGCCAGCAGGGCGCAGAAGGAATACAGCAGCGCCAGGCGGATCATTTTCCGGAGCGGGAGGCGGTCATCCCGCGCCGGCGCGCGGGCGACGTTTGAATAGCTCGGAAAGGACCATCGTGCAGAATACCGTGTTCGTGGTCAGGTACCTCCGCCAGAGGCGGCGGGGCTCCTGCTTGACGCGGTAGAGCCATTCGAGGCCGAGCCGCTGCCACCGTTCCGGCGCGCGCCGCACCTTCCCCGCGTAGACGTCGAAGGATCCGCCCACCCCGTGGCAGACCGGAACCCCCATCCGGTCGGCCCACCGCGCGAGGAATTTCTCCTTCTTCGGGGAGGTGATCGCCACGAGCAGGATGTCGGGCTTCGCCGACGCGACGAGCCCGGCGACTTCGCCCTCCTCCTCTTCGGAGAAGTAGCCGTTCCGCCGCCCGGCCAGCCGCAGGTTCGGGTAATCGACGGCCAGCCTCGCGGCGACCGCGTCGAGCACGCCGTCGGTCGCGCCGAGGCAGAACACGCCGTATCCCCGCTCGTTCCCCCGCCGGAGCATCCCCATCATGAGGTCGATGCCGGCGACCCGCTCCGGCAGCGGGCGCCCCAGCATCCGGGCGGCCCACACCACGGAGACCCCGTCCGCCAGGATCAGGTCGGAGGAGAGCACGCTGTCGCGCAGCAGGTCGTTGCTCCGCATCGAAACGATCTTCGCGGCGTTGACGACCCCGATCCGCAGCCTCCCCCCCCGGGCGATCGTTTCGTCGACCCGGTCGAGCGCCTCCTCCAGCGTCAAGGCGTCGATGGGTATGGAAAAAAGGTGCCGTAGCGCGGTCACCGCCCTCTTCCCGCCTCCATCCGTTCCGCCCGCCCCCCCGGGAACGCGTGAAGAAGCCACCCGAGGTGGTAGGGCCTGTCTTCGTAATCGATGGAAACGGGGGGGAACAGCGCGTCCACCCCCGGAAGGCGGAAGGAGGGATGGACCCTCGAAGCCGCCGCCTGGAGGTACCGGGTGAGCTTCCCCGGCCCCCGGCGGGCCACCTTCCTCCAGACGACATCCGCCTTCCGGTCGACCAGCGACCCGCCGCCCAGTTCCGGGGATTCCGCGAGCCACGCAAGCCCCCTGGAAACGTTGGGACCGTAATCCGTGCCGCCCGCCCGCTCGAGGGCGAACAGCGCCATCGGCGCCATGGCGTCCTGGTGCACGGCGTAGACGGGGTACCGCTCGACGACCTCCCCCGTCCGGCGGTCGTAATGCCACCACCATTGCCCGGCCGCTCCCTGTTCCCCGCAGATCCGGCCCGCGCACCGCTCGGCGGCGGCCAGCGATGCGGGGTCCCCCGACAGGGCATGGTGGAGGGAAAGGGCGTGGATCGGGTAGACCATGTCGGCGAAGCAGGCGACGTGCGACCTCAGACCCGAGCCGCCGTCGATCCGGTGGGGAAAAACGCCCGTGCGCCCGATTTGCGACAGGACGAGGCGCCTCGCCAGCCGCTCCCGCATCCCTTCCGCGGAATGCGCATCGCTGCAGAGCGCGGCCAGCGCCCAGGCGACCTCCACCGTCGGCCAGCGCCCGTCTTCGGGCCGCAGCCGCACGAGGCGCTCCAGCACCCCCTTCCGATCGGGGTAACCGGCCGCGCAGCAGGCCCAGAAAACGGCCGACACGTCCCCGAGCGCCATCCAGCCGTTCCCCGGATCGG
Organism: uncultured bacterium; assembly: GCA_964612075.1. GTDB lineage: Bacteria > Desulfobacterota > Deferrimicrobia > Deferrimicrobiales > Deferrimicrobiaceae > UBA2219. The sequence continues at coordinate 2,552 of CAZTFC010000077.1, forward strand.
GCCCTTCCGCGACCGTTGCGGCCAGGCGCGCACAGACGTCCGGAAGCTTCCCGCCGGCCAGGACCGTCGAAACCGCTTCCGGGTCTTCCCCGGCGAGGCCGATGACGGCGATCGCCGTGTACCGCAGGCTCTCCCCCTCGGCGACGATCTTCGCCCCGTCCCGGCGCACCCGCAAAGAAAACAGGCCGGTCTCCGGACGGTACATCGCCGCCAGCCCGCGCAGGGCGATCCGGCGCAGCCCGGCCACGAACTCGCCTTCCCCCGCCATCCGGCTACATCGCCCCCGTCCCCCGCAGCACGGCGGGTATGGTCTTCCAAAGGATCTTGAAGTCGAGCCCCAGCGACCAGTTGGAGATGTAATACAGGTCGAGCTCCAGCCATTTCGAGAAAGGCAGGAGACTGCGGCCGGACACCTGCCACAGGCAGGTGATGCCGGGCTTCACGCTGAACCGTTTCCGCTGGATCCCCTTGTCGAAAAGGCTCACGTCCCGGACCGACATGGGGCGCGGGCCGACCAGGCTCATGTCCCCGCGGAGCACGTTGAACACCTGGGGAAGCTCGTCGAGGCTCGTTCTGCGGAGGAACTTCCCCACCCGGGTGATCCTCGGGTCGTGGGCGATCTTGAAGATCGGCCCCTCCGCCTCGTTTTTCCCCTCGATCTCCTTCATCATCTTCTCGCTGCCGACGACCATCGTGCGGAACTTGTACATCCGGAAGAGACGTTTTTTGAGGCCGACGCGCTCCTGGACGAAGAAGACGGGCCCCTCCGTGTCGAGCCGGATGGCGACGGCGATCGCCGCCGTCAACGCCAGCACCGCGGGCAGGAGCAGGATCGTGATCGCGAGGTCGACGATCCTCTTCACGAGGACCTTCCACTCCTCCTGGACCACGGGGTGCAGCGTCAGCAGCGGGAGGCTGCCGAAATACACCAGCTCCATCCGGGGCACCTGGACGTTGAAAACGTCCGCCATGATGCGGAACCGGACGCCTTCCTCCTCGCAGGCGTAAGCGATCCTCTCGACGTCGGAGATCATGGCGCGCGGGATCGCCAGGATCACCTCGTCGATGACGTTCGCCTTCAGGACCGCGCTGATGTCGTCCACCACGCCCAGCACGTCGGAGCCGCCGATCGACTCGCCGACGAGGTTCGCGTCCAGATCAAGGTATCCCACGATGTGGACGCCCCAGACCGTGTGCTCCCGCAGCGTTTTCGCAAGGCGCCGGGCGCGACTTCCCGTGCCGACCACGAGGACCTTCAGGTATTCGCCGCCGTTGCTCCGGGACCGGTAGAAATTCCACACGATCACGTGACGGACGGCCAGCAGGAGCACGATGTCCAGCCCGGCGAACATCACCACGACCGCGCGGCTCACGTACTGGATCTTGAAGAGGAACAGCAGGGCGATCAGCAGCGCCAGCCCGGCCCCCACGGCCCGGACCACTGCGTACGCGTATCCGATGCGGGTGCTTTCCGCCGGGTTGCGGTACGCCCCGAAACGGGAGAGGAAGAGGAACCAGATGGCCAGGATCAGCGGCAGCAGGGCGGCGTGGGACAGGAAATCGAGCGGGTCGTCGCGGCGGAACGCGTCCCATATGTGGAACGCCACGAGAAACCCCAGGATCGTGACCGACGCGTCGGCGATGATCGCCGCGTTCCGGGCCCGCTGGGATCTTTCGACGGTCATCCCGGTCAGCCCTGCTCCTGGTTCAGGTAATACTTGCCGTAGTACCGCTGGTAATACTTCTCGGAGCGGGGGGGCACGCCGTTCAGCAGGACGCCCAGCAGCTTCTTCTCCCCGATGTCTTCCAGCGACTGGCGGAACAGGTTGTGCGGGGTGTAGCCCAGCCGGAAGACGAGGACGTACCGGTCGATGAGGTCCCCGAGCGCGATCGCGTCGGACACCGGCACGACCGGGGGGGTGTCCAGCAGGACGACGTCGTACCGGTCCCGAAGCTCCGCGAGGAAATTGCGGAACCTTTCCCCCTTGAGCAATTCCCATGGGTCGGAAAAGCGCCTGCCGCTCGGGATCACGGCGAGCCCCTGGGACAGCACTTCCCGCAGGACATCCTTCATGCCCGCGGCGCCCTGGAGCAGCTCCACCACTCCCGGGATCGACGGGAAGCGCAGCCCCTTGGCGAGGTCGGACTTCCGCAGGTCGAGGTCCACGAGGACCACCTTCTTGCGTCCCGTCCCCGCCAGCTTGCCGGCCAGGTTCACCGTGGAAACGGTCTTCCCTTCCCCCGCGATGGAGCTGGTGATCGCGACGACCTTCAACCCGTGCGTGTCGACGGCGTATTCGAAGCGGGAGCAGAAATTCTTCTGCTGCTCGGCGAAGATCTGGTCCGTGGTCCGGAAGAGGGAGTACCGGTCCTCCGGCGCCTCCCCCCCGTACCCGAGAAAACCCATCAGCCGCCCGATCATTCGCCCGCCCCTAGAAATTCAGGATGGACCGGATCTTGTCCCGGTACACCAGCAGGATGATGGAAAACGCCATGGTCAGCGTGATCAGCCCCCCCACCACCGCCGCGCGGCGCATGGAGGCGACCCGCCGCTGCCGCTGGTCCCGAAGCGCCGGGATGTACCCGAGGATCGGCACCTTGTAATAGTGGCGGAAGTCGCTCACGTCGCGCAGCCGCAGGTCCGCCGCCTCCAGGGCGATCGCCAGCCCGAACCCGAGGAACAGGGAAGCCAGCAGGGCGGCGCCCATCACCTTCCGGCGGTTCGGCTTGAACGGCTCCTCCGGAAGGTTCGCCGGATCGAGGATCTGGAACTGCGTCCCTTTCTGCCGCTTCTCGAGGTTCTGGGAGACGTCCGCCTCCAGCTTCTTCCGCAGGAGGTCGTCGTACGACCTTTTCTGGTTCTCGTAATCCCGGATCATCGCGATCATCTCCTGCTCCCGGAGCGGAGACTGCGCGACCTTGCCCTCCACGGCGGCCAGGGCGTTCCGGATCTCCTCCCTCTCCTTCTTCAGGGAGGCGATTTCGGCGGCGACGGCTTTCTGCCGGGCCCGCATCTGGCGGAGCTCCTCGTAGGCCGCCGGGGCGGCCGCATCGACGTCCGCGGGGCCCGCGCGACGGCCCTCCGCCGGCTCCTGGGAGAGGGCCCGCCTCGCCTGGACGACCCGCTTCTCCAGTTCCGCCACCTCCGCCTTCAGGGAGGAGACTTCGGGGACCATCTCGGTATACCGCGCGTTCAGGTCCGCGAGACGCTCCCTCTTCCGGGCCAGCTCGGACTCCAGCGAATGGACGGAGCCGGAAGGGGCCGCCGTTTCCGCCTTTCCATGCCCGCCCGCGGGGGCAGGCAGCGATTTGCCGACCAGCCCCGCCTGCGCCTCCAGGAACGACTGCCGCTCCTCCGCGCTGCGGATGGCGTTTTCGTTGCTCCGCAGCCGATCCTGCAGGCCGGTCATCATGCGCAGGTTCGCGTCCATCTGCTGGGGAAGCTGCCCCATGTGCCGCATCTTGTAGCTCCCGACCCGCTGCTCCATCGCCTCGAGCCGCTCCTTCGTCTCCTTCAGCTGGGACTCGAGGAACTCGGAGGTGCCGACCGCCTGCCGTTCCCTCATCTTCAGGTTCTCCTCGATGAAGACGGTGGCCAGCCGGGACGCGGTCTGCATCGCGAGGTTCGGGTCTTCATACTCGAACGACAGGGAGAACGCCTCGTTGCCTCCCCGCCCCCGTCCGCGCATCACTTCGATCTCGACGCGCTTGCGGGCCATCGCGAAGAGTTCCTCCGAAGTCATCGTCTCGCGTTCCCGCCGGAAGAGCCCCAGCTCGTCCATCACCTTCGTCAGCGTCGTGCGGCTCGTCACCTGCTGGCGGATCGTGCCGAGCTGCTCCTCCGCGCGGACGCTGATCGTGGAGCGGACGTATTCCGAGGGGACCGCCTGGGGGATGATGAGGATCGCGATGCTCGATTTGTACATCTCTGGCGTCACGATGCAATACACGCCGGCCGCGAAAAGAATGGTGAGGATCGTGTAAGCCACGATCCATTTCCTTCGGAGGAACAGCGCTCCGAATTCCCGCAGCTCCATTTTCGGGCGAAGTGGCATCGATTTCCCTTACGGCTTGCAGATTCCTGAAGCGGGCAGGCTACCGCCGACGGACCGTCCCTGTTCCACTTCCCACCGACCGCACCTTGATGCGAAAAACCCTCATTTACCATCCAACACAGCGAATTTTGCTTCGCTTCGGCTTTCCCGGGCGGAACACAAACCGGCATCAGATAAAACAGCAATTTCCATACCGGAATTACCTTTTCGGAATTAATCCTGATTCATTAATATAATCAGTTGCTTATGTGTTAAGCAGGAATCCCTTGATTACGGGATTCCCGGAGATGTGTACATAATTCTCCAAATGGGAAAAACCTGGATGCTTCTGGTGAGAAAAATGTCCATAAAGAGCAAAAACCACATCACGGCATGGATGACGAATCAGTTCGCAGGCAGCGTCATTGCGACCGGGTTGCGTTCACCGGGGGACTCGTTATCGTAAACGAGAGGCTTTACTTCCCCGTCCGCATCCACCGCCCGAACGGAGAAAGAACCGACCGGCGCCGGGGGATCGAAGAACACCACCATGAACGGCAGGGAACCGCCCGCCGGGATATCCCGGTTTGTGTTCCTCTCTCCATATCGCAAGCCGAGGAACGCCTCGACCCGGACCGTCTCCATGTGAGGGAGCAGCGTTTCGTCGATCATGTTTCCCGCGAACGCGCCGCCCTCGGCGATCGACCGGTTGTCCGTGCCGAGCAGCGCCGCCCGGATGCGTATTCCCTGGCTCGGGATCTTCCCGACGTTCACGACGGTACCGCGGATGACGTAAATGCTCCGATCGTCCTGCCGGAGGCTCCAGCGTCCCTCCACGTCGCGGATCTCGTATGCCGCGGCCCCCGCGACACGCGCGACCGGCGGCGGGGCGGGTATCCGGGCAACGGAGGCCGGTCGGCGGAAGGAAATCGCAACGGCCAGCGCGAGGAACACCAGGACGATCGCGGGAAGGAGGAACCGCCGCGAAACGGCCGGGTTTCGTGTGGCCCCCGCGGCGAGGAAGGAGCGCGCTTCGGCCGGGTCGGGGGGAGGCAGGAACAGGTCTTCCACCCGGGGGATCTTCTGCGACGCCGCATCGCCGGGGCCGCCCGGATCCTTCAACAGGACGATCCCGCTTCCGCAG
>CAZTFC010000078.1:0-7527 GCA_964612075.1 uncultured bacterium
GGGATGAAGCCGCCCACGCCGTTCGTAATCCTGTACCTGATCCCGGTCGTGCCCGTGGTCCTGTTCCTCATCATCCCGCTGCAATGCTGGCCCTTCTCCGTTCTCTTCCCGAAGAGGCCCCTCCTCATGGGAACGTCCGTGCTGGCGGCGGCGCTATTGATTACCGCCCTCGGTTATTACATGCTCTGCAATTTCGATTTCCTTTCCCAGGCGCCTTTCTATCGCGACGAGCTGAACCCGAAGGGCCCGTTCATGATCCTGGTGCCGGCGGTCTTCAGCTTCACGATGTTCATCGGGATCCAGTTCCTGATCCTTCTGGATTTCTGGCCGATCAACAAGATCCCCCCCGCCGCGCCGTTCTTCGGCAGGCAGCCCTGGTTCGGCATCCTGGCGCTGGCCTTCTCGACGGCGATCGCGTGGGTGATGTGGATCGTCTTTATGGGCATGCTGAAGTTGGATCTCATGACGTACCAGGCCGTTTCGGTGAGCATGATCTACGGCATGTTCATTCTCATCGTCCTGATGGAAGCGGTGCCGACCCTGAAGGCTGCGCAGCCGGGAAGAGGCTTTGCGCTGATCGCGATCGGCGCCGCCCTCGCCGTCGGTGGTTTCTTCCTTCACAAATATATCGCTGAAACCGTGTTCGGCCTGAAGGCGGGCCCTCCCGGATTCGATGTGGAGGGCTGGATCTGCTCCGCCATGCTGGCGGTGACCTTCCCGCTCATGGTCACGCATGCAAGCTTCTTCGGCTTCTATCCGCTGAAGAGCGAGCGGCCGGAACCGGCTCCGCAGATGCAGGAACAGGCGCATTAGCTGGAAAAGGAACAAATAAATCGAATGGAGGCGGAAATGTCGGACGAAGTGAAATCGGAAGGGAAAGAGAAAGAGGAGATCCGGGACGGGGCCAGCAGGCGCTCCTTCCTGAAGACCGGCGTCATCACCCTGGGCGCCGTCGGCGCGCTGGCAACCGTCGGGATGAGCGGCGGCGCAAGCGTCGCGGAAGCCGCCGCGGGCAAGGCGTCCAAGGCCGCCGGGGGCAAGGGGAAAGGCGTGGACATGAGCCGGGTGAACCCGATCCCGCCCGTGAAAGCGCCCGCGAAATGGGATTACGAGACGGACGTCCTGATCATCGGTTGGGGCGTCGGCGGGACGATGGCCGGCCTGGCCGCGACGAAAGCCGGCGCGAAGGTGATCGTCCTCGAGAAGAACACCAAGGAGAAGTGGCCCGAGCATGCCGGCGTCCATTCCATCATCGGGACCGGAGGCAGGGAATGGGCCGCGGTGAAAAAGCGTACGTGGGGGCCGGAGGACGTCAAGCCGGCCGCCGACGAGATGTGGGCGATGAACGATTTCGCGTGCGACTACAAGATCCTCGTGAGGCAGCTGGAGGAGTGGCAGAACTGCCTGGACCTGCTGCACAGCCTCGATCTCAAGTTCCAGCCCGTCGATCTGGGGGAGTCGTTCGATGAACCGGGACAGAAGTACTCCTCCGTCATGTGGACCTCGGTCAATACCGACCTGCAGGACTTCACGCCCATGGATCCGTGGGTCAACAAGTACCTCGGCGTCGAGTGCACGATCGAGCGGGCATTGTTGAAAAACGGTTCGACCCGGATCTTCTATAATTCCCCCGTGAACAACCTTGTGCAGGACGCCTCCGGGCGCGTCGTGGGCGCAAAGGCGACCATGAACGGCAAGGTGAAGTACGTGAAGGCCAGGGCGACAATCATCGCCACCGGCGGTTTCGGCGCGAATTACGACATGTGCAAGCACTACACCTACATCACCGATTTCTGCGGCTGCCACGTGGGTGCGCACAGCAACGAAGGCGACGGCATCCGCATGGCGCAGGGCGCCGGGTCGGGATTGACCTGCATTCCGTCGGTAGGCGTTGCCGACGGCGGCGTCGACATGATCGGGCTGGGGAAACCCTGGACGTACCGGCAGGACACGTTCTACAAGGACCAGACCGTGTCCGCCTACGCCACGGCGGTCATCCAGCTCGCGAGGCAGCCGAGCCTCAAGGTCAATATGTCCGGCAAGCGCTTCATGGACGAAAACGGGACCTGGAAAAAGAAAACGATGGCGGCCTATGCCCAGCCCGACCACAACTTTTTCGTCGTCTTCGACGGCGACATCGAGGGATTCATCAATTTCATCAAGGGATCGCGCTACGGGATGTGCGAAAACATGATCACGCCGGACTTCCGGGTCTACTTCTCCGATGATGACATCCGGCCTCTCTGGAAATGGCAGGACAGCCTGGCGGAAGGGAAGAGGCTGGGTACGATCATCACTGCGGACACCATCGAGGAACTGGCCGGCAAGATGGGCGTCAATAAAAAGAACTTCATGAAAACGGTCAAGGATTACAACGGGTATTGCGAGAAGGGAGTGGACGAGGAGTTCGGCAAGCACAAATCGTTCCTCTACCCGATCAGGAAAGGCCCGTTCATGGCGGTCAAGGCCAAGGCGGCCTTCCTGTGGGTCACCCAGGGAGGGATCCGGGTCGACGAAAAGTGGAGAGCCCTCAAGGCGGACGGCGCCAGCGAGATCCCGGGGCTCTACGTCGGTTCCGCGGACGCCGGCGGCATGATGAAGCCGTACAATTTCGGCATGGAAAACTATTTCCAGCAGGCAGCGTCGGCGATTATCAGCGGAAAGATCGCCGGCACGAACGCCGCGCTGGAGGCGCTCGGAAAGGAACCGGCATAGCTTCCGAGTCGTCTGCGTGAATCGCTCCGCGGGCGCCCCGGTTTGCCGGGGCCCCGCGGGGCCGGAATAAGGAGGGATCCGGAAGATGTTCCTGAAAAATTGCAATCCGATCCTGGCGCGGCCCGCGGCGGTTTTCCTGCTGCTGTTCGCGCTCTCGCTTTTCCCGGCGGGCGAAGCCGAAGCCGCGCAAAAGCAGAAGGGGAAAAGCTCGAAGCCCGCTGCGGCCGCATCCCCCGCGGCGGCACCGACGATCCGGTTCTCCACGAAGGATACCGGCAACTGCGCCGGCTGCCATGCGGCCTATGTGGAATCCGCGAACGCCGACAACACGCTCCTTTTCAAGCATAAAGGCGCCGTCACGGACTGTTTCTCATGCCACGAGAAAACCGCGTTGGAAGCGAAGCATGCGGGTGTCGCCAAGGCTCCCGGAAAGGTGTTCCGGCAGCGCAAGTATCCGGATGCGTTGTGCCTGAACTGTCACGACGGGATGGAAAAGCTCGCCGAAAAAACGAAGGGGAGCAAGGCCTTCACAACGACGGAGGGCAAGACGGTCAATCCGCACGACTCGGAATCTCTCGGCGGCAGCCACGCGGGAAAGAAGGAATGCTCGAATTGCCACAAGATGCACAAGGCCAAACCGCCGATCGAGTACTGCTACGGGTGTCATCACCCGAGGGAGCTCAGTAATTGCAGGATCTGCCATAGCAGGAAGTAGTCCCGGAGTGGACACCTTCTCAAGGAGAGCGAAAACATGTTCGGTCTTGGCATGACGGAAATACTGGTTATTTGCGGCATCGGGTTCGTATTGTTCGGCGCCAAGAAGCTGCCGGATGTCGGCAGCTCGGTCGGCAGGGCGATATCGAATTTCCGGAAAGCCGCAGAGGGGAAGGACCCGGTGGAACCGGAGGCGAGGAAAGAGGTTCCCGCGCTCGAGGCGCCGGGAAAGGAAACCGCCTGAAATCATGTATTCCGGAGTCCCCCGGGAAAACCGGGGGCTCCGTCTTCCCCGTGCCACGAATCTTTTTCGTCCTGCCGATCAAGCTTTCATAGACGATGGATATCCACTGGCATCGCTACATTCCATTCACGGATTATTAGATTAAACTTGAAAGGAATGAGCAGATACCTGGCCTTCGCAGTCGCGGCGGCGCTGATTTTTTTCGCCTCCCCCGGTTCCCGGGCGGCGGGGCCGCCGCCGGTCTACGCGAAGGTCGGCCCGTTCGATCTCCTCGGCAGCGGCCGGCATTACCTCGACGTCGGGTACGGGATCTTCGAGCTCACCGACAAGCGCGGAAAACGTACGCAGGCCGGCAGGATCGAGATCCGGGGGGGGAGCAAGTACGCGTTCCTGGGCCCCGCCGTCGGCCTTCTCGGGAACGACGACGGGGGTCGTTTCGGGTACCTGGGGGTCTATGCCGACCTCGCCTGGGGAGGGATCGTCCTCACGCCGCAGCTGGCCGTCGGCATATACCGCCAGGGCGACAGCCTCGACATGGGGGGCGCGCTGGAGTTCCGGGAATCGCTCGAGGTCTCGTATCCGTTGGGGGAGCGTTGGCGCGCGGGGATATCCTTCGGCCATATCTCGAACGGGAATATCCACAAGGGGAACCCGGGGCAGGAGGATCTGCTGCTGACGATCGCGGCCGGGTTTTAGGATGCGACGCACCCAAGCTTCCGCCCGGATTTGACAGCGGCGGCCCATTTCCCTATACTCGCCCCGGAAATACCCGATTTCTAACCGATGGGACCCGGATCGCAGATGAAGGCCTCCGATCTGATGATTTCAATAAAAAATTCCCACGACAGGATTTTCAGGAAGTGGAGACTTGGACTGGAAGGCACGAAACATTTTGCGAAACATCAAAACGATAAGAAATATTTTGATCTGATTTTTCATTGCCTTGCAGCCACGGTGCAATCCCACGAAAATGATTTGAATTCGCCGGGCCTTCTTTCCGTAAAAAGCATGATTCCTGGAGAGGATCTTATAAATAAAGCGCGTTTCCATATAGAAAAAGGCATAACGCCGGAATACTTCATTGTTTCCTGCAAAATGCTCGTCCGCTGCATCCTCAATGAAATTGCGGAAACCGGACCGGGTGAAGAGGAAAAGTCCGAAGCGGCGAGGAAACTGAGAAGCGCCGCCGATCTCCTGGAAATCGCGGCGGTTTCCGAATGGGCCCGGGCGGCGGAAACGGGAAAGAACGGCGGGCTGCTGGAAAGATCGTCGGGTGAGGAGGCTTCCGAAAAGATTTTTTCCGCCGTTTTCGAATCCGTCGGCGAAGGCATCCTGCTGATCGACAAGGATTTGGAAATCGTAAAGGCGAACCGGAGGGCCTGTGAAATCTACGGGTTGATGGTGCAGAACCTGATCGGCGCGAAAGTAAGCTCCTTGACGGACGAACCCGGCGCGCATATCCTTACGGAATTTTTCTCCACGCTGATCGAGGGCCGGAGGAGGAGCGCGGAAGTCACGGGCGTGTACGTGGACGGCAAGACGTTCCCGGCCACGCTGACGGTGACCCGGAGCGACATGGGCGGGGAAAAATACTGGCAGATCATCGTGCAGGACGATACGGATCGGAAAAACATGGAGAGGCAGCTGCGCGAGGAAAAGCAGATCATCGAGGAGATGAACCTGACGCTGAAGAACGTGTTGAACAGCATCGAGCAGGACAAGAAGGAATTCGAGAACCGGGTGGCTTCGAAAATCAGGACGACGCTGCTGCCGAGCATAGCGAAAATATCGAAAACGACGAGCGATGGCACGAGAAAGGTCTATCTATCGCTCCTGGAGCAGCAGCTTTTATCCCTTACGGAAGGGTTCGAAACGGAGCTGGATGGCAGCTTGTTGAAACTGTCGAAAACGGAAATCGAAATCTGTCGCCTCATACAGGCCGGAAACTCGAGCAAGGAAATCTGCGAGGCCTTGAAGCTTTCGTTCGATACCGTCCAGACCCATCGCAGGAATATCCGGAAAAAGCTCGATCTGAACGGCAGGAAGCTGAACCTGCATGCATATCTTCTGAACCGGATGCTGTGACGGCATCCGGCTTCGGGCGGAAAGAAGGAAGCGGGGCGGACCATGTGGGATGAGGAATATGAAGTCGTGATCATCGGCTCCGGGTTTGCCGGCCTCGCCGCGGCGATCGAGGCGCGCAAATGCTGCGAAAAGGTCGTCGTTTTCGAGAAGATGCCGGTGCCGGGAGGCAACTCCTCGATTTGCGGAGGCATCTTCTCGGCCGCGGGTACTCCGTTGCAGGCCGAAAACGGGATCGAGGACTCGCCGGAGCGGATGCTCGCGGATATGCTCGCCTCCGGGCAGAGATACAATTACCCGGAACTCGCCCGCATGGTCGCCGAAAGATCGGCGGAAACGCTCCTGTGGACCATCGAGGAGCTCGACGTGAAGTACCAGCCCTCCTTGAGCTGGGTCGGGGGGCATTCCGTTCCGCGGTCGTACAACACGTGGAACGCGTCCGGCTCGGGGATAGTAAAGCCGATGCTGGCGAAGTGCAGGGAGTTGAACATCCCCGTCCGGCTCAGGTCCTGCCTTACGAATTTCATCGACGACGGAAACGGCTCGATCGAGGGAGTCGAGATCCGGGAAGATTATATTTTCCCGAAAAGCGAAAGCGGAACGCGCAAAAGGATACGGGCCTCCAGGGCCGTCGTCCTCGCTTCCGGGGGATTCAGCCAGGATAAGGAATTCCGGGCCATACAGAACCCCAGGCTGACCGAAGACATCGAAAGCACGAACCACCAGGGCGCCACCGCCGAAAGCCTCATATCGGCACTCCGGGCCGGGGCCACCCCCGTGCAGCTCTCGAACATCCAGCTCGGTCCCTGGGCCTCGCGCGACGAGGAAGGTTTCGGGGTCGGTTCCCTGTTTTCGATGCTGGCGGGATTCCCGTACGGAATCATCATCGACGTGAGCACGGGCAACCGCTTCGTCAACGAGCAGTCGGACCGCAAGCTCCTGGTCGACTCCATGCTGAACCTGGGAACGGAATCCATCGCCATCGTCGACCAGAAAGGCGTGGCCTACGCCACGACGCTGGATCAATGCCTGAAGCGGGGGGTCGTAAGGAGATACGATTCGATCGAGGAGCTGGCCGCCTCGAACCACGTTCCCCTCATGCCGCTGGTGAACACCATCAAATCCTATAATTCGTCCATCGAGAAAGGGGAAGACCGGTTCGGGAAGTGGATCCACAAGGGGCTCGAGCCGATCCAATACCCTCCCTATTACTCCATCCGCCTGCTTCCGAAGATCCACCATTGCATGGGCGGCATCCGGATCGACGCCCGGGCGCAGGTCATCGGGATCGACACCCGCCGACCGATCGGCCGCTTCTACGCCGCCGGGGAGATCACGGGCGGGATCCACGGCGCCAGCCGTTTGGGAGGCAACGCCGTTCCGGAATGCATCCTCTTCGGGCGGATCGCCGGCGCGAACGCGGCTCTGGAACCGCTGCGGTCCGCCCTCCCGCTTACGCAGGAATAGACGCGTCGGCTATTTATCGGGTATATATTTATACCCGATAAATGCCCCTTTTATACCCCTTCAGCCGTTTTTTTGTTGGTGATACTCGTATACATGCGGGAAAGGGGTATTTTTCGAGTATTCAACCTCGGGGTGAAGGGAGAGCCGATGAAAGAGAAAGAACAAGATGGGGTGGAAACGGGCATTGCGAGCGGAGAGGTGAACCGTCGTTCCTTCCTGAAAGGCGCACTCGCAGTCGGCGCCGTGGCGACGGGCGGTTTCGCCCTGAACATGGCGGCGCCTGGGCTGGCGGAGGCGGCGAAGCG
>CAZTFC010000079.1:0-7502 GCA_964612075.1 uncultured bacterium
TGGCGCGCGCGTTCATGGAGGAGATCGGCGCCTCCTTCCTCGTCACGGGCGAGGTGGTAGGGCAGCGGCCGATGTCCCAGCGGGAAGACGCGATGCGGACCATCGACCGGGACAGCGGCTGCGGGGGGATCGTCCTGCGCCCCCTCTCCGCGAAGCTCCTCCCGCCGACCGTCCCCGAGACCGAGGGCTGGGTCGACCGGGAGAAGCTCCACGCCATCTACGGCCGGTCTCGCCGGGAGCAGATCCGCCTCGCGAAGGAATGGAAGATCGGCGAATATCCCGGCTCCGGCGGCGGGTGCCTGCTGACCGACCGGACCTTCTCCGTCAAGGTGCGCGACCTCGTCGAGAACCAGCCCGGCTTCGGCCTGTTCGACGCCCACCTCCTCAAGTTCGGGCGGCATTTCCGCGTGGGGCCGGTCAAGGCGGTCGTCGCCAAGAGCGAGGAGGAGAACCGGCGCCTCGAGGCCTTCTGCCGGGGAACGATCCCCGTGTACGTCTCCGAAAGCCACCCCGGCCCGTCCGTCGCCCTCGTCGGCGGGGACCCCGGCGAGCGGATGGGCGTGCTCTCCCGCATCCTCACGCGGTACAGCAACGCCGACCGGCCCGGCCCCTACGAGGTGCGCGAGATCTCCCCGGGCGGGGAGCGGACGGTCGCGGTGCCGGAGAACCCGGACTTCTCGGAGGTGTCCCTTGGACTCCTTCGCTGACCGGTACGCGAAGCTGCTCTCCATCCTTCGGGACACGGGATCGGCGGTCGTCGCCTTCAGCGGCGGCGTCGACAGTTCCCTGCTGCTCCACGCCGCGAAGGAGGCGCTGGGGGGCCGGGTGCTGGCCGTCACGGCCGTTTCACCCGTCCACCCGTCGGCGGAGCGGGAGGAAGCCGTGTCCCTCGCCAAGGCGTGGGGCGTCCGCCACCGCCTCGTCGAAACGGCCGAGCTGTCGCTGCCCGCGTTCTCGGGCAATCCGCCGGACCGCTGCTACCACTGCAAGAAGGAGCTGTTCGGGATCCTCTCCTCCGTCGCGCGCGAGGAGGGGTACGCCGCGGTCTGCGACGGGTCGAACGCGGACGACGCCCGCGTCCACCGCCCCGGCCGCCGGGCGGCGAAGGAGCTCGGCGTGCGAAGCCCACTGGAAGAGGCCGGCCTGACGAAGGAGGCGATCCGGAGCCTGAGCCGCAGGTCCGGGCTGCCGACGGCGGATCGCGCCCCGTTCGCCTGCCTGGCGTCCCGCTTCCCCTACGGCACGCCGATCGACCGGGAGAAGCTGGCCCGCGTGGAGGCGTGCGAGGAGGCGCTGCGCCGGCTCGGCTTCCGGCAGTACCGCGTCCGCGTCCACGGACCGGTCGCCCGGATCGAGGTGGAGCGCGGGGAGATCCCCCGCCTCCTCGATCCCTCGACGGCAGACGCCGTCCACGAGCATTTCCGGAGGAACGGCTTCCTCTACGTCTCCGTCGACCTGAAAGGGTACCGCACCGGATCGATGGACGAGGCGCTGGTCGACGGCCCGCCCGAAGACTTGCTGTAATCGGCGTTCATCCGTTAACGATTCGCAATACCGCCCTCGCGGGGGTGGCGTTCCTGGAAAAGTAAGGTCTCTGAGACCTCACTTGCAGGGGGAAGCCCCCTCGCGAATCAGTAAACATGACTTCTTGTTAACGGGGCGGGGAACACTGCGAACAGGGCGGGGGACACTCTTTCCCTTCGCCCGAACTGGGGGAGGACACTCTTTCCCTCCGCCCGCGTTTACACCAAGAGTTTCCCCCCATGACCCGAAAGCGCCTGCCCTGACATCGGTAGCTTTTCCGTACGTACCTTCCGTGGAGAAAATCCCCCCTGTGGCCTGTGTCGCGTTCTGAATCGGGGCGATGGAGAGGTTGCCGCGGTCAGATCTTGAGGATGTTGGACTTGAAGATCAGCTTCTCGTGGTCCTCGCCGTCCTCCGGGAAGGAGGCGTGGCCGAACCGGACGTCCACGCGGGCGTCCTTGGACTTCCGGCGGATCTCCTCCACCGAGGCCGAGATGGCCTTCTTGACGCGGGGGATGGCGCTCATCGTGCCGTCCTCCGCCTCGGGGAGGATCATGCCGAACTTCGCGTCGCTGATCCGGGCCACCACGTCGTATTCCCGCAGCGTTTCCCGGATCGTCTTCGCCACCCGTTTCATCACCCAGTCGCTCCGGCCGACACGGGGAAGCGCCTCCTCGGGGACCCGGGCGTGCACCTCGCAGATCATCAGCACCAGCTTGCGCTGGAAGCGCCGGGCCCGGCTGATCTCGTGCAGGAGGCGGTCCTGGAAATATTTGAGCGTGGGCAGGCTGGTCGATTCGTCGAGGTTGCGCAGGCGATCGTTCCGCTCGTAGGCAATGGCGTTGGCGACCGCCTTCTCCACGTACCGGACGTATTTCCCGAAGGTGGCCAGGTCCTCGGCGGTGAAGGAAGACGGGAAGAAGGTCTTGTGGGGGAACTTGTCGAAGATCGTGATGGTCCCCAGGATGTCCTCCTCCCCGCGCAAGGGGAGGCAGATCAGCGTGCGGGCGGCGTCGCCGAATTCGCTCCAGTCCTTCTCCGCGGAGACGTCGCGGACCAGAAGCGACGGCTCGCCCTTGAGGATCCTCGTGACCGCCTTCTTGTCGAGGAGGAAGAGGTCCTTCTGCTCCCCTTCCGTCTTCATCCCGTAGGACTCCCGGATCCCGTACTTGCCCGTCTGGGGGTCGAGGAGCCGGATGACGCACGTTTCCGCCTCGAGGATCAGGCAGGCGGACGTGGCCACCAGCTTCAGGAGGCGCGAGAGGTCCAGCGTCGAGATGATGTTGACCCCCGCCTCGTTGATGGCGGCGATCTTGGTCATCCGGAGGGCCGCGGACTCCTCCCGCAGCGACGCGCCCACCGTGTCGGCCAGCACCTTCGAGACGTCGGTGATGGCCGCCTGGCGTTCCTCGGGGATCCCGGCGGACGTGACCGCGTGGACGACGAGGACGCCGTGCGGCTCGCCGGAGGACACCAGGGGCAGCATCATGACGGCGCCCTGCCGCCGGCTGCCCGCGGGGGGGACCCGCTCCTCCAGGACCACGGGGCGCCTTTCCGCGAGGGCCAGCTCCTCCAGGGTGCCCTCCGCCGCGAAGTGGACCTCCGGCGCCGCGGGGTGCGCCCTGCGGGTGGAGGTTCTCACGAAGAAATCCTCGCTGTCCCGGTCGAAGAGCAGGACGGAAACGTTTCCCCCGCCCACGAACCCGGACAGCTCTTCGCAGAACTCCTTCAGCCGCTCCTCGATCGGCTTCGCCGACCGGAGGATGTCTGCCGCGTTTCCTGCGAACGCGTCGGCCAACTAGGGTCGCTCCTCGTCGATCGTCACGCGGATGCGAACGCGCACGGGGTTGGCGTTGCCGTCCAGGAACAGGGCGGGGAGGATGGCGTGCCCCTCCGGCGAGACGAAGGGGGCCTCGAACTTGAGGAACGTGAGCGGACCTCCCCCTTCCGCCTTGACGGACACCGGGGGGGTTGCGCCTTTGGGCCGCTCCACCTCGATCTCGCCCAGCTCCTCGAATTCCACGGGGGGCGGGGGTGGCGCCGCCACCGCGCCCTTGAGGGACGTGGGCTCCAGCTCCAGCTCCACTTCCTTCTCCGCGGCCGCGCCGGGCTCCCTGATCTCCTCGAGGTCGGAGATCTCCTCGAGCTGCTCCGCCTCCTTCTGCCCGAAGTCCTTCTGGATCTTGTCGTCGGCGAGCTCCATCAGCCCTTCCTCCGACGCCATCTCGCCGGGCATCAGGAGGGTCTTGCGCAGGTGCGAGAACACGAGCCGGGATATGGCGACGAGCGTCTCGGTGACGCCCTTGCCCGTGGGGGCCACCGCCTCGAACGTCGGGACGCGGAGGTAGTTCAGCGCCTGGTCCATCTCCTGGACCGACATGACGTTCTTCAGGTCGCGCTTGTTGTACTGGATGATGAACGGCAGCTCCTCCAGCTTCTTCCCGTAGCTGGAGAGGTTGTCGATCAGGTTCTTGAGGCTCTCCATGTTGCTGTTGGCCATCTCGCGCTGCGAATCGGCGACGAACACGACGCCGTCGACCCCCTGCAGCACCAGGCGGCGGGTCGCGTTGTAGAAGACCTGCCCCGGGACGGTGTAGAGGTGGAAGCGGACCTTGAAGCCCTTGATCTGGCCCAGGTCGATGGGGAGGAAGTCGAAGAACAGCGTCCGGTCGGTCTCGGTGGGAAGCGAGATGAGCCGCCCCTTCTGGTCGGGGCGCAGCATCTTGTGGACCATCTCGATGTTGGTGGTCTTCCCCGACAGTCCCGGGCCGTAGTAGACCACTTTCGCGCTGAGCTCTCGCGTTGCGTAGTTGAACAGTGCCACGGCTTCTCCCGGAAGGCTATGTTCGCCGCGCCAGCAGCCGTTTCGCCTCCTGGCGAACGACGACGCTGACGCCGCGGTTGTTCATCAGGATCCTCAACTCGTTGTTCGCGAACATGGAGAGGAAGCGGATCGCCGCGGCCGGCGGGGTCCTCGGGTTCTGCACGATCGCCGACACGATCTGCCGGTTCGAGGTCCACTGCCGGTTGTCCGCGATGGAGCGCAGGATCTCCTCGTTCGTCAGGGAGGACGACGCGAAGGCGACGACGTCCTCCCCGGACAGCCGGGGGCTGGAAATCACCGCCCGGGCCACCATGCTGCTGGCGTCCTTCGAGAGGATCCTCCGGACCTCGCGGTTCCCCTTCGACGCCAGCTCGACCTTCTCCGGCACCGTCATCGCGGAGATCCTCGCCTCGAGCGAACGGCGCGCGTCCTCCCCGACCGGCTGGTCCTGGATCAGGTCCGCGCTCGGCTGCTTCCCGCCGGGACCCGTCACTCCTCCTCCTCTTCGCCGACCTCCTTCTTCGCTTCCGCGATCACCTTCTCGGCGATGGCGGCCGGCGTTTCCTCGTAATGGTCGATCTTCATGGTGAACTGCCCGCGCCCGCCCGTCATGGAGTTCAGGTCGGACGAGTAGCGAAGCACCTCGGCCAGCGGCACCTGGGCCCGGACCATCTGGCTCTTGCCCTTCGCGTCGACGCCCAGCACGCGGCCGCGCCGCCCGCTCAGGTCGCCCATGACGTCGCCCACGCTCTCGTCGGGGACGACCACCTCCATCTCGACGATCGGCTCGAGCAGCACCGGCTTCGCGATGGCCGCCGCCTTCTTGAAGGCGAGGGAGCCGGCGATCTTGAACGCCATTTCGGAGGAGTCGACCGTGTGGAAGGAGCCGTCGAACACGGTGACGCGGACGTCGACCATCGGGAACCCGGCGATGACGCCTTTCGACATCCGCTCCACTACGCCCTTCTCGACCGCGGGGATGTACTGCCGGGGGATCGACCCGCCGACGATCGCGTCGACGTACTCGAACCCCTTCCCGCGGGGAAGCGGCTCGATGCGGATCCAGCAGTCGCCGTACTGGCCGCGCCCGCCGGACTGCTTCTTGTGCTTGCCCTGCACCTCGGCCTTCCCCTTGATGGTCTCGAGGTAGGCGATCTTCGGGGTGCGCATCTCGACCTCGACGCTGTATTGCCGCTTGAGCTTCTCGACCACGACCTCGAGGTGGGTGTCCCCCATCCCCGCGAGGATGAACTCGTTGGTCTGCGCGTCCTTCCTGAAGTGGATCGTCGGGTCCTCTTCCATCATCCGGGCGATCGACGCGCCCAGCTTGTCCTCGTCGTTCCGGGTCTTGGGGCGGACGGCGAAGGAGATGACCGGCTCCGTCTTCTCCGGGAGGGAGAAGACGATCGGCGCCTTCGGGTCGCAGAGCGTGTCGCCGGTGGTGGTCTCCTTGAACTTGGCCACCGCGACGATCTCGCCGGCGGAGGCGGAAGGCACCGTCTTCTGCTTCTTCCCTTCCAGGCGGAGGATCCCCCCGATCCGCTCCGTCGCGTCCTTGGTGGAGTTCAGCGGCGACATGTCGGGGGTGAGCGTCCCGGAGAAGATCTTGAAGATGGAGAGCTTCCCGGCGTAGGGGTCGGCGAGCGTCTTGAACACCTGCGCGGCGAACGGCGCCTTCTCGGAGATGGCGCGCTTCTCCTCGGACTTCGACTTCGGGTTGGTGCCGGTCACCTCGCCGCGGTACGACGGGTCGGGCAGCGCGAAGTTGATGAGGTCCTGCAGCGGCGCGATCCCGACGATGCGCGTCGAGGAGCCGCAGACGACCGGCAGGAACTTGTTGGTCAGCACCCCCGCGCGGAAGCCCGACCGGATCTCCTCCTCGGAAAGCTCGCCTCCCTCGAGGAACTTCTCGATGAGGGCGTCGTCGGCCTCGGCGCACGACTCGATCAGCTTCTCGCGCGCCTTCGCCGCCGCGTCGGCCATGTCTGCCGGGATCTCCTGCACGGCGAACTCGCCGGCGTCGCCCTTGTAGACCAGCGCCTTCATCCGGAACAGGTCGACCACGCCGGAGAACGACGCTTCCCTGCCGATGGGGAGCATCACGGGGACCGCGTGGACTTTCAGGATCTCGGACATCTCCGCGACCGCCTTGTCGAAGTCGGCGCGCTCCTTGTCCATCTTGGAGACGAAACCGATCACCGGCACGTCGGCCGCGCGCGCGAGGCTCCACATCTTCTCGGTCTGGACCTCCACGCCCGACACCGCGTTGACGACGAGGACGGCGCCGTCGAGGAAGCGCAGGACCGACCGCGTGTCGGCCTCGAAGTTGGTGTAGCCGGGGGTGTCGGCCAGCGTGACCTCCACCTTGTTCCAGTGGTAGTGATGGAAGGAGGTGCCGATCGTGATCTTCCTGCGGATCTCCTCCGGGTCGAAATCGAAGTTCGAGCTGCCGTCGTCCACCTTGCCGAGCCGGTCGACCGCCTTTGCGTTAAAGAGCAACGCCTCCGCGAGCGTCGTCTTCCCTGCGCCCCCGTGGGCGATGATCCCTACGTTCCTGATCTGCTGGATGTCCACCTCGAAATTCCCTCCTGACGGCTTAAATGTTCCTCTCGTATATAATACGCAGTCCTTCCAGAGTCAAATTCTCATCGATTTCATGGATTTCAGACGACTCGGCCGCGATCTCCCGGGCGAGCCCGCCGGTGGCGACGACGAACGGGGTGATCTTGAGCTCCCTGCGGATCCGGGCGAGGATCCCGTCGACCAGGGCGAGGTACCCGTAGTAGATGCCCGACTGCATCGCGGACACCGTGTTCTTCCCGATCACGGCGGGCGGCCTGGCGATCTCGATGCGCGGCAGCTTCGACGCCTGCCGGAAGAGCGCCTCCGCGGAGATGTTCACTCCCGGGGCGATCACCCCGCCCATGTAGTCGCCCTTGGCCGACACGTAGTCGAACGTGGTGGCCGTCCCGAAGTCGACGACGATGGAGGCCTTCCCGTGCTTCGCGAACGCCGCGACCGCGTTGACGATCCGGTCCGCCCCGACCTCCCGGGGGTTGTCCATCTTGATGGAGATTCCCGTCTTGATCCCCGGCCCCACGACCATGGGCGTCATGCCGAAGTACCGCTCGCAGAGGTCGACGATGGTCGGGGT
>CAZTFC010000080.1:0-7260 GCA_964612075.1 uncultured bacterium
AGACCGGCTCCAGCGAGGCGGTGGAGTAGCCGACGATGCGCGCCAGCGGCTTCACTCCCTTCCGCTTCGCCGCGTCCGCGGACATCACGACCACGGCCGCCGCCCCGTCGTTGATCGACGACGCGTTTCCGGCGGTCACGGTTCCGCCCTTGTCGAAGGCGGGGGACAGCGCCGGCAGCCTGGCGATATTTCCGCGCCCCGGCTCCTCGTCGGTCTGGAAAAGGACGGGGTCGCCCTTCCTCTGGGGGATCGGGACGGCGACGATCTCCTTCTCGAACCGGCCGTTCCTGATGGCGTCGAGCGCGCGGGTGTAGGAGGAGGCGGCGTACGCGTCCTGGTCCTCGCGGGAGATGCCTTTCTCCTTCGCCAGCTTCTCCGCGCAGTTGCCCATGTGGACGTTGTTGTATACGTCCCAGAGGCCGTCGACGATCATGTGGTCGTAGATGGTGTCGTTGCCGAGCCGGTACCCGCCCCTGGCCTTCTTCAGCAGGTACGGCGCCTGGCTCATCGACTCCATCCCCCCCGCCACGACCACCTCGCACTCGGAGGTCGCGACCGACTGCGCCGCCAGCATGACGGATTTCAGCCCCGACCCGCACATCTTGTTGACCGTCATCGCCCCGGCCGAGACCGGTACGCCCGCGTAGATCCCCGCCTGCCGCGCCGGCGCCTGCCCTGCGCCCGCCGGGAGCACGTTCCCCATGATCACCTGCTCCACGTCCTCCTTCGCGATACCGCCGCGGGAGATCGCCTCCCCGATGACGACCGCTCCCAGCCGCGGCGCCGGCACGTCCGCGAGCCCCCCCATCAGCGAACCGACGGCGGTCCTCGCCGCGCCCGTTATGACGGCTTCCTTCATGAATGAAATCTCCTTTCCGTCACTCTTGATCCTTCTGCCGTTCCAGACCGGCCAGGGCCCGCCGCGCGAGGAACAGGAAGGGGTCGCCCCCGTCTTCCTCCCCGGGCTCATACGTTTCCAGGGGAGACTCCCCGAGGATCCCTTCCAGTAGCACGGCGTGCGCCTCCACCGGAAGGAACCGCCCCGAATCGATCAAGCCGCGAAGGGGCCCCGGGCCGGGGAACCCCCGGGACTCCGCGTGTTCTTTAAGCCGATTCGCCAGGGCGTCGCGCCGCCTGTAAAGCCGGATCGATCGTTCGACCGCCCCGTCCGTGCACGGCTCCCCGGAAAGCGCCTCGGCCCGCGAAGCGGTCGTTTCGACCCAGTCGAGCGCCCCTTCAAGCCCTCCCGGGAAAACCCCCTGAATGGGCGCCCATTCATCCAGCAGCGAATCCAACACCCTGCGCTCTTCCTCGTCGCGCACGATCACGGGCAGCATTCCGACCGAATGGAATATTTCCTGCGCGGGGAACAGCGGGGGGCAGCCGACGACCTTGCGCCCCGTGAGAATCCTCCAAAGGCGCACGGCGGAGGACGGATCGGCCGTCGTGGCGGCGGCGAACCGGAGCCCTTCCGCGGCGCGCGCTCCTCCCATCTCCCCGGCTATTTCCCCGCGTACAGCACGACGATGACTTCCGCTTCCTCCTCCCTGCTCGCGGAATGCACGTGGTGGGGGGTCGTGGAGTTGTAGTAGATGCTGTCCCCCGCCTTGAGCAGCTCGGTGCGGTTCCCGAGGAACGCCTCCACCTCGCCCGAAAGGACGTATAGGAATTCCTCCCCGGCGTGGACGCTGCGCGCGGTCGGCGGCTCCGACATGGGCTGTAGCCGCAGGTAGAAGGGCTCCATCTTCCGCCCCGCCTTGCCCGCGCCGAGCGACTCGTAGATGTAGGGGGTCTTCCCCCCGCCGTCCTTGAGCCCCACGCGGGAAACGGTGGAGTGGTCCTCCTTCCGCACGACGGAATATTCGGCTTCCGGCTTCCCGCCGATGAAAGACGACACCGTCGTCCCGAAGGCGTTGGCGATCTGCACGAGCATCCCGATCGAAGGGGACACCATCCGGTTTTCCATCTGCGTCAGCAGGGCGGACGAGATGCCCACCTTCTCGGCGAACTGCTGCAGCGTCAGTCCCGTCTTCTCCCGGAACTCCTTTACGTGCTGACCGACCGGGACTTCCTCTTCCGCCGGCTTGCCGGCGGTTTCCCCCGACTCCTTCTCCAGCTCGGAGAGGATGTCGTCCAACGTCTCGTCACGCGTGAATTCCTGCAAGGGCCGCTCCCTCCTTCAGTGCGTTGACGTTCAGAGGAATGAACCTTTCGTATTTCTTCGAGATGACCTTCGGAAGGCAGCCGATGAGCGTCTCGAGCCCGACCACGCCCGAGAGGGCGACGTAGGCGCCCAGGGCGATCATCGAGGCCATCTGCCGGCTGCCGATCTTGTTCCGGGCGATCTCGTCCGCCGCGACCTGGAAGAGCCGGACGTCGGTCCGGCCCACTTTCCGAGCGTCCACCAGGGAACTGTTGATGACGAGCTCCCCCCCGGGTTGAAGGTTCGGAAGGAACCTCTCGAGGGAAGGGCCGTTCATGATGACGAGCGACCCCGGACGCCACACGACCGGCGACCCGATCTCCTCGTCCGAGATGATGACGGTGCAGTTGGCCGTCCCGCCGCGCATCTCGACCCCGTAGGAAGGCAGGTAGGTAACGTTCTTCCCCTCTTCCATCGCCGTCAGGGCGAGGAGGTTCCCGATCATCAGGATCCCCTGGCCCCCGAAACCCGCCATGATGATGTCTTTTGTCATGCGAAGTCCGCCTGTTTCCTTTCCTTGAACACGCCGAGCGGGAAATACTCGGCCATCTCGCCCAGGACGCGCTTCTGCGCGTCGAGCGGCTTCATCCCCCAGTTCGTGGGGCACGTGGACAGCACCTCTATGATGGAAAACCCCATCCCTTTCAGCTGCATCTCGAACCCCTTGCGGATGGCCTCCTTGGCCTTCCGGATGTGCGCCGGCGAGGAGACCGTCACCCGGGTCGAATACGCGACGCCCTCGAGCCCCGCCAGCAGCTCGGCCATCCGGATCGGGTACCCTTCCGTCCGGAAGTCCCGTCCGAACGGCGAGGTGGTCGTCTTCTGCCCCAATAGGGTCGTGGGGGCCATCTGCCCGCCCGTCATGCCGTAGGTCGTGTTGTTCACGAAGACGACCGTGATGTTCTCGCCGCGGTTCGCGGCGTGGACGATCTCCCCCATCCCGATCGACGCCAGGTCGCCGTCGCCCTGGTAGGTGAAGACGACCCGGTCGGGCAGCGACCGCTTGATGCCGGTCGCCAGCGCCGGCGCGCGGCCGTGCGGCGCCTCGAGGATATCGATGTCCATGTAGTCGTACAGCATGACCGCGCACCCGACGGGCGCGATCCCGATCGTGTTCTCCCGCAGCTCCATCCGGTCCAGCGTCTCCGCGATGATCCGGTGGATCGTCCCGTGGTGGCAGCCCGGGCAGTAGTGGAAGCGGGCGTCCAGGAGCGTCCTGGGCCTGTCGAATACCTGTTTCATCCCTTCCTCCCCGCAAGAAGCCGGATCTGCTCGAGGATCTCGTCGGGGGTGGGCACCGCGCACGGCTTCCCGAAGAAATGGATCCGCTCGTGATACGGCGTGCTCCGGCGCACGTCCTCCACCATCTGGCCGGTGTTCATCTCGACGACCAGCACCTTCTCCACGCCCGAGGCCATGTCCCGCACCTGGTCCTCCGGGAAGGGGAACAGCGTGATCGGGCGGAGCATCCCCACCTCGATCCCCTCCTTGCGCGCCGACTGGATCGAGGTCTTGGCGACGCGAGCCGCCGTCCCGAAGGCGACGATCCCGATCTTCGCCCCCTCGAGCATGTACGGCTCGAAGCGGACCTCCTCCTCCCGGATCTTCCGGAACTTGTCCCGGAGCACCCAGTTGTGCTTCTCGATCTCCCCGTCCTTGAGGAACATGGACTTCACATGCCGGGCCGCCCTGCCCCTGGCGCCGGTCAGCGCCCACGGCTTGTCCGGCACGGCGGGAACGCAGGGCACCGGGTCGTACGGCTCCTTCATCTGGCCGATGATCGCGTCCCCGAGGATCATGGCGGGGTTGCGGTACTTGTCGGCCAGGTCGAATGCGAGCATCGTCAGGGAATACATCTCCTGGACCGAGTGCGGCGCCAGGCAGATGAGGTGCGCGTCCCCGTGCCCCGCCACCTTGGTGGCCTGGAAGTAGTCCCCCTGCGACGGGGCGATGCCGCCCAGCCCCGGGCCCGAACGGGAGATGTTGACGATCACGGCCGGAAGCTGCGACCCGACCATGAAGGACAGCCCTTCCTGCATCAGCGAGATCCCGGGGCCGGAGGAGGACGTCATGACCCGGTTCCCGGTCGACGAGGTCCCCAGGATCATGTTGATCGTGGCGACCTCGCTCTCGGCCTGGAGGAAGGACCCTCCGAGCGAAGCCATGTGCGCCGCCATGTACTCGGGGATGTCGTTCTGCGGCGTGATGGGGTACCCGTAGTAGAACCGGCACCCCGCGGCGATCGCCCCGTGGCAGATCGCCTCGTTCCCTTTGGCGAGGACGCGTTTCGCCGCTCCCGCGGCCGGCGCGCTCATCGCCACACCCGGATGCAGACGTCGGGGCACGTCTCGGCGCAGAGGGCGCACCCCGTGCAATCGTCCGGCCGGGCGAAAACCGCCGCCGTGTACCCCTGCCGGTTGATCTCCTTGCCCATCTCGATGCAGTTCTTCGGGCAGACCGGCACGCAGAGCTCGCATGCCTTGCACCGCTCGAAGTCGATCTCTATACGGCCCGTCGCCATTCCCTTGTCCTTCCCTTCCCGGCGGCCCGTGCGCCGCCCTTTCCGGCTTATTCGTACTTCGGCTTGAACTCGAAATAGTGCGTCGTGTCGATGATGCGGACCGTGCGCGACTTCGACCGCATGACGACCGACTGCGTCAGCGCTCCGCCGCTGAAGAACCGGACGCCCTGCAGGTAGTCGCCGAAGGTGACGCCGGTGGCCGCGAACATGACGTCGCTGCTGGCCAGGTCATCGATGGTGTAGACGCGGTCGAGGTCGGTGACGCCCATCGCCTTGGCGCGCTCGATCTCTTCCTTGTTGCGGAACTTCAGGACGCCCTGCATGTCGCCGCCGATGCATTTCAGCGCCGCCGCCGCGAGCACGCCCTCGGGCGCCCCGCCGATCCCCATGAGGATGTCCACGCCGGAGCCTTCCTTCGCCGTGGCGATCGCTCCCGCAACGTCGCCGTCCCCGATCAGCTTGATGCGGGCGCCGGCCTCGCGGCACTCCCGGATCAGCTCCTGGTGGCGCGGGCGGTCGAGGATGATCACGCAGAGGTCCTCCACATACACTTTAAGCGCCTTCGCCACGCTGCGCAGGTTCTCCGTCGGGGAGGCCGTGATGTCGATGGCGCCGTGGGCCCGGGGGCCGACCGCGATCTTGTCCATGTAGGTGTCGGGGGCGTGGAGGAACCCGCCTTCCTCGGCGATCGCGATCACCGCGAGGGCGTTGTTCCCGCCGGACGCGACGATGCTGGTCCCTTCGAGAGGGTCCACCGCGATGTCGACCCGGGGGGCCTCGGCGGCGCCGACCTCCTCGCCGATGTAGAGCATCGGCGCCTCGTCCCGCTCGCCCTCTCCGATCACCACGCGCCCCTTGAACTGGACGTAGTTCAAGGCCTTGCGCATCGCCGTGACCGCGGCCTGGTCCGCCGCGACGTTGTCTCCCCGCCCCATCAGCCGCGCCGCCGCCAGCGCCGCCGCTTCCGTCACCCGGACCACTTCCAACGCCAGGTTCCTTTCCATCCGTGCCGCCCTCCTAAAGAAGTTTTTTCATGTAAGCAGGTATTCGATCAAAAGCGTGCCTCTCTCCAGCATCTGCCCGGCGGCCCGCGCGTCCGCCTCGGTGTACCGGCTTCCCGGCTTCGTCGAAAGCCCCGCGGGAGCGGGGTAGAAGACGAAGGGCACCGGCTCCTGGGCGTGCGTCCTCAAGGCGACCGGCGTCGGGTGGTCCGGCAGGAGCAGGACCCGCAGGTCGCCCTTCTCCCGCACCCGGGCGAGGATGGGCCCCAGCATCTCCGCGTCGATCCGCTCGATGGCCTTTACCTTCTCCTTGACGTTGCCGTTGTGCCCCGCCTCGTCCGGCGCCTCGACGTGGATCAGGACGAAGTCCTTCCGGTCGAGCTCTTTCAGGGCGTATTCGGCCTTTCCGCTGTAATTCGTGTCGATGTAGCCGGTCGCGCCGGGAACCTCGATCACCTCGAGCCCCGCGTAGATGCCGATCCCCTTGATGAGGTCCACCGCGGCGACCACCGATCCCGCCAGCCCGAACCGCTGCCGGAAGGTCGCCATGCGCGGCGCCTTCCCCTGGCCCCAGAGCCAGACCGAGTTCCCCGGCAGCTTCCCTTCCGCGACACGCTTGCGGTTCACCGGGTGGTCGGCGAAGACCTCGCGGGACGCTTCCATGACCGTAAGGAACAGCTCCGACCCCTCGCCTTTCGGGAGGTATTCCGCGACTCTCTTCCCCATGATGTCGTGGGGCGGGGTGTTCTCCACCGTGTCGATCCCGCCGGGCCAGACCATCAGGTGCCGGTAGGAGACGCCCGCGTGGAACCGCACGCCCTTCCCCTCCATCCGCTCCTGGAGCGAGGCGAGCAGCTGGGCCGATTCCGCGGTCGAGATGTGCCCGCCCGAGAAGTCCACCATCTCGGTGTCGGCCCCCTCGTTTTTCAGCGAGACGATGTTGCAGCGGACCGCGACGTCGTCGGGCCCCAGCTCGATGCCCATGGAGGCGGCTTCGAGCGGCGAGCGCCCGGTGTATACGGCCGCCGGGTCGTACCCGAGGATGGAGAGGTTCGACACGTCGCTGCCGGGATACATCTCCTTCGGTACCACCTGGACCATCCCCAGCGCCCCGTTGGACGCCATGAAGTCCATGTTCGGCTTGACGGCCGCCTCGAGAGGGGTCCGGTTCCCGATCTCGCCGATCGGCCAGTCGGCCATGCCGTCCCCGATGAGGATGAGGTATTTGCTGCCCAATGGTGGCTCCTTCGGCGGATTACAGGTTGTTCTCGATCCGGATCAGCCGGGTGCGGTCGAGGACGTCGGCCAGCTTGTCCACTTCCGCGAGGGCGGAGCGCATGCTGCTCTCCTTCGCCCGGTGGGTGACGATGTAGATGGGGACGGCGTTCCCCCCCCTCCCCTTCTGGAGGACGGAGGCGATGCTGATCGAGTGGCGCCCCAGCACCCCCGCGATGCGCGAGAGGACGCCCGGCCGGTCCATGACGAGGATCTTCAGGTAATACTCGCACTGCACCTCGTCGAAGGGCGCGATGCCC
>CAZTFC010000081.1:0-7154 GCA_964612075.1 uncultured bacterium
AAAAATGGCCCCCGAAAAGCTTTTGAAAGGCGGAGAATTCCTGATCGCGGACGTTTCCCCCGCGGACGTGTTCACCCCGGAAGATTTCACGGAAGAGCAGATCTCCATCGCCGACACGACGGACCAGTTCGTCCGGAACGAGGTGCTGCCGCACGTCGAGAAGCTGGAGGAGCACGATTTCGAGCTGATGGTGAAGCTGCTGCGCCAGTTCGGCGAGCTGGGCATGCTCACGATCGACGCCCCCGAGGAGTACGGCGGGCTCGAGCTGTCCAAGACGACGGGGCTGGTCGCCGCGGAGAAGGCGTCCATCTACGGGGGGTTCTCGACGGCGGTCACCGCCCACTCGGGGATCGGAACGCTTCCGCTCGTGTATTACGGGACGAAGGCGCAGAAGGAGAAGTACCTCCCGAAGATCATCTCCGCCGAATGGATCGCCGCCTACTGCCTCACAGAGCCCGAAGCCGGGAGCGACGCGATGAGCTGCCGCACGGTCGCCACGCTGTCGCCGGACGGCAAGCACTACATCCTGAACGGGACGAAGCAGTACATCACCAACGGAAGCTTCGCGGACCTCTACACCGTCTTCGCCAAGATCGACCGGACGCATTTCACGGCGTTTCTCGTGGAGCGTACCTTCCCCGGCGTCTCCCACGGCCCCGAAGAGAAGAAGATGGGGATCAAGGGCTCCTCGACGACCCCGGTCATCCTCGAGGACGCGCAGGTTCCCGTGGAGAACGTCCTGGGCGAGATCGGCAAGGGGCACAAGATCGCCTTCAACGTCCTGAACGTCGGGCGGCTGAAGCTGGGCGCCTGCGTCACGGGCGGCGCGAAGTACATCACGGCCGAGGCGGCGCAGTACGCGAACCAGCGGAAGCAGTTCGGGGTGACCATCGGCACCTTCGGCGCCATCCGGGAGAAGTTCGCCGACATGGTCGCGGCCACCTACGCATCCGAGTCGGTCGCCTATCGCATCGGCGGCATGATCGACGAGCGCCTCGAGCCGCTGAAGGCGGAAAAGGGGGCCCCCGACTATTACGAGAAGTACCAGGCGGGGATCGAGGAGTACTCCATGGAATGCGCCATCGCGAAGGTGTTCTGCAGCGACGCCATGGCGACGGTGGCGGACCACGCCGTGCAGATCTACGGCGGGTACGGCTACACGCAGGAATACCCCGCGGAGCGGGCCTACCGCGACGAGCGGATCAACCGGATCTTCGAGGGGACCAACGAGATCAACCGGATGCTGATCCCCGGCACCCTGCTCAAGCGCGCCCTGAAGGGCGAGCTGCCGCTGCAGGACGAGATCATGAAGGCGGTCGGCCGCCTCTCCGCCCCCGCGGCCGATCCCCCCGCCGTGCCCTTCGGCGCGGAGAAGCAGCTCCTCCGCAACCTGAAGGACGCCTTCCTGGTGCTGGCCGGCGCGGCCGTCCAGCGGTTCACCGCGAAGCTCAAGGACGAGCAGGAGGTCCTGATCGCGCTGGCCGACCTGGCCATCGGCTGCTTCGCCCTCGAGAGCGCCATCCTGCGGGCCGAGAAGATCGCGGCCTCCGGGAACGCATGGCGCACGGAAGTCTCCGAGGCCGCGACGAAGGTGTTCGCCTTCCAGGCCCAGGAGGACTGCACCACCGCCGCACGGCGCGCCGCCTTCTACATCGGCGAGGGCCCCATGCTGAAGACGCTCCTTACCGGCGTCCGCCGGTCGGGGCGGTACGAGGCCGCGGGGCTCCTGGAGGCGAAGCGCAGGCTCGCCGCCGCGACGCTCGAGAAGGAGCGGTTCCCCCTCTACTGATCCGGGGTGTTCTGCAGTAGGCTGCGGCCTGCCGACCTATCCTGGCCGTCGCAGGCCGCAGCCGTTTCCAGCCCCCGAATACGCGTTTATTAATAATCCTCATCGCTGTTTTTCGGGGGGCCGTTCCTGAAATGTTGTGGAATGCCATTCCACAACTTTCCGGGGGGACCCCTCCTGAATCAGTAAACATGGCTTCTTGTTTACCGGGCGGGGGACACTCTTACCCCCCATGCTCCCCCTTCGATGTTGGTCTGAGGGTCCGGCGGCCTCCTATGCGAGGAGGGGATGTTCCCCTGAGCGGGCGTCTGTTTCTCATTCCCGTCCTCCTGGCCCCCCCACGGGAAACACGCTTTCTTATGCGAGGCACAGGCCACAAGAGACACAGGCCACGAAGGAGAACTTCTCTTCGGATGGCACGTACGGAAAAGCTATCGATATAGGGGCGAGTGGTTTCGGGGGACATTCTTGGTTCAAACACGGGCGGAGGGGAAGAGTGTCCCCCGCCCGGCAGGCCGCCTGTAGTATGATCTGATCCACATTCACGCCGGGGGTGGGGGATGCGAAAGCTCGTCGTCGCGCTGTGTTTCCTGTTGATGTCGTCGCAGGCGTTCGGCCTGGAGGTCGCGGGGGTCGAGGTCGCCCCGACGGTATCCGCGGGCCAGAAGACGCTGGTGCTCAACGGGACGGGCATCCGGAAGAAGCTCGTGATCAAGGTGTACGTCGGGGCGCTCTACCTGGAGCGGAAGGCGGCCTCCCGGGAAGAGCTGCTCAAGGACGAGGGAGACAAGCTCGTCCGGATGACCTTCGTCTACAAGAAGGTGGAGAAGGAGAAGATCGTCGAGGCGTTCGCGGAGGGGCTCGCGAACAACTCGCCCGACGTGGCGCAGACGGCGGACGCCAAGGCGTTCCTTTCCTGGTTCACGTCCGATTTCCGGGCGGGGGACGCGGTGGACGTCCGCATGGGCGCGGACGGCACGGTCTCGGCGGCCCACAACGGGAAGGAGCTGGGGACGGTCCGCAATCCCGCTCTGGTGCGGGCGGTGCTGCTGATCTGGTTCGGGGACAAGCCGGCGGACGCGGGGCTGGCCAGGGGAATGCTCGGGAAGTGACGCAGGTCAGCGGGGGATGTCGTAGTACTCCGCGATCCGCTTCCGGAACCCCTGGATGTCCCGTTCGAGCGACGACAGCTTCCGGATCTTCCGCCGGATGGCTTCCAGGTGGCCGTCGAGGATCTCGATCAGCCTCGGCATGATCGTGTCGGGAATCTTCGTCTGGCGGTAGATCTCGGCCAGCTCCTGCATCTGCTTGAGGGGGATGCCGAGCTCCTTCACCTTCAGGACGAACTTGATCCGCCGGATGTCCTCCTTGTCGTAGAAGCGGATCCCGCCCTCGGTGCGGCGCGGGGGATCGATGAGCCCGAGCTGCTCGTAGAGGCGAAGGGTCCGGGTCGTGATCCCCAGGGAGCCGGCCAGCTCCCCGATCTGCTGCGTGTCTTCGCGGTTCAGCTTCATACTTTACCTCAACGTTAATGTTAACGTTGAGCGCCCTTTCCTGTCAAGACCGGCGGCTGTCCGCCGCCGCGCCGCAACCTGCCCCTCGCCGGAACATCCAACAGGTAGGCGGAAAGCGAAGGGAGGGGGGGAACGATGTACATCGAACGATGGATCCGGGTGATCGCGGGGAGCTTCATCCTGGGGAGCCTTGCCCTGGGCTGGTACGTGTCGCCCTGGTTTTTCCTGTTCACCGCGTTCGTGGGGCTGAACCTGTTCCAGTCGGGGTTCACCGGCTGGTGCCTGATGGAGAAGATCCTGAGGAGACTGGGAGTCCCGGAACGGTAGCTTACACCGCGTCCAGCACCGCCGCCGCGTGCCCCGCGGCCTTCACCTTCCGGTAGATCTTCACGATCCGGCCTTTTTCGTCGATGACCACGGTGGTCCGAAGGATCCCCATGGATTTTTTCCCGTACATGTTTTTCTCGCCCCACGCGCCGTACTTTTCGGCCGTTTCATGCGTCGGGTCGCATAAGAGAATGAACGGGAGCGAATATTTCGAGGCGAACTTCGAGTGGCTCTCGGGAGAGTCCGGCGAAACACCGAGGATCACGGCGTTCTTCCCCGCGAACGGGGCCTGGAGGTCCCGGAACTCGCATGCTTCCGTTGTGCAGCCGGGGGTGTTGTCCTTCGGGTAGAAGTAGAGCACCACCTTCTTCCCGGCGAAGTCGGAAAGCCCCACCTTGTTTCCGGCCGCGTCGGAGAGGGTGAATTCCGGCGCCTTGTCCCCTGCCTTGAGCTCCGCCATCGGATCCTCCGTTTTACCGGACGATGTTGAGGTTCGGCTGGATCAGCTCCAGGAATTCCATCCGGGTCGAGTTGTTGGTCCGGAACACGCCGAGCATCGCCGAGGTGACCGCCTTGGCGTTGGTCTTCTCCACCCCCCGCATCATCATGCACAGGTGGAACGCCTCGATGACCACCGCCACCCCCTGCGGCTGGAGGGTGTCCATCAACGCGGTCGCGATCTCCTGCGTCAGCCGCTCCTGGACCTGGAGGCGCCTGGCGTAGAGGTCGACGACCCGGGCGATCTTGGAGAGGCCGACGATGCGGTTTCGCGGGATGTACCCGACATGGCACTTTCCGAAGAAGGGCAGGAGGTGGTGCTCGCACATCGAGAAGACCTCGATGTCCTTGACGGTGACCATCTCGTCGTACTGCTCGTGGAATACGGCGCCGCGGAGCACTTCCTTCGGGTCCTCGTCGTATCCCTTGGTCAGGAAGCGCATCGCCTTCTCGTACCGCTCCGGGGTCTTCTTCAGCCCCTCGCGTTCCGGGTCTTCGCCGAGCTTGATGAGGAGGTCGCGGATGATATTCTGCATGATGGAACCATCATAATGCAGGCGGAGACGGCGAAGATAATGAAAATGGGGTCCCCGGAGATGCGGGAGGAGTGGATGCGGGCTGCCCTGGCCGAGGCGCGGAAAGCGGCGGAGGAGGGGGAGGTGCCGGTGGGCGCGATCGTCGTTTCCCCCGACGGGGCGGTCCTGTCCCGGGCGCGCAACTCTCCCGTAAGGTCGAACGACCCCACGGCGCACGCCGAGATCCTCGCCCTGCGCGCGGCGGCCGGGAAACTGGGGAATTACCGCCTCACCGGCTGCCGGCTGGTCGTGACACTCGAGCCGTGCCCCATGTGCGCGGGCGCCGCCGTTGCGGCCCGCGTGGCGGAGATCGTGTACGGCGCGGAAGACCCGAAATCCGGGGCCGTCTCGACCCTTTACCGCATCGCCTCCGACCCCCGCCTGAACCACCGCGCGCAGATCGTCCCCGGCGTCCTCGCCGACGAGTGCTCCGCGCTCCTGAAAAAATTCTTCCGCGGCCGGCGCGCCGGGGGAGGATGATCCCGCCGGCTCAAAGGATCGGGGAAAGGATCCGGCAGCTGTCCTCCAGCAGGCGCCGCGTCCGGGACCGCCGGGCGAACACATCCGGGTCGACCTCGTCGGACCGGGACTGGTCTTCCCGGAAGATGGAGGCGAGCTCCTCGACCCGGCGGAAATCGTAGAGGAACAGCCCCAGCTCGAAATTCAGGAAGAAGCTGCGGATGTCGACGTTGGGCGACCCGAAGCCCGCCACGTCCTGGTCGATGATCAGGACCTTGGAATGCAGGTTCGTCGGCCGGTAGAGGAAGATGCGGATCCCCGCCGCCAGCAGCTCGTTGAAATACGACCGCCCGGCGTAGGAGACGATGCGAAGGTCGGAGGCGGCCGGGACGATCAGCCGGACGTCCACGCCGCGAAGGGCCGCGTTGCGCAGGGCCGTCAGGATCGCCTCGTCGGGGACGAAGTAGGGGGTCTCGATCCAGAGACGGCGGCGCGCGGCCGTGAAGGCGGTGAACGCCCCGTGGTAGATGGCTTTGAAGGGACGGTCGGGCCCGGAGGCCGCGACCTGCAGCGAGCACGGCATGTGGTTCCCGCAGTCGACGGGGGAAAGCTCGGGGAAGAGGTCGCCCGCCGGTTCCGGCTGGTCCGTGGCGTAGGCCCAGTCGTCGAGGAACAGCGCCTGGAGGTCGGCGACGGCCGGCCCCTCGATCACCGCGGCGAGGTCCCTCCATTGGGAATCCGTCGCGCGGGGCCCCATGTATTTCTTCCCGATGTTCATCCCGCCGGTGAACGCCTTCCGGCCGTCCGAGACCAGGAGCTTGCGGTGGTTCCTCAGGTGGGCCGACCTTCGCCGCTGCAGGGGAAGGGCCGGGAGGAACGCCGCGACCTCCCCCCCCGCGTCGCGCAGCGGCCGGACCATCGTGCGCAGCGCCCGCCACGATCCGATGTCGTCGAGGAGCAGCCGCACCCGGAGCCCCTCCCGCGCCCGCGCGGCGAGCGCCTGGATGAAGCGCTTCCCGACGACGTCCGCGTCGAGGATGAAGAACACGGCGTGCAGGTGGTCCTTCGCCTCCGAGATCAGGGTGTGGACGGCGTCGTACGCCTCGTCCCCCTTCGTGAGGAAGGAGACGCGATTCCCGGTAACCGGCGGCGGCGACCCCGCCGCCTTCAGCACCCTGCCGACCTGCTCGGCCGCCGCGGTCGGGAGCTCCGGCGGGGAGACGCGGTGGTCCAGCGGGTAGTCGATCGAGGAGGACGCGGCGATCTTGGCGCGGATGTGCCGCCGGATCCTCCGCACGCCGATCAGGTAGTAGAGCGGGATGGAGACCAGGGGGAGGAAGATGATGGCGAGCATCCAGGCGAGGGTCGCCGACGGGTGGCGCCGCTCGAGGATGACGCGGGGCACGAGGAACAGCGCGAAGATGTATCCGGCGATGGTCAAGGCAAGAAGCGCGTTGTCCCAGAGCTCGTACATTGCCACCTCGCCGGATGATAGTTATAATACCTCCCTCTCCGGGCGGAGGGGTACCGAAGTGGCCGTAACGGGGACGACTCGAAATCGTCTTGGTGCCGCGAGGCGCCACGTGGGTTCGAATCCCACCCCCTCCGCCAATCTAACGCACTCATTTGAAACGGGGTGGGATTCGAACCCCCCATAAACGACAACCCTGACGGGCATGGATGCCCTAATGCCGGAACCGCCAGGGATGGCGCAGGAGCGGCCGAGTGATCAGCGAGCCCCACCTGCGGCTCACGAGGATCTCGACCGCTGGGGTCCCCTGCATTAGAGAGACGGTCGGGGAGAAAAGCGCGACGCACGGGAGCGCGTCAGGCGGGCGAGCTGGCCGGGAGGGCGAGGGCCTGGAGAGCCCGAGCCTCAACGGTCGAATCCCACCCCCTCCGCTCACGCTTTTGAATAGAAATTACCGTCTGATATCCACAAGACATGTTTCCTGATTCGCGAGGAGTCTTCCCCGGGGAAACGTGGTCTCCGAG
>CAZTFC010000082.1:0-7083 GCA_964612075.1 uncultured bacterium
TCGAGAGGATCGACCGCGGCATCGGCGCCGACGAGCGGGCCCGCCTCTGGGAAGTTCGCCACGGGGCCCTCGAGTCGATCAAGCGGAACCACCCGGGACGCTCGGTGCTGCTGGTCGACGCCTGCGTGCCCGTCAGCCGCTATTCCGAAATGGTGGACAACGCGCGGGAGGCCGTGGAGCGGGAGGGCGTCGCCGGGTTCGTCTGGGGGCACGCAGGCGACGGGAACCTCCACCTGGGCCTCATGTACGACCCCGCGGACGCGGGCGCGCGGGAAGCGGTCGACCGGGTCAACCGGGCGGTGGTGGAGCACGCCGTCGCGTCCGGCGGGACCTGCACCGGGGAGCACGGGATCGGCCTCGGCAAGCTGCCGTTCGTGGAGGCGGAGCACGGGAACGCGCTGGAGTACATGCGGCGCGTCAAGGCGGCGCTGGACCCGCGGGGGATCCTGAACCCGGGGAAGATGCTGCCCGGCTGATCCGCCGCCGGCGATCCCGCCGGCGGCGCGGCGCCGGCCGTTACGGGGCGGAGCTCCCGGTTCCCCGCCCGCCGGACTTCCGGATCGCGTACCGCTTGCCGATCAGAAGGTCGTATTGGATCAGTTGGTAATCGTCCGCAAGGACCTTTTCTTCCCCCTGGAGGGAGTCCGGTTCCTTCAGGGAGCCGTCGATCCCCTGGACGCGGGATTCCGAAAAGATCGGGAACCGGAGCCGGACCGCGTTGGACACGGCGAGGAAGCCGCGGGGGGCGATGCCGATCCTCTCGAGAAGGTACGAAGGAAGGGCGTTCATGCTCAGCCACACCCCCTCCCTGGGAATGTCGAAGTTGGCCCACACGAGGAGCGGCACGCTGCGGTGCTTTCGATCCCGCTCGGACTCCGGCTGATTCTCCGGCTCCGCGTCGAACCGTTCGAGCGCGGCGTCGGAAAGCGGCGGCAGGTGGTCGCCGACGACGGCGATCACCGTGGGCTCCGGGCGGCCCCGGAAATGTTCGACGAGCCGGCCGATCGCCCGGTCCGCGTCCCTCAGGAGGTTGACGTACTCCTTCACCTCCGCCGCCGCTTCGCCCGGCGGCGGGTCCAGGACTTCCAGGCCGGCATTCTTGTATAACCCCAGGTTGTAGGGGGAGTGGGTCGACGAGGGGAAGGCGAATGCGAAGAACGGCCTCTTTCCCCGGCTCGCCCGGATGACGGCGTCGACGACCGCGTTGTCGGAAGGCCAGAACCGGTTGGCGGCGCGTTCCGCGCCCGGGTCTTCGTTGAGCCAGTACACCTCGTCGAAGCCCAGTTTCGGGTAGGCGCTCGCCCGGTTATAGAATGCCTTCGGGTCCGCCTGGACCGCGAACGTCCGGTACCCGTGGCGCTTCAGCAGGGCCGCCAGCGACGGAGTCCCGTCCCGGACGAACTGCCGGTACGCCAGCGACCGGTCCGGCAGGAAGGTGTTCGTCATGCCGGTGAGGACCTCGAACTCCGAGTCCGAGGAACCGTTATGGTGCCCGGGCACGACGCAGGTCCCCCCGGAGCCGGTCCGGATCAGCCCGCGCAGGTTCGGTATCGGGTCGGAGGAGTAGCTCCAGCCGAGATCCCGCGGGTCCATGAGCGACTCGACCATGTACACGATCAGGTTGACGCGCTTCCCGCCGGCCGGGCCGGCCGGCGGTGCGTCGAATCCCGGGTATCTCCCCAACGCGGAGGTCACGGTCTCCGGGGAGTAGCCGGACGGCGCGTCGACGAACGATGCCGGGATCTCCGAAAGGAAGGACAACAGGAACCCGCTGGTCCGGATGGACTCCTGCTGGCCGGTGGTCCAGACCGCGGGGGCTCCGATCCGGCGCTCGAGGTCCAGCCCCGGGAAAAAATATACCAGGAGGGGGGTCGCCGCCAGGAACGCCAGCGAGAGGGCCCCCACGGCCCGCCGGTGCAGGGGTCGTATCCGGCGGGGAGCGGTCTTCCGGAGCGCCAGGAGCGAAACGATCCAGGCGACGAAACCGGCGGCGGACGCCGCGAGGACAACATCTCCGAAGAAGGGCCGGAAGAACGGGAGGAATTCCCGCAGGCTCAGCAGGTCGAGCGGCACCACGGGCGAATGCATGTATTTCAGCTTCGCCATCGTCGACAGGCCCAGGACCGCGAAGAGCGGGGTCACGAGCAGCAGCGCGGCGGCCACCCGCAGGGTGAGGGCGAACGCGAGGGCGAGGAAGGCGAACAGGATCGCGATCTCCGAGGCCCACGCGTTTTTCTGGATGACGTTTTCCCTGATACCGGGGATGGAGACGTCGTGGAACTGCAGCGCGAGGTCGGAGCCGGTGACGAGGATCGCCGCCGCCAGCAGCAGGAGCGAAAGCGGCCGCAGCGGGTCATCGGGCCGCGCGGCCGCCGCGGCGCGGAGCAGCTCGCGGGATTCCCGGGGCAGCAGCGCCGCGCACCAGAGCGCGGCGAACGCGGGGAAGGCGGGGTAGCGCAGGTAGAAGAATTTGTCCCACGCATCCGGCGGCAGCAGGCGCATGAAAGCGTACGACGATATCACCGCCAGGACCAGGCAGCCCCCGAGCCGGCGCAGGACCCGGCGTGCGGATCCATCGCCGGGGGAAACCCGGAGGTACAGGGTTCCCAGGACGCCGTACAGGCACGCGCAGAACAGCGCGGTCGCCGCGAGCCCGGGAAGCCGCAGGCCGCCGCCGGGAAACGCCCCGGCGCGTTGGGCCGCGACCGCGGAAAGGACGAAGAGGATGAGCAGCAGGATGGATTCGGGAGCGGATCGAAGGGTGGACGCCAGCGGCGGCGCCGCTCCCGTCCATTGCCTGGTTTCAGCCTTGCCGTTTCCCATAGGTCCCATATCGGCAAACTACGTTTGAATGTTCACCAGAACCCGCCGTAAATACAGGAATTATAAATTATCGGCAGCGGTTTTCGACAGTGATCTGCGTTCTTTTCAGCGCGGCATGCGCCGGCCTCGTCCTCCGCCCGGTTGCGGGGAGATCAACGCGACGACCTCTTGAGCCACGATCTCGACCGGCTTGTCCGTCACGTCCACCATGGAGAACCCACGTTCCCGGCAGATCCGTTTCGCGAACTCCAGCTCCTCGAATACCGCGGCGGGGCTGGCATAGGCGGTGGGGCCGACATCGCCGAGGAGTTTTTCTCTCTTCCTCCGATGCTCCAGGAGGCGCTTGTGGTCGATGACCAGGCCGACCACCCTGCGGCGGTCCACGCGGGAAAGCTCCTCCGGAGGGGCGATGTCCTTGACGATCGGGATGTTCGCCGCCTTCCACCCATGCGAGGCAAGGTACATGGATAACGGGGTCTTCCCGCACCGCGATACGCCGAGGAGGACGACCTCGGCGGAAACGAGGTCGCCGGGCCCGCTCCCGTCGTCGTGGGACACGGCGAAGTCGATGGCCTCGATCCGCTGGAAGTATTCCTCGCGGAGCTTCCGGTACAGGCCGGGCTGCCCGAGCGGCTTCGCGGCGGCGCGCGCCTCGACCCGTTCGAGCAGGGGCCCCATGAGATCGATCTCTGCGACCCCTTGTTCCCTGCAGAGGCGGATGAAGGATTCCCGCAAGGCCCCGTCCACCAGCGTGTGCACAACGATCCCGCCGTCGGCTTCCGCCTCCGACGCGACGGCGGCGGCATGCTCCGGGGTGCGCACGTGGTTCCGGACGACGACCTGCCCGCGGAACGCCGGGAACTGCGCGAGCGCGGTCTCCACGATCTGGCGGCCGCTCGCCCCCGTGCCCCCGGAGAGGATGTAGATCGGCGACTGCGCGGCTTTCCGCGTGGACCTCTTCGTGCCCATCGTTGCCGTACCTCCGCCCTTTTTCCAATTTATCAGGCCGCGGGCCGCCTGGAAACCGGCTCGATCCGGTTGCGGGAGGGGCGGGGACAATATAATCTTGTCC
Organism: uncultured bacterium; assembly: GCA_964612075.1. Taxonomy (GTDB): domain Bacteria; phylum Desulfobacterota; class Deferrimicrobia; order Deferrimicrobiales; family Deferrimicrobiaceae; genus UBA2219. The sequence goes on from CAZTFC010000082.1 coordinate 3,896, forward strand.
TGCATACGGCGCCAAAGCCCCGTTCCACCCCACGGTCCGAACCCGAAACGCCGCCGCGACGTCCGCGGAGCCGGCGGGAAGTCAGGAGGTCAGGCCATGACGCAACGGGCACGGCAGCTCATAGGCGAATCACGCAACGCCATCGTATCGACGGAGGAGCGCATCCGCCTCCACCCGTACCTGGATGCCCTGGAGAAGCGGGGATTCGGGAAGGGGAAGCTGGCGGTGTTCGCCGGGCAGCAGCGCCACATCATCAAGAGCGACCTGCGCAGCGTGGAGCTGGCCGTCTCCCGGGCGGAAACGGGCCCGGCGCGCGAGTTCCTCACCGGGATGCTGGAAGGGGAGCGCGCGGCCCTCTCGGCGCTCATGCCCTTCGGGCGCGCGCTCGGGCTGTCGCCGGAGCAGCTCGACGCGGCGAAGCCGCTCCCCGGCGCCTTCGCCTACAGCGCGTACGTGTATTGGCTCGCCGGGAACGGGTCTTCCGCGGAGTTCGTGGGGGCCTTCCTGGTCAACCTGGACGTGTGGGGGGCCAACTGCGGGCGGGTCAGCCGCGCGCTCCAGGCGAACTACGGCTTCGTGAAGGAGGACGTCGCCTTCTTCGACCTTTTCGCCACCGCGCCTCCGGGGTTCGAGGAGCGGGGGCTGGCGGTGGTGGAGGAAGGGCTTTCGCGGGGGGCGGACCCGCAGCTCGTCCGCCGGGCGTCGCGGATGCTGCAGGCGTACGAGCTGATGTTCTGGGACACCATGTGGGAGGCGGTGAAGAGCTGACATGAGCGCGATGGCGGGCGTCCAGTTCGTCTACACGATGAAGGGGCTCGGGAAGGTCTACGGGCAGAAGCGGAAGGTGCTGGAGGACATCTGGCTGTCGTTCCTCCCCGGGGCGAAGATCGGCGTGCTGGGGCTGAACGGCTCCGGCAAGTCGACCCTTCTCCGCATCATGGCGGGCGAGGACGCCGAGTTCGTCGGCGAGGCGGGGCCGGCCCAGGGGATCACCGTCGGCTACCTTCCGCAGGAGCCGAGGCTTGCTCCCGGGCAGACGGTGGCGCAGGCGGTGGAAGAGGGGGTCGCGGAGACCCGCGCGCTGCTCGCCGCGTTCGAGGCGGTCAGCGCGAGGTTCGCCGAGCCGATGGACGACGGCGCCATGGAGAAGCTGCTCGCCGAGCAGTCCCGGCTGCAGGACGCGATCGACGCGTCGGACGCCTGGGAGCTCGACCGGAAGCTCGAGATCGCGATGGACGCCCTGCGCCTCCCCCCCGGCGACATGCCGGTGGAGCCGCTGTCGGGCGGCGAGAAGCGCCGCGTCGCGCTCTGCCGCCTCCTGCTGCGCCAGCCCGACCTGCTGCTGCTCGACGAGCCGACCAACCACCTCGACGCCGAGTCGGTCGCCTGGCTCGAGCGGCATCTCGCCGAGTACCCCGGCACCGTGGTGGCGGTCACCCACGACCGGTATTTCCTGGACAACGTCGCCGGGTGGATCCTCGAGCTCGACCGCGGCCGCGGCATCCCGTGGGAAGGGAACTACTCCTCGTGGCTCGACCAGAAGATGAAGCGCCTGGAGATGGAGGAGAAGCAGGCGACCGCGAGGCGCAAGACCCTGGAGCGCGAGCTCGAGTGGATCCGCATGGCGCCCAGGGCCCGGCACGCGAAGGGGAAGGCGCGCCTGAACGAGTACGAGAAGCTGCTCGGGCAGGACACGATGGACCGGGTCGAGGCGGGGGCCATCTCCATCCCGCCGGGGCCGCGTCTCGGGGACCTGGTCGTCGAGGCGGAGGGGCTTTCCAAATCCTACGGCGAGCGCCTGATCTTCGAGAACATGTCGTTCCGCCTGCCGCGCGGCGGCATCGTGGGCGTCATCGGCCCCAACGGGGCGGGGAAATCGACCCTCCTTCGGATCCTCACCGGGCAGGAGAAGCCCGACGCCGGGACGCTTTCGATCGGGCCGTCCGTGAAGATCGCCTGCGTCGACCAGTCGCGCGACGCCCTCGACCCGGGAAAGAGCGTCTGGGAGGAGATCTCCGGGGGCGCCGAGACGCTGGAGCTCGGGAAGCGGAAGGTCGCCTCCCGCGCCTACGCCGCCGCGTTCAATTTCAAGGGGCCCGACCAGCAGAAGAGGGTGGGGGAGCTATCCGGCGGCGAGCGGAACAGGGTGCACCTGGCCAAGCTGCTGAAGGAGGGCGGCAACCTGATCCTGCTCGACGAGCCGACGAACGACCTCGACGTCGACACGCTCCGGTCGCTGGAAGAGGCGCTGCTCGACTTCGCGGGGTGCGCGGTGGTCGTCTCCCACGACCGGTGGTTCCTCGACCGGATCGCCACCCACATCCTCGCCTTCGAGGGGGAGTCCTCGGTCGTCTGGTTCGAGGGGAACCACCAGGACTACGAAGCGGACAGGAAAAAGCGGCTGGGCGTCGACGCCGACCAGCCGCACCGGATCCGCTACAAGAAGCTGTCGAGGTAGCCGCCCCGTCGCTTCCGGCCGCCGGGGCTTACCTCTCCGCCCGGCGTTGCCGCCGGCCGTCGCTCCATTTCGATTCCCTGCGCGAACGGCCGGGCAGGCCGTCGGAACGCCCGGCGAACGAGGACTTCGCCGCCCGGGGGAACCGCTCGGCGGGGTGGACCAGGGAAAGCGCCGGGAGGCCGTGCGTTTTCCGCGGGTCGAGATCCGTCGGCAGCCCGGGACGGTGGCAGGAGCGGAACGGATGCTCCGCCGCCACCGGAAGGTGTTTCCGGATGAGCCGCTCGATGCCGGCCAGGAAGGGGCGCTCCTCGAAGGAGCAGAAGGACCACGCGATGCCGGAGGCTCCGGCCCTCCCCGTGCGGCCGATCCGGTGGACGTAGCTTTCCGGCTCGTTGGGAAGGTCGAAGTTGATCACGTGGGACAGTTCCACGATGTCGATGCCGCGGGCGGCGATGTCCGTCGCCACGAGCACCCTCGTCCGCCCCCGCTTGAAATTGGAGAGGGCTTTCTCGCGGGCGCTCTGGGTCTTGTTGCCGTGGATCGCCTCGGCCCGGACGTTCGCGCGCTCGAGCTGCCGGGTGACCCCGTCGGCGCCGTGCTTGGTGCGGGTGAAGACCAGCGCGTTCCTGACGGAAGACCCCGCCAGCAGGTGCTTCAGCAGATCGATCTTTTCGTTCTTCTCCACGTAGTGGATCCGCTGCTCCACGGCCTGGGCCGGGGTGGCCACCGG
>CAZTFC010000083.1:0-7057 GCA_964612075.1 uncultured bacterium
AGGAAGCCGTAGTCGCCCACCCGGTTGACGACGAACGCCTTCTTGCCGGCGTCGGAGGCCGACTTCTTCTCGAACCAGAAGCCGATCAGCAGGTAGGAGGAAAGGCCGACCAGCTCCCAGAAGATGAAGATGAAGAAGAAGCTCTCCGCCAGGACCAGCCCCAGCATCGAGAAGGAGAAGATCGACAGGTACGCGAAGAAGCGGCTGTACCTGGGGTCCCCGTGCATGTAGCCGATGGAGTACAGGTGGACCAGCGACGACACGATCGTGACCACCATGAGCATCACGGCGGTCATGTTGTCGACGAGGACCCCCGCGTTCAGCATGAACCGGTCGCCGATGAACAGCCAGGGGAACGTGACGTGGTACTTGAAGTTCGGGTCGTACGCCCGGAAGACCTCGACGAAGACGCAGATGGACATCAGCAGCGAGACGGCGATGGTGCCCAGGGAGACCCAGTCGCCCTTGCGCGGCAGCCGCTTGCCGAAGAAGATATTGATCCAGAAGGCGGCCAGGGGAAGCAGCGGGATGATGTATGCGTATCGGATCAACGGTCTACCCTTTCAACTGGTCGGCGGTGTCGATCTCCACCGAGCCCGTGTTCGCGTACAGCCTCAGGAAGATGGCCAGGGCGACGGCCGACTCCGCGGCCGCGAGGACGATGACGAAGATCGCGAAGATCTGCCCGCCCATCACGTGGGAGAGGAAGTGCGCGAAGGCCACGAAGTTGATGTTCGCCGCGTTCAGGATGAGCTCCACGCCCATGAGCACGGCGACGCCGTTTTGCCGCGTCATCACGGTATAGAGGCCGCAGCAGAACAGCGCAGCGCTGATGATGAGGAAAACCTGGAGCGTCATCATTATTTCCCGTCCTCCTGATCCAGGGCCGGATTTTTCCGGGTGGGCCGGGAGATCATGGCCGCCCCGATGAGCGCCGCCAGGAGCAGCACGGAGGCGATCTCGAAGGGAAGCAGGTAGCGCGTCATCAGGAGCTCGCCGATGGTGGCGGTCGTGGGGAGATACTTGGTCTCCTTCACGGGGAAGGGCGTCGTGACGGCCACGAGCGAGAGGATCCCGAACAGGAGGATGCACACCGCCGCCGCGGGAAGCTGGAAGCGGGACGGGTTGCTGAGCTTCACGTCCTGGATCCGGTTCGACAGGAAGACCGCGAACAGGAGCAGCATCATGATGCCGCCGATGTAGACCAGCATCTGGGTGGCCGCGAGGAAGTCGGCGGAGAGGAACAGGTAGAGCCCGGCCACGCCGCCCAGGGCGAACAGCAGCGCTACGGCCGCGTGGATGATGTTCGGCAGCAGGCAGACGAGGACCGCCGCCCCCACCGTGATGGCGGCGATCCAGAGAAAGACGAGATCCGTCGGAAAGTTGATATTGCTCAGGTCCATCACTTTTTCTCCCCCCCGGCGGGGTTCGCTGGCGCGCCCGGCGCCTTGCCGGCGGCTTCGGCCGCCTTTGCCGCCTTCGCCAGCTCCGCGGCATGGGCGGCGATGCGGGCCTTGATCGTCGCCAGGTCGTCCTCCACGAACTCGACGATCAGCTCCTCCCGGGTGTGCGAGGACCCCTCGTACCCGTCGGTGTGCACCAGCGACTTCGGGGGGCAGATCTCCACGCAGAGCCCGCAGTGCATGCAGCGCCCCATGTCGATCTTGTAGGAGGTGAGCACGTTCTTCTTGTCCGCGCCCTTGATCGACTCGAGGGTGATGCAGTCGATGGGGCACTGCTTCACGCACATGTTGCAGACGATGCACTTGACGATGTCGTTGAACAGGAATCCGCGGGTGCGCTCCGGCATCACCATGCGCTCTTCCGGGTAGAAGATCGTGGTCTCTTCCTTCGGATCGGTCCCGTACTTCCAGGTGATCCGCATCCCCTTGGCGATGGTGACGACCGCTTCCGATATGTCGCTGATGTATTCTCTCAGGTTCATGGTCTCATCCGAACAGCGAGGCGATCATCGCGGGAATCCCCTTGCCGTCGAAGATCAGGAGCCACAGGGAGACGCCCAGCAGGTTGAGGAACGTAAGAGGCACCAGGTATTTCCAGCACATCCGCATCAGCTGGTCGACGCGGGTGCGGGGCAGCGTCCAGCGGATCCACATCGAGACGAGCACCAGCGTGAAGGTCTTGAAGAGGAAAACGCCGAGCGAGAGCAGATTCCCCCAGAACCAGCCGAGGTTTTCGGCATTCAGGAAGGGGATGTGCCACCCGCCCAGGTAGCCGGCGGTGGCCAGCGCGCACACGACGAAGAGCTCGCCGAACTCGCCCAGGAAGAAGTAGCCGAACCGGATTCCGGAATACTCCGTCATGAAGCCCTGGACCAGCTCCGACTCGCATTCCGGCAGGTCGAACGGCGTCTGGCAGGTCTCGGCCTGCGCCGCCGTCACATACAGGAAGAAGGAGAAGAACAGGAAGGGGTTGTGGAACAGGTTCCAGTTGAAGATCCCGAACAGGCCGCCCTGCGACCGGACGATCTCCTGGGTCGACAGCGAGCCGGCGACCAGGATGACCGGGATGATCGACATCGCCACGGGGATCTCGAAGGAGACGATCTGCGCCGCGCCCCGCATCGCGCCGACCAGCGACCACTTGTTGTTGGAGGCCCACCCCCCCAGGAGGATGCCGATCGAAACGAGGGAGGAGACCGCCATCACGTAGTAGATGCCGATGTCCAGGTCGGCCGCGATCATCCCGACGGCGAAGGGGATCACCACCAGCCCCGCGCAGGAGCCGACGAAGGCCAGGTACGGCGCCAGGCGGAAGAGGACCCGGTCGCAGGCCGCGGGTTTCAGGTCCTCCTTCAGGATCAGCTTCACGCCGTCGGCGAGGAACTGGATGCACCCGTACGGGCCGACCCGGTTGGGGCCGACCCGCGACTGGATGTCGCCCGCCAGCTTGCGCAGGACCAGCGACCCCACCCCTTCGAAGACCAGGATGAAGACGATGGCGCAGGCCGCGATGACGACCATGATGACCAGGGCGACCAGCCAGACCGGCAGGAAGTCGATGATCGGGAACGCCTCGAGGATGGCCCTTCCGACGCTGTCGTAGTTCGGATATACCGTAGCGGCTACTGGTTCCATGTCTTACCTGTCGGTTTCCGGTAGGATGATGTCGAAGCTGCCGATGAGCGCCACAATGTCGGAGATCATGACCCCCTTCGAGAGCTTCTCGAAGATGTTCATGGCCATGTAGGAGCCCGTGCGGATCTTCAGGCGGTAGGCGTTCGTCCCGCCGTCGCTGACCAGGTAGAAGCCGGTCTCGCCGCGGGGGCTCTCGGCGCGGAAGTAGCATTCGCCCACCGGCGGCTTGAAAACGCGCGGGACCTTCGCCATGACCGGCCCGTCGGGGATCTGCGCGATGACCTGGCGGATGATCTTGACGCTTTCCCGCATCTCGTCGATCCGGACAAGGTACCGGTCGAAGCAGTCGCCGAGGGTGCCGCGGTCGGCGTGGCCGACGACCACATTGAAGTCGAGCTTCGGGTACACGGAGTACGGCTCGACCCTCCGGATGTCGTAAGCGAGGCCGGAGCCGCGGAGGTTCGGGCCCGACAGCCCCCACTCGATCGCGTCCCTCGCGGAGACCACGCCGATGTTCTTCAGGCGGTGGACCAGGATCTTGTTATAGGTGATGAGCTTGTTGTACTCGTCGATCAGCGGCTCGAAATAGTCGCAGAACTCCTTCGTCTTCTCGAGTAACCCCGGCGGGAGGTCCTGGGAGACGCCGCCGATCCGGGCGTAATTATATGTGAGCCGCTGGCCGCACAGCGCCTCGAACAGGTCGTTCACCCATTCCCGCTCGCGGATGCCGTAGAGAAGGGGGGTAAAGGCGCCCATGTCGGCGCAGAACGAACCCCACGCGACGAGATGCGAGGAGATCCGGTTCAGCTCGCAGACGAGCACGCGGATCCACTCGGCGCGCTCCGGGACCTCGATCCCCGCCAGCTTCTCGACGGCCCACGCGTAGGCGCAGTTGCAGTTCATCCCGGCAAGGTAGTCGAGCCGGTCCGTGAACGGCATGAACTGCGCCCAGGCAACCCGCTCCCCGATCTTTTCCAGCCCCCGGTGCAGGTAGCCCAGCGTCGGCCTGGCCTTGCTGACGATCTCTCCGTCGGTGGTCAGCTCGAGCCGCAGCACCCCGTGGGTAGAGGGGTGGTGCGGCCCCATGTTGATGGTCCACTCGTCGGTGCGAAGCGCTTCCTTGCTGATCGGTTCCGTCATATCTTGATCCCGTGGTAGTGCTCAGGGTAGATGTAATCCTTCCGAAGCGGGTGCCCTTCCCAGTCGTCGGGAAGAAGGATGCGGTTCGGGTCGCAGGAGCCTTCGAACACAATCCCCATCAGGTCGTAGGTTTCGCGCTCCAGGTAGATGGCGGCTTTCCAGACCACGTCGACCGTTGGTATGACCGGGTTGTCGTGGGGAAGCATCGCCTTGACGCCGATCCTGTGACGATGCTCCGTGGAATACACATGGTACGCAACGGCGAACTTGTCCTTGTGATCGACTCCGGAAATGCACACCAGGTAATCGAAGAGGAGATCGGGGTCCTCCTTGAGGAACCGGCAGATCTCCTGGATCGATCCGGGGGGCACGACCACAAAGGGAGGGTTGACGCTCTCCGTCTGCAGCGAGACGACGCCGTCGCCGAACTTCCCCTTCAGCTTCTCGAAGATTTCCTGGGCACTCAGCGTTTTCATTTCGCCCTTCTACGCCTTCTTGAGTCCGTAGTTTTTGGTCTTCATGATCAGGCTCTGCAGGTTCCGGATGCCCTCGATCCACGCCTCGGGGCGGGGGGGGCAGCCGGGGACGTAGACATCGACCTTGGGCAGGATCAGGTCGACGCCCTTGACCACGGAGTAGGAATCCTTATAGAACGGGCCGCCGGTGATGGTGCAGGCGCCGATGGCGATGACATACTTGGGCTCCGGCATCTGGGCGTAGATCCGCTGCACCCGCTCGGCCATCTTGTGCGTGATCGTCCCGGCCGTCATCAGCATGTCGGCCTGCCGGGGCGTGGCGCGGAACACCGCTCCGAAGCGGTCGAAGTCGTACTTGGAGGCGCCGCCCTGCATCAGCTCGATGCCGCAGCACGCCGTGGCATAGTAGAGGTACCAGAGGGAGTTCTTGCGGCACCAGTTGATGAACAGGTCCGCGAGGCCGACCTCGATGATCCCCTCGCCGCCCTTGCAGGCCCGGACCCGCTCGAAGTTCTTCTGAAGGACGTTCTTCGGCAGCTCCGCGGGAGCGGGGACGACGTCGAAGATGTTGGACTTGATCGGTTTGCTCTTCGCCGGGCCCTGGCTCATTTGACTTCCTTTTCCGCCGGACCGTCCTGAAGGGTGCGGACCCAGTCGAGGTCTCCCTCTCTCCAGAGATACGCCAGACCGGCGAGCAGAATGACGATGAAGATGAACGCCTCGACGAAGGCGAGCCACCCGAGCTTCTGGAAGACGACCCCCCACGGGAACAGGAGCGCCACTTCCACGTCGAAGATGAGGAAGACGATCGCGATCACGTAGAAGCGGATATTGAACTGGATCCAGGATTTCCCGTACGGGATCTCGCCGCACTCGTACGTGGTGGCCTTGAGAGCGTTCGGATCCTTCGGGGAGAGCAGCCATGCGACGCAGTTCAGCGCGAGGACCACGAACGCCGCAAAACACATGAACACCATGATTGTAGCGAATTGGTACAGCATGTGGTTTCCGCCTCGGGTAGATCGGTCTTAAAGCAACAAGCGCAATACAATACTCAGGATCCACCTCCTGTCAACTAAAAAAACCGGTTCTCCGGATACCGCGGCCTTCCGGCTTGAAGCGGTATAATCGCCGGATGATCCGCGAAATTCGCGCACGGCGGCCGCTTCTGCTCGCACCGGCGGGACCGTCGCTCCGCGCGGTGGACGCCGCGCTGTCCGCGGGCGCCGACGCCGTCTACGTCGGGGTCCGCGGCCTGTCCCGGGGGGGCCGGACGGGGATCCCGATGGAGGAGATCGGCCCGGCCGTCGCCCGCTGCCGGGCCGCCGGCGCCCGGCTGCACGCCGCCGTGAACGCCGTTCCGGCCACCCGGGAGGTCCCCGCCTTCCTCTCCGCGCTCGCGCGCCTGGCGGGGGAAGGAGTCTCCGAGGTCATCCTGAACGACCCGGGGCTGATCGCCCTCGTGCGGCGCGCGCTCCCCGCCCTGCCGATCTGCGCCTCCGTCGGCCTGTCCGTCGTCAGCCCGCAGGACGCGGCGGCCTGCCGCGACCTGGGAGCGGAGGCCGTCGTCCTCCCGTCGGCGGTCCGGAGCGGGGAGATCCCCGCCATCAAGCGGCTCTCCGGCCTGCGCGTCGAGGTGTTCGCGTGGTGCCGCGCGGAGTTCCTCCTCCACGGGAAGTGCGGGCTGACCGGATACATCGCGGAAGGGGCGGACGGCGGCGCGGTTTCCGCCAAGCGCGGGGGCGGGTGCCGGCTCGTCTGCCGCGCGCTGCCCGTGCCCCGGGAGCCCCGGTCCCTGGAGGGCGAGCTCCCGGCCTGGATCCGCGCGGGCGCGGACGTCTTCAAGATCGAGGGGAGGGAGCTGCCCCCCGAGGCGCTCGAGGGGCTCGTCGGGCGGTTCCGGAGGAAGCTCGACGCCGCGTTGGCCGGATCAGCGGCGGGATAACGCCGCCGCGAGCTCCGCGGGAAGGGGGATCGGCTTCCACGAGGCGTCGATCGACCGGCAGGAGACGGTCCCCTCGGCCGCCAGCACGTCCTTCCCCGCCTCCGTCCGGAACAGGGAGAACCCGAAGACGGCGCCGTTGCGCTCCACGCGGACGACGCGCGTCCGCAGCGCCAGCAGGTCGTCGAACCGCACGGGGGAGCGGTAGCGGCAGCGGGCGGCCACGACGGGGAAGCCGTAGTTGCGCTTCCGGTTCCGGTAGGCCAGGTCGGGGGAGATCCCGCGGGAGCGCAGCAACTCGTCCATCCCCCGCTTGAAATAGTCGAGGACCGAGGCGAAATACGCCACCCCGTACGGGTCGGTCTCCCCGAACCGGACGCGGATCTCGATGGTGTGGGACG
>CAZTFC010000084.1:0-7029 GCA_964612075.1 uncultured bacterium
CGACGACGTTGTCGACGACCGCCGCGGGGACCATGAGCCACACGACGCGCGGGGGCGCGAGATGCGCGACCAGCTCCGCCGCGCTCAAGGCGGGGACCGCCCCCTCGCCGGCCAGCGCCTCGACCGCCTTCGCGTCCCGGTCGTGGACGACGCACTCATGCCCGCGCCGCAACAGGCGCCTCACCATGTCGCCCCCCATCCGGCCCGCCCCGATCATCCCGATCCTCATCGCGCACCTCCCCGAAGGCCTCGCCAAAGATTCGTCCTTCCATCATATATCCAAAAATCCGCCTCCCCCGCCCCGCGCGGCGAAGGCCCCTCCGGATTTCGGGGCGAGGCAGCGCCGCACGTGCCGGCCGTCCGCCTTGGCACGTTCGATGCTGCTTTATGGAAAGGATTGATGAACGAACTTCGGAGCAAAAGGGCAAAGGAGGAAATCGTGAAAATTTACGGCCGTTTGTTCCTTCTCTTCCTTGTCTGCCTCATATGCCTGTCGATTGCATATCTGTACCCGGTGGGCCGGCTGGGCTCGATATCGTTATTGTTGCTCTATATCGTGGTGGTGGCCGCCTACGCGGTTTCCATCAACAAGAACCACTACCTATGGCGTTAGCGGCGGGGGAAAAAAAGAACCCCGGACGGGCTACAGATACGCCTTCGAGCGCAATTCCTTCAGCAGGTCGACCGGTTGTTTCCTTTTCTCCTCGACAGGCGGCGGGGAGGTGTACTTCATTTTCCCCCTTTTCCGCACCTTGAAGAACAGGTCGGCAAGCACCACGGTCGCGATGATCGAAGCTCCCACCAGCATGAGTTCCATGATCCGCCCCGTAACCACGAATATCAGCCGAACCGGTACGAAATTCTTATCGGCAAATCCGTGCCCGATCTTTACCTCGTCCCCGGATACGGCGACGCCCTCCCCGCCGGCCGCATGTCGCCACCGTTATTGAAATTTCCACGGGAAAGGCATCCGGACGCCGCCCCCTGCGGTTTACGGACCCGGCGAGCGGGAAGCGTCCGCTCCCGCCACCCCCTTGCGGTATCATGGAATGAACTGCGGCCAAGCAGATCCCTTGCATGGGATTTTTATCGACGGCGGGGACATGACCACGGCCTGGCACGGCATGAAAGCCGACGAAGTGCTTGCGGCCCTCCGGACGGGACCGGAAGGATTGAGCCCGGAGGAGTGCGGGCGCCGCCTGGTCGAGTTCGGACCCAACGAGCTCGAAGAACGGAAACGAACTTCCCTCCTGCGGATCTTCCTCGACCAGTTCCGGGATGTCTTCGTGATCATGCTGCTGGCCGCGGCGGGAATCGCGTTCCTTGTCGGCGAAACCGTCGATGCCGCCACCATCGCCGCCATCGTGGTCCTCAACTCCGTCGTCGGCTTCATCCAGGAATACCGGTCGGAAAAGGCTTTCGAGGCCATGAAGACGATGACGGCCCCGAAAGCGCGCGTGCTGAGGGACGGGGCCGAGTCCGTGATCCCCGTCCGCGACCTCGTTCCGGGGGATGTCCTCCTCCTGGAGGAGGGAGACCGGGCGGCCGCCGACGCCCGGCTCCTGGAAGCAGTCGACCTGAAAACGCGGGAGGCGGCCCTGACGGGCGAATCGGCGCAGGTCGAGAAGGACCCCGCCTTCGTGGACGGGAACGCCGCCGTGGCCGACAGGAAGAACTCGGTCTTCATGGCCACGCACGTCACCTGCGGCCGGGGGAAGGCGGTCGTCACCGCGACGGGAATGAGCACCGAGTTCGGCAAGATCGCGGGAATGATGCAGGCCCTCGGGGAAGAGGAAAGCCCGTTGAGGAAAAAACTCGAGATCTTCGCGAAGAAGCTGGGGCTGTTCGTCCTGGCGATATCCGCGGCGATCTTCTTCCTCGAGCTGTACGAAGTCCTCTCCCCGGAAATCGCTTTCACCCCGGGCATCGTCAAGAAGATCATCGAGGCGTTCGAAACCTCCCTTGCGCTCGCCGTATCCGCCGTACCGGAAGGACTCCCGGCCGTGGTGACCGTCTCCCTTGCGCTGGGCGCCCGGGAGCTGGCCAGGCGCAACGCCGTTCTCCGGAACCTGTCCTCGGCCGAGACCCTGGGGGCCGTGACCGTCATCTGCACGGACAAGACCGGGACGCTGACCCGGGGGGAGATGACCGTCCGAAAGGTCTACGCCGCGGGAAAGATGACCGACGTCACCGGCACCGGCTACGATCCCTCGGGGGAATTCCTGCACGAAGGCGTGAAGATCGACCCGGCCGAGGACAAAGCCCTGTCGTCGGCGATACGGTCGGGCATGCTGTGCACGAACAGCCGCTACGACGGGAAGGAGGTGATCGGGGATACGACCGAGGGAGCGCTGATCGTCCTGGCATCCAAGGCGGGCATGGAGAAAAAGGGCGCCGAGGCCGCATGCCCCCGTGTCCGGGAATTCCCGTTCTCTTCGGAACGGAAACGCATGACGACCGTCCACAGGAATCGGGACGGGACGCTTTTCGCCTGCGTCAAGGGCGCCCCGGAAATCGTCCTCGGGCTCTGCACGCGCGTCCTCCGGGACGGCCGCGTCGAAGAACTGACCTCCGGGGAGAGGCAGGACATCCTGGACGTCAACGAGCAGATGGGAAGCTACGCGCTCCGGGTCCTCTGCATCGCGTCCAGGGACCTGCCGCAGGGCGCGCCCGGGAGCCTGGACAGGGAAAGCGTGGAGACGGGCCTGGTGTTCCTGGGGCTGGCCGGCATGATCGACCCTCCGAGGGACGAGGCGAGGGAGGCCGTCCGGGTGTGCGGCCGGGCGGGAATCAAGACGGTGATGATCACGGGGGACCATGAAAAGACGGCGGTCGCCGTCGCGAAGGACCTGGGGATGCCGCCGGGCGGCAAGGTGCTGAGCGGGGCGCTGCTCGACGCCATGAACGAGGACGACTTCCGGGAGATCATCGAGGAAGTCTCCATCTACGCCAGGGTATCCCCGGAACACAAGCTCCGGGTCGTCAAGGCCCTGAAAGAGAGAGGGCACATCGTCGCGATGACCGGCGACGGGGTCAACGACGCCCCGGCCCTCAAGCAGGCGGACATCGGCGTGGCCATGGGCGTCACGGGGACCGACGTGAGCAAGGAGGCCGCGGACATCGTGCTCGCGGACGACAACTTCGCAACGATCGTCGGCGCCGTGGAGGGCGGAAGGAACATTTACGACAACATCCGGAAATTCTCGTTCTTCCTGCTGCGCTCGAATTTCGACGAGCTGCTGATCATAGGATCGTTCGCCCTGCTGGGCCTGGAGCTGCCCCTCACCGCGGGGATGATCCTGTGGATCAACCTGGTGACGGATGGCGGCCCGGCCCTCGCGCTGAGCATGGACCCGCCGGAAGAGGACATCATGCGACGCCCCCCCCGCAACCCGAAGGAGGGCATCCTGCACGGGAGGGCGGCCTCCATCCTGGCCACTTTCGTTACGCAGTTTCTCGGGACCGGGGTCCTGTTCTACGTGGCATACTACGTCTGGGGCCGGCCGCTGGGCGAGGCGCAGACGATGGCGTTCGTGCAGGCGACGCTGCAGGAGCTGGTCCTGGTGTGGAATTGCCGGTCGGACAGGCGCAACGCCTTCAGGGTGGGCTTCACGTCGAACCGGTTCCTGCTCCTGGCCGTCGCCCTGTCCGCACTGCTGACGGTCCTGGTCCCGTACACCGGGCTGTTCGGCACGAGACCGCTGACCCTCGCGGACTGGGCCCTGGTGCTCCCCCTGTCGCTGTCCGGGTTCCTGATATTGCCGGAAGTCTTCTACGGGAGAAAGATCTGGCGCTGGACGTGACGACCCTGTTTCGGACAAGACGGAACGCCGCGGCGGATCGGGTCCTGGCACTGGCGGCCGTCGCTCTGGCGCTGGCGGCGGTCGCGGGCTGCTCCGCCTTCGCGCAGAAGCGCGACGCGGCCCGCCGGGGGGATATCCTCCGTGTCATGGCCTCGGTCGCCGAATGGCAGCTTGCGGCCCCCTCGAAGCACCGGACGAACGACTGGCAGTGGGGCGTGTTCTGGGCGGGCCTCGGCGCCTTCGCCCCCATCTCGGGCGACCCGGGTAGATATTACGGGGCGATCCGCCGCAACGGCGACGCGAACGGGTGGAACCCCGGGCCGAGCCCCTTTTGCGTCGACGATTACGCCGTATCGCAAAGCTACTTTCTCCTCCATCGGTTCGAGAAGGACCCCGGGATGATCGCCCCGACGCTGACGCGGTTCGACGTCATGCTGGGGATGCCCTTCGACGAGCCGCTCGATTACAGCCAGGAAAAGACCAACCGCGAATGGGCGACGTGCGATTCCCTTTTCATGCTTCCGCCGGCCCTCGCGATGGCTTCCCGAGCCACCGGCGACAGCCGCTACGCCGGCCTCATGGACCGGCTCTGGTGGAAGACGACGGACTACCTGTACGACAGGGAGGAGCGGCTCTTCTACCGGGACAGCCGCTTCTTCGCGCTGCGCGAGCCGAACGGGCGAAAGGTCTTCTGGAGCCGGGGCAACGGCTGGGCGATCGCGGGGACCGCCCGCGTCCTGCAGCAGCTGCCCGAGGACCATCCGGGGAGGGACAGGTACCTCCGGCTGTTCCTGGAAATGGCGCAAAGGATCGCCGGTCTGCAGGGGAACGACGGGTATTGGCGGGCGGGGCTTCTCGACCCGGAGAGCTGGCCGGCGCCGGAGACCAGCGGCACGGGGCTGCACGTGTACGCGCTCGCCTGGGGGGTGAACGAAGGGCTCCTGGACCGCGGCGCCTACGCGCCCGTCGTGCGCAGGGGATGGTCGGCGCTGGTCCGGTCCGTGCGGCCGGGCGGCATGCTCGGGGACGTCCAGCCGGAGAGCGACCGGCCCGGGAAGACGTCGACGGACCGCGCGGAGCTCTTCGGCGCCGGAGCGTTCCTGCTGGCCGGCAGCGAGGTGTACCGGATGGAGGGCCCCTAGATCCAGTATTCCGGGTACTTCCGGGTATCGGGGACGTTGTTGAAGAGCAGCGCGACGACCAGCAGGATCAGCGCACCCGCGGCGACGGGCAGCAGGGCGTAGGAATACCCCAGGGCGTGGATCTTCGGCCCGCCGATCACGGCGATCAGCGACGTCGCCCCGGCGGGGGGATGAAGCGTCTTGGTGGCGTGCATCGCCGCGATGGCCGTCCCGACGGCCACACCCCCGGCCAGCCACGGGAAGGGGTGCAGCAGCTTGAAGACGGTCACGCCGACGAGCGCGGAGACGATGTGCCCGCCCACCAGGTTCCGCGGCTGCGCCAGCGGGCTCTTTATCGCGCCGAAGATGAGGACGGCGGAGGCCCCGTAGGAAGCGATGACGAGCAGGCGGCCGGCGGGCGCCACGAAGTGATCGTTCAGGAACAGCACCGTGGAGATCCCGACGATGCCGCCCGCCCAGGACAGCAGGATCTCCCGGACGGAAACCATCGGGGGGCTCTGGGTGCTCCCCTTCATCTTGCGGAAATAATCTACGAACATGAGCCGATCCTCATCATGGCGCTCACGATGTCGTTCCGGGCGAGGATCCCCAGGAGGCGCCCCTCGCCGTCCGTCACGGGAAGGCGATTCACCTTCCTGCCGGCCAGCAGGTCGGCCAGCTCGGCGAGGGTGGCGTCGTCACGGACCGTCACGGCCGGGGAGGTCATGATCTCGCGGGCGGGCAGGTCGCGTACCTTCGCGCACATGCAGCCGCCGGCCCGCAGGCACCCCGCCATCATGGTCATGAGGCTGCCGGATCTCCCGCCCAGCATCCGCCCGATGATGTCCTTCTCGGAGATGACGCCGATGACCTTCCCGTCCGGATCGGTGACGGGGACGCCGGATACCTCGCCCGCGCTCATGGCCAGCACCACGTCCTCGAGCCGGTCCTCCGGAGACACCCTGACGACCTTCTCGCTCATGATGTCCCTCGCCTTCACCGAACGGGTGAACCGTTCCGCGGCGAGCCGGAAGGCGACACGGTAGAGCTCCTTGAAATCCCCGGGGGTGATGTCGATGTAGGACGAGAGGGACTTCATGGCCGCCATCACGTCGGCATCGGTCAGCCCGGCCACGGGAAATCCCGTCCCGTTGCGCTCCGTGTCCTTTTTCATGGCCGAGAGGATACCAGCACCTCCGCGGCATGTCGACCCTGTTTGTCCGGTCCCCGGAATCCGGCGGGGTCCTGCCCCCCCCGCCGATGCGGCCGCATTATGCGCGATACATTCTCATTATTAAAGAAAAATTTCCGCTAAAGAGATCCAGGATGCGTCCGATAAGTTACGACAGGTGGCAAATTTTTGCCCAAGGGAGCGGAAACGATGAAGATGAAGCTGACGCTTTCGAGGAAAATGTACGGGCTGGTCGGAGTCATGTCGGCCATCATGATCATCGGGACCGTAGGTGCCGTCCTTTCGCTCCGGTGGCTCCTGGGCTCCTACGAGACCCTGGTCCGGATCGACGTGGCCAGGTACGCCGCTTCCATGGAGGCGGAGCTCGCGCTGGCGAAGTCCGTCCTCGCGACGAAGAACTACATGACCCGGATGGACGCGGCCAGCTCGGACGCGTTCCACGCGGAAATGAAGAAATTAAAGGAAAACATGAAGGGGTACGCGAAGCTCGCCAAGACGCCGGAAGAGCGCGCGATCCTCCAGAAAGTGGAAAAGGAGTTCGGCCCCTACGAGCAGAAGGGCAAGGAGATGCTGGACGCGACCATGTCCGGCAAGGACCCCATCTCGGTCGACTCGCAGTACTCCAACATCGAAGTGCCCCTCATGGCCGCGCTCCGCGAAATGGGCGCGTCCACCATCAAGACGCAGAACCGCAACTTCGAGAGCGACGCGACGGCCGCAAAAGCCGGGCAGTGGGTGCTCATGGTCGGGCTCGTCATCGGGGTCACCTTCGCCTGGGCGTTCGCCTGGTTCATCATCAGCAAGATCCTCAAGTCGGTCTCGGGCTTGAGCGAGGTGACGGGGAAGGCGGCCGGGGGCGACCTGACGCAGGACGTCCCGGTCCTCACGGACGACGAGGTCGGCGTCATGGCCC
>CAZTFC010000085.1:0-7005 GCA_964612075.1 uncultured bacterium
AAGTTCCCTTGTAAATTCGTTTCGCGTAAAGTTATGGAAATTTCCTTGTTATGCGTCACTCGTGTCACTCCCCCCCTCGATCCACCAGGAGCAGGCCGCTCCACGCCCGCGTCCCTCCGGTCTTCCGTGTAGAGACATAACCTTTTTCTTCAAGTCTCATCCCAAAACTGCGCTTACTTATTGGTTTTTCTCCGTTCAGTTCCGCCCATGCCTTGTATTCGGTGTAGAGCTTCCCGGCGGGAACTTCCCCGTATTCGCTCGAGGTAGTCTTCTCCTCGAGGAACGGCGCGAGCCGATCTTCGGCCTGTCGGTATTCCGCGACTGCCGCCCGTACCGAATCCGGCGGACGGAGCCCATCCCGCTGCCATTCGAGGCAGCCGCGGACCATCCACGCCAGGATCCCCGCCCGTTCCTCGGGGGAACGGAGCTTCTCGCCGAGGAGCCTGTCGCGTTCACCTTCCGGGACCGTCTTCGTGAACGGGACGATCAAAAGCCGCCTCCACATCGCCCCGCCGGTTGATCGGATATGAGGCCGGTGGTTCCCCTGGAGCCATAACTTGAAGGTCGCGCTAAACTCGAACGATTCCCGAAACAGGAATCGCGCCGTGGTCTTATCCTGCCCGGTCAGAATTTTTATCAAACCTTCGTCGAAACTTTGGCCGTCTTCCGGTTCGGATGCCGTGACCAGTCGCGCCCCCACAAGGGAAGCGATATCGTTCCGGACCGTATCCCGGCGAGCCGTGAGGAAGGTCCCGATCTCCGTGGATCGCGCATAGGTCCCCATGACGTCGGCTTTTGCGCGAATGAAGGTTCCCTTTCCGGCGGCCTCGGGGCCGTGGAGGAAGAGGAAGACTTGCTCGCGCATATCGCCCGTCAGGGAGTAACCCGCCGCCCGTTGCAGGAAGCCGATTTTTCCCTGGTCCCCGTCCATCGCTTCCAGGAGGAACGCCTCGAAGCGTTCGGCCTTCGCGTCGATCCCTCTCCATTCGGCCGGGGAGATATTCGTGATCATGTCCTCGGGCTGCTGTCCGCGGAGCTCGCCGGTCCGGAGGTCGAGGGTCCCGTTTTCCACGTTGAGCAGCCACGGCTCCGCGTCGAACGCCTCGGGAGGAACGGCGATTTCCTTCTCCGTTGCCGCGAGGTCGAGGATCGCCGCGAGCTTCCCGGCCGCCTCCGAGCGGGCCGCGTGTTTCCCCATCTCGGTGCGGCGGGAATCATTCGGTTCGAGCGCCGCCAGCTCGTACATCTGCCGGACGGTATCCTTCGCGAGCCGTTCTACCTCGCCGTCCTCGGACCGCTTCCACCGCTTGCCGTCGAAGACATGCCAGCCGCCGAGCTTCTCGCAATACCGCACCCTGTCCCCGTGGAGCCGGACGAATAAACGGCCGTTCCATAGGTCAGTCGGCCGGAATTCTTCCACGCTGGTCCCCGCGGGGATCGGACGCTCTTTCTTGAAACCTTTCGGGCCGGGGAGGGAAGTCCCTACCTTGTCCACCGCGTCGATGAAGTCATCATCGAACCATTCCGGGTCGGTCTTCTTCCCCGCGTCCTGGAGGATCAGGCCGGAGACGTTTCCGTTCACGCCGTCCGCCTCCTCGTCGCCGGCAGGGGGCGTTTCCGGAAGAGCACCGCCAGGCGCCTCACCTCGTCGCGATCGAAGCGGGGGAGCGGGCGTTCCCGAAGGGTCTGAATCGGCAGCTCTTGCCGGGTCCCGCGCGGGGGTGTCGACGGGGAAGGGGAGGAGAGCATCATTTCCCGCCTCCCCGCACGTCCACCAAGTGGTCCTCGATGTACGCCTTCAGCGCCTCGACCGGGTAGCGCACTGCCGTCCCTCCGATTTTCACGAAAGGTGGTCCTTTCCCTTGGGAGCGCCAGTTCGCAAGGGTCTGATCGACCACGCCAAGCTCCCGGGCGGCAGCGGAAGGCTTGAGCAGCAGGGGGAGAGGGGTTTTTCCTTCGTCGGCCATCGCTGTTGACCTCCTTTCCGTAACTATGGAAAGAAGACCATAAGCGGATATGGCAGTCAAGCATAAGTGCCTGATATATAAAGGGAATTATGTAACAGAATTAGGCGGGGTATTTCGGTCAGGTTTTTCCCGTTAGCCGAATCGCTTCTTCAGCGCCTCCGAGGTAATGGCCTCTTTGAAGAGTTCCCACATGAGTTCTTCCATGACTTTAGCGGCCGTGTCCGGAGTCACGCGGAATTCGTCGATCCGGCGCCCGCGAAGATTCTTTTCCCATCGCACCTTCGATTCCTCGTCCACACTTAGGACGTTGAACAGGGCTTGCCCGTGCAGCCATCCGGGGCCGAAAAGCCCGCGGGCGTACATCAGCATGTCGTCGAGCTTCATGTGCCGCCGCCAGAATCGCTCCCATTTCTGCCGCTTGGACTTCGCCGCCTGGATCGCCTCGACGATGGACTCGCGCAGCGTCTTTCCGGTGATGTCGTCACCCCGGAAAAGATCCTTGACTGCGGTCTCCACCTTTCGCTTGTCGACATCCACGCGCAGCGGAAACAGGACGTGGTTCCCGTTCCCCTCCACCTCCCGCACGACCCGGCCGTCGCCGCGGAGGTAGAACGTCGGCCGATAGGGGATTGCATCCGGATCAGGGTATTCCCGCTCCGCGAATCGGAGCAGGTGCACGCGAATGTCCGCCTTGATCCTCTCGCGATCGTCGAGGGTGAATCGGTAGGGGATCCGAGGGGGGATCTTTCTCTTTGTCACGCTTTCCCTCCGTCAGGTGGATCCTCGGTAAATTTCACCTCTAATGCAATCCCGGGGTATTCCTGCTTCCCGGTCTCCATTTTCAGGTCTGAGGCCGAGGTGTAACTGCTGCGGTATTCCCATTTCAACGCCTCGAGGAATTTCATTCCATCCTGCATCATTATTAGAGGACCCTCATGTTTCCAAGGAAAATGACGCCCCAACCCCTCACGAAGATCCTTTTCAATCCAAGGCTCGCAATTTACCAGGCGCACCTCACCGCCTGGCTCATCAAGTTCCACGCGGCCGATAACACGCGGCCTAACGGGTTCCCCTTTTTTGATACCGGCAACGGTGACGATTTCGACAAAGTACGTGGTTTTAGCCTTTCCGGCGCGCTGTGGCCCGCTCTCCCCAGGCTTTCGATTCGTCAAGATCGCGTACAGCTCCGGCGACAGGTACTCAGTCGCTGGACGAGCCCTCCGAAAATCCTCATCGGTCCACTCCGGATTCTCGTCGTCTATCATTTCAGGATCGGGGCGCTTCGGCAGGATCTCTGCCAGTTCTGGCGGCAACTCGGCAGCCGGATGCATGGAGAGAATTTCTTCCTCGGTCAGTTCTCTGACCTCTCCGTCTTTATCGGTCAGTGGTTTTTTCTTCATGGTCTTTGGTCTCCCTTTGGTACGGCCTTCGCGGTCCCTCGATGCTGATCTTGGAGAAGGCGGGGTTTCGCTTCTCCCAGTCCTTGAGGGCTCCCACAATTAAGCTAAGCCCGATGCCCACGCGATGGCACTCTTCGCACTCGCGGCGCATGAATTGGCCTCGCCCCAGCGTGTCGAGGTGCGGGATGATCGCCCGCAAGATATCCTCCGGTGTCGCATCCTCCCGGAATGCTGCGGTCATGAAACCCGGAGATGTTTCCTTCGCCTTGAATACCATGTCCCCCTCCCTTCCTATAGGTTGTTCACACCATCAGGATGCCCCTTCCTCAGCCTTCCCTTTCGCCTTCGCCACCGCCTCCGCGATCAGCTTCCCGGAGAGTTGCGCCGCTTGCGCCAGGACGCCTGGCCGGACATGCGCGTATCGCCGCATGACCATTTGCGCGTCCGCGTGGCCGAGCAATCGAGCCACGGAGAGCATGTCGACGCCGGCAGCGACCAGCATCGTCGCGTAATGGTGCCGACATCCGTGCAGGAGCCGGAATCCCTCGGGAAGCTTCGCTGCCGCCTTGATCCGGTCGAAGGCGGCCCGTGGATCGCGGAGGTATCCGTTCTCGCCGCCGCCCGGGAAGACGTGCTCGACCCCCTTGACCTTCGCTTTGTCGCGCTTCACCAGGACCGCCAGGGCCTCGGGAGAGAGCGGGAATCCTCTATCGCCGCCGTCCTTGCGATTCCGTAGCATCCACAGTCCGCGGTCGAGGTCCACGTCTTCCCACTTCACCCTCAGGATCTCCTCGCGGCGCGCGCCCGTGTAGAGCGCCAGGCGAACCACATCGGCTGCGTCCTGGTCTGTCTCGGTGGCGATCGCCGTCAGCAGGGAATAGAGCTGGGCAGGGGAGAGGTCCTCTTCCTTCCCGCGGGACGTGACGCGGGGAACAGGGATCTTCGAGGAGAAGCCTTTCGTCAGATGTCGCTCCACGCCGTGATTCGCGATTTGCCGAAGGAGCGCCATCCCGTTTCGGACCGTGACGGGGGAGATGGTCTTTTCCGCGTTCTTCAGGCTCTTCCGCAGAGAGAGCTTTTTCCGGAAACGGTCCAGCGAGAGCGGGTCAATCTCCTCGGGCGTCTTGTCCTTGAATTCATCCTCCAGGTATCGCTTATAGAGGCATTCATCCACCTTGATCGTCTTCTGCCGCTCCCGGTGCTCGAAATATTCCTTCGCCAGCTTGCCGATGGTCCACCTGGAATCTTCTGCCGCCTTCTCCGCGGCCGCAGCCTCCCGGCGTTCCTGGTTCGACGGTTCGATCCCGCGCCGACGGGCGGACCGTATATCGTTCGCAACGGAGAGGGTCAGCTTCACGGGAGGATCCCCGATCATGTAACCCTCGACGCCGACGGGCTCGAAAATTTGCCGCCCCTCCCGACGGTAGGAAATGTAGATGTTCTTTTCAGCATTCCCGCGGGAATCCACGCCAAGGCGGTAATAAACGCCGGGGTACTTCGTCTTGATCGGGGAACGAAGGTTTTTTCTCTTCATGGTCTCTCCTTCGACGTTATCCAGGCGTTATCCGGGTTCCATCCGTCCTTAGGTTTCGCCACTCTTTGGTCGCTTCCGCTTCAAGTCAAAACCTTTGGTTCTATGGATAACACTATGGATAACACTACACGGAAATTATACAGGAAGTAAAGCAGATTATTTCTATTGGGCAAAAGTACCTGAATAGGCTGATGTAAAAGAGGATTTCCTTGTTATTCCGAGAGAAGAGAGGTTATCGCGGATTATGGGGGAGGAACGAAATTTTGAAGTTCCTAAACCTTTGGCCGGGTGTTCGAGTCACCCCGGGGGCGCCAGGAAAGGGAAAGGGTCACGGGGAGAGCCGTGACCCTTTTCTTTTTGCCCGACGAGACGACTTCAGGAGACGCTCATGCCTTCGGGGGCCGCACTCTCAGGATCGTGGAAGGCGTGCACAGGAACTGGTCGACGTCGGGACTGGAACCGGAGTGGATGGTGAACGTGAAGACCCCGGAAAAGTCGGACCGGCTTCCCCATTTCGATACCGAACGCATGGAGACATGGTAGGTCTGCCCGACCTCGAACGGGTATTCGAGGAGACTCAGGTCGAACTCCTCGGTGGAGAATCCGCCCGAATCGATGGCCGACACGAACGCGGAGGGCTCGTCTTCCGGGAAGAACACCCCCGTCCGGTTGACGTAGATCTCGTAGACGTCGAGTTCCTCCAGCGGGTCCAATGCGGTCGAATCGGTGTAATGCATGGGGGCCGCCCAGCTCATCATGAGGCCGTCCGATAGATATGCGGTGGAGCTCCTGAAGCTCGCATCCATGAATGTTTCGCTGTCGTCCGCGCAGCTCTGGAACCGCAGGCAGAACGCCAGCGCGAGCAGGATAAAGGCCCACCTTTTGACCGAATGCACCACCGCCACGCCTCTCTGTCCGATGTGGTTCTGCAGGGCGCCGGGAAAACCGTTCCTTTGGGTAGCCGACATATTATAGTGGACGGGGGAAACGGGCAACCCGAAAATTAGATATATATCAATTAGATATAATTTGAGTTCAAAAGCGTATGTTTAATGTCCCTTCGCCGCCCGTCCGGGCGGGTTCTTTCTTTGATTGAGCGCCCGTCCGCCTCGTTGTAAACTCGTCCGATCAACTTCGATCGAGGTGGGGAAATGGGGAAAACGCTGGGGGATGGGATCGCCGCGTTTCATAATGGCGACTACAAGGCCGCCTGCGGCATCTTGAAGCCGCTGGCGGAGGAAGGGTCGGCGGAAGCCCAGAACCTGCTCGGCCAGATGTATTACGGCGGACTCGGAGTGCAGCAGGACTGCACCGCGGCGATCCGATGGTACAGGAAGGCGGCGGAACAGGGTCATCCGGACGCCCAGAACAACATCGGCCTCATGTATTACAGCGGCATCGTCGTGGAACAGGATTTCGCGGAGGCGATCCGGTGGTACAGGAAAGCCGCGGAGCAGGGATCGGCGAACGCCCAGAACAACATCGGCCACATGTACAAATACGGGCAGGAGGTCCCGCAGGACTACGAGGAGGCGGTCCGATGGTACAGGATGGCGGCGGACAAGGGGATCCCCGTCGCCCAGTTCAGCCTCGGCGGAATGTTCTATAACGGCCTGGGCGTGACGCAGGACTACGCCGAGGCGGAAAAGTGGTACCGGAAGGCGGCCGAACAGGGATTCGGGAACGCGCAGGCCGTCCTCGGGTTCATGTATTCTTCCGGGAAAGGCGTTCCGAAAGACGATGTCCTGGCCTACATGTGGTTCCAGCTCGCGGCCGCACGGCTGCCGGTGAAGGGGCAGGTCACGCGGGAGAAGGCGGTCGAGAACAGGAACCTCGTCGCGTCCAGAATGACTCCCGCCCAGATCGCGGAGGCCGAGCGGCTGGCGAAGGAATGGAAGCCGGGGGAGGTATCGCCGGAGAAGTGAGCCGTGAGGATCGGGGCCGATCAGCCGGCCGGGGAGGGGAGTTTTTCCTTCTCGAAATACCGCTCGATGTCCTTGCGCCGGAACCTCCACTGGTTTCCGCTTTTATACCCCTTGAGGATCCCCCGGCGGGCCATGTCGTTGACGGTATCGGGGCTCAGGTCGAGGAGGATGGCCAGGTC
>CAZTFC010000086.1:0-6867 GCA_964612075.1 uncultured bacterium
CAGTAGTCGTTCACCTTGCCGTCCGCCATCGGGTCGTGGACGCCGTCGATGTGGCGGCTCCCGACGCAGTGCACGAAACCGATGCGGCGGACCGGCCGCCCTTCGAACGAAAGCGCCTTCCCTCCCCGGCTCAAGGCCAGGAACCGGATGAACGCGGGAAGCGTCATCACGCCGGGGATCTGCCCGCAGCCGTACTCCCCTTCCCTCGGCTCGTAGGGTTTGAAACCGGTGGCAACAACGATCGCGCCGACGCCCAGCTGGAGGCTTTCCGCCTCCCCGTCCAGGCGGATCGACTGCCCGCCGGGGGCTTTCCGGCATTCGCCGCATTTCGTGCAGTTCGCCCAGTCGACGGCCGGAACGGGGGGATAACATCCCTCGTAGGACAGGTAAAGGGCCTTGCGGTCCGTCAGCCCGTAGTTGAACTCGTCGGGAACGGTGACGGGGCAGACCCGCATGGCCTCCTTCAGGTCGCCGGCATCGTCCGACACGCCGCGGGAGACCCGGCGCGCGGTCACCGAGAAATCGCCGATGTACCCCTTCACCCCCGTGACCTCGGTCCCCGTGTGGACCTCGATGTTCGGGTCGGAGAGGACCTCCGCGATCAGGGGATGAAGCTCGTCCCGGGCGGGAGTCCCGTGCGGAAAGGTCTCCTCGAGCTGGGCCATCCTCCCCCCGAGGAACGGGCTCTTCTCCACGAGGGTGACCTTCAGCCCCCGCTTCGAGATCTGCCGGGCGGCACGAAGCCCGGAAACCCCGCCGCCGATCACCAGGGCATGCTTTCCCGCCTCCAGCAGGATGGGAGAAAGCGGCTTCAGCAGGCGGACCTTGGCGATCCCCGTCCTCATCAGCCGGAAGGCCTTCCAGCAGGCCCGCTCCGGGTCGTTGGCGTGGACCCAGCTCAGCTGTTCGCGAAGGCCGACGTGGTAATAGAGGTAGGGGTTGAGCCCGGCCCGGGCGCAGGTGCCGCGGAAGGTCTTCTCGTGCAGGGAGGGGGCGCACGCCCCGATCACCACGCGATTCACCCCCAGCTCCCGGATATCGTTCTCGATCAGGGCCTGCCCGGAGTCCGCGCACATGGCCAGGAAATGCCTGGACACCACGACGCCCGGCTCTTTCCCGAGGTTCCTCGCCAGGCGGTCGCAGGAGATGGTGTCGCTGATGTTCCCCCCGCACATGCAGGTGTAGACGCCGATACGGATTTCCTCTCCCGCCATCAGACCTTCCTTTCGCCGGCTTCCAGGTGGCCCGCCACGGCGGAGGCCGCCGCCCCGGCCATCACGATGCTGTCCACGATGTCCATCGGGCCCGAGGCGGTGCCGGTGACGAAGATCCCGGGCATGTTCGTGAGACAGGGGGAGACGTTGGAGGGTCCGGAGGCGACGAACCCGTCGGCTTCCGACGTGGCCACGTCGAAGAGTGGCATCGGGTCGAACGCGGCCTTCAGCCCCACGGACAGGACGACCATGTCGTGCGTCCGCTCCTCCACCCGCCCGCCTTCCTCCACGAGCTCGACGCGAACGGCGGGATTGCCGCTCGCATCCTCGGTGATCTTCGCCACCTTCCCCTTGACGAACTGCACCCCCATGGCCTTGGCGTTCTGGTAGAACTGCTCGTACCCTTTCCCGAAGGAGCGGATGTCCATGTAGTAGATGGTGATATCGGCCATGGGCAGCGCCCCCGACAGGAGCATGGCCGCCTTGACGGCGTACATGCAGCAGACCCTGGAGCAGTACCCCACCCCGAGGCTGGCGTCCCGGGAGCCGGCGCACTGGACGTAGGCGATGGAATCGGGCTCCTTGCCGTCGCCCGGCCGCAGCACGTGCCCGTAGGGCCCGGTTGGGGAAAGCATCCGCTCGACCATCAGCGCGTCCACGACGTTGCGCAGCATGCCGCCGCCGTATTCCTTCTTGGCCTCCGGCGGGGTGATCTCGAACCCCGTGGCGAGGACCACCGCCCGGACGTCGAGCGTGATGAAGGCAGGCTCCTGGGCGTAGTCGATGCAGTTCGCGGGGCAGACCTTCTGGCACTTGCCGCAGAGGATGCAGTGGTCCATGTCGATCAGCGCCTTCTGCGGGACGGCGGTGGAAAACGGCACCGAGATCGCCTTCTGCACGCCGAGGTAGCGCTCGAAGGGGTGCCGGAAGCAGACCGGGCAGGCGTACTCGCACAGGCGGCAGCCGGTGCATTCGGAGATGTTCACATACCGGGGTTTCTGCTTCACCTTCACACGGTACCCGTCGCCGGACTTGGCCGCTTCCTCGACTTCGCAGCAGGTGTAGAGCCGGATATTGGGGTTGTGGGCCACCGCGGACATCTTCGGCGTGGTGATGCAGCTGCAGCAGTCCAGGGTGGGGAACACCTTGCTCAGCATGATCATCTTGCCGCCGATGGAGGGCTCCTTCTCCACCAGCGCCACATGGTATCCCTGGTCGGCCAGGTCCAACGCGCATTGCATCCCGGCGATGCCGCCGCCCAGCACCAGGACGTCCAAACGCAACGGTGTATCCGGCATCCTCCCGCCTCTCTACCCGGCGCCCCCGGCGCCGAGTTCACCGCCCACCGGCCCGATCTCGGCGAGCAGATCGTTCATGGCGTGTACCTCTTTCAGGAAAGGCTTGGTGCAGACCGTGCAGATGGCCACCAGCTTCAGTCGCCGGGGGTTGATCCCCCGCTCCTTCATCCGGGTGTAGGTCCTGTTGATGATGTCGGCGGCCCGCTGCGCGGCGCCCCGGTAGGGGCAGTCGGTGCCGCTGAACATCACGATGATCGCGTCGATCCCCTTCTCGAAGGTGTCGAGGTAGAAGTCCTCGCTGAACATCCCTCCCGACAGGATCGGGAGGATGAAGACGTTCGTGGGATACGCCGCATGCAACTGGCCGACCGCGTCCGCCCCCGCGTAGCCGCCGGACAATGTGGCCAGGACGAGAATCTTGGGCCTTGGGTCTTCGGGCATGGGAAAAGGGCGGCCGTTCGCCGGCCTACTTCTTCCTGCGCACGAAGATCCGGTCGTACCCGCCCTCGGCCGTGAGGGCGCCAAGGAACTCGTGACCGACCTTCGCGGCCCACTGGGGGATGTCTTCCTTGGTCTTCGGATCGCCGGACCAGATCTCGATCACCTGCCCGACCTTCACCTTGCCGATCCCCTTCTTCGCCTCCAGCAGCGGCCCCGGGCAGGCGGTGCCCCGGGCGTCGGTCACCATGTCCGACTTCAGGTTGCTCAGGTCTTCGCTCATCGCGGTTTCTCCTCTACGGTCAGAATGAGAACGTGCAGGTGCAGTCGAGGGCTTTCTCCATGAACTCGGGGGCGCTGACGATCTGCACCCCGTCGCGAAGGTCCTCGGGCTTCAGGTCCTTCGCCTCGAGCGCAAGGACGCAGAGCAGGATCTTCCCGCCGAGCTCCGTGAAATCCTGGACAAGCTTGGCCATTTCGGGGACTCCCTTGCCCTTGATCCCCTCGAGGTGGCCCTTCTTCAGCGCAGGCGCGGCGGCCGGGCAGAAAAAGAGCGTCACATCCGCGTCGTAGACCTGTGCGGAAGTTCCGAGGATGAACGGCGGGTAGAGATTCGGCGGTTCCATACCGTTGACGACGATCGCGACATTTTTGCTCATGGGCGCCTCTCCTGGCGTAGGATAGCTGTGATATTAGGAAGGGGATCGACGGCGTGTCAACAGAATATTTTTCCAAAGTGTGGACAGATAGGGTCATACGTGATATTAGTTATGAAAAATAAGGCACTTATATGAAACATACTACAGAGAAAATAAAATCGACAGCCATGCCCGCGGCAGTCCCGGAGGAAGTAGCGGGCATCCAGGTGAACTCCTGCGAGAAGCCCGGATGCACGAATTTCGGCGTTCCTCCCTCGGCGATTCTCACCGGGCCTCCGAAAGCGGATCGGCCGCAGGGGCCGGGCATCTACGGCATCCGGAGGTCCGGGCGGTCCGAGGCGCTCCTGTGGTGCGAGCGGTGCAATTCCTCGGTTCCCATCAAGAGCAACAAGGCGGTCCGGGAAGAAATGGAGCGCCTCTCCGCCTATCTCAAGCCGAAGGACGACCCGGCGCGGCATGCCCCGGACTGCAGCAGGGGCGCCGCCCGCTTCTTCGAGGAGCCGGGCGCCTTCCGATACAACGGCACGACGCCTTCCGGGAAGACGGAGCGCTACGAATGCAGGACGTGCCGGAAGACCTTCACCGTCAGCCCCAGCCCGATCCTTCGGCAGAAGACGTCCCACATCAACAAGTGGTTCTTCAAGCTGCTCGTGAACAAGGTGCCCTTCCAGCGGATCTGCGAGATGCTGGAGATCGACATGCCCACCCTGCACCGGAAGATCGACTTCCTCCACCGGCAGTGCATGGCGTTCGCGGGCGACCGGGAGCGGAGGCTGCTGGACGGCGTCTACCTTGTGAACGGGAAACGGAAGCCCGGGACCATCTACGTCGCCGTGGACCGCCAGGAGTACTCGGTCGACTGGAAGGGGGGGGGCGGCCCCGTCGAGCGGCTGAACATCATCCTGGACGCGATCGGGTCGGCCGACATCCGGTCGGGGTACGTATTCGGGATGCACCTGAACTTCGATCCCGGCATGGATACCGGCGATGTCATCAACGACCTGGCGAGGAGGAACGGCGACCTGGAGAAGCTGCCCGGGTATCGAGATTTCGCACGGGTCTGGCTGGAGACCGACTACCGGGAGCGGCTGGAGGCCCCGCAAGGGGGGAACGACGACGGTGCGAAGCGGCCCCGGGGAGCGCCCGCCGCGCGCAGGCTCCCCGACCACGGCATGCCGGTGCACGAGGAATACACGATGTACGCGCACCTGTTCCTCCTGAAGCGGATGTTCTCAGGGATCGACAAGATCCGCTTCTTCATGGACTGCGAAACCTCGATCCGGGCGGCCTGCCACGCCGCGTTCTCGGACGAGATCCGGGAGGGACGCTTCGAGGGGTTCTTCATCAACAACCACAAGTCCATGACGGAATCGCAGCGCCGGCGCGCCTACAACGCCGCCGTATCGAACTACAGGAAGTTCCTGGAGGAGCACCCGGGCGTGTCTCCCCGCGACACCTGCCTGCTCATGCTGCGGGGCGCGATGGAGAGCATGGTCGTGAAGGGCTACCACAGGGACAAGTGCCTTCTGCACCCGTTCCCCGACCCGGACGAGCCGGGGAAGGAGGTCTGCTACTTCAACGACACGGGTCGGTACGACATAAGCGAAGAGGGCAGGAACCACCTCGCCTGGCTCTACGGGAAAGCGAGCCTGAGGGCGATCGACCACTTTTTCACGCAGCTGCGGCAGCGGGTGTCGCTGTTCGCGCCCCCGCCCTCCCCGGCCGGCTCAACCCGGCGGACCCGGGTCGAGCACAGCCCGTACAGCCCGGCGATGATCCAGAAGGTGACCGACATCTTCCGGGTGTTCTACAACTACGTGGAGCCCGCGCCGCCTCCGTACTCCCGGAAGCGGCCGTGCTCCGCGAAGGTCGACGCGGACCGGCCGATCGGGGTCGACCTGCGGGTACCCACGGGGGAGGAGGACCCGGAATGGGACAGGCTTCCGGAAGCCGCCGAGGGCAGGGAAGCCGAAGGGAAAAAGGGAGGAAAGGCGGGGGCGACCCCCGCCATGCGGTTCGGGCTCGCCAAGGCGCCGGTGCGCTACGAGGACATCCTCTACTTCCGGTCGTGACGGTCCGGCCCCGGGTACCGGGCCTACGCGCTTATCTTTTTCCTTTCAAGCAGGGGTTCGATCGACGACGATCGAACCGTTCCCGAGTGCGGATTCGGGGCACGCCCGGCCCGTTCCGCATCCTTTCCCGAACCGCGATCGGACCTTCGTTCGCACCCGCAACCCATCGAAGGGGGCGGCAACAGCATGCCGCCGGTGGCGGCGGCGGCGGCGCTGGAACAGGCGAAGTGACCGCCTACCGGACCACGATGCGGTAGCTGCGATATGTCGGCAGGCCCCCGATCTTCTCCGCGAGACCGTCGGGGTCGAACCGCCCGTAGGCGGTGGATTCGCCGTACAACTCCAACCGAAGCGCCAGGTCGTCGATCTTCCAATGCCCGCCGCCGAAGACCTCGATGTCGGCCCCGAGGGCGGCGTAATATTCCGGTTTCCGCAGGAAGCGCCCGTCCAGGTCGTTGAGCAGGCAGTATCTCTCGAGGATCTGCGCGTGGAACTTCGAGAGCCCGTAGGGGGACAGGACCAGCGTCTCGATCTTCCCGCCCTCCACGAGCTGGAGGAACTTCCCCTGCCGCACCGGAGGCATCTGCGCCTTGTAAAGCACGGGGGAAAAGTCGACGACGCGGAATTCCACAGGGCGGTCAGCAACCTTCACCTCGATGAACCCCCGCGACCCGACGGGTCAATCCGTGCGTGACGGCCCATTCGAGCGCTCCGCCTTGAGGACGATGCGCTTCCGGACCGCGTTCTCGCGGCTCCTCGCGATCAGGTCGGGGTCGTACTCGATCCCGACGGCGTTGGCATGGAACTCCTTCGCGGCGATGATTGGGATCCGCCCGTCGCCCGATCCCAGGTCCACCACGTTGTCCGACGCGTCGACCTCTCCCATCATCAGCATCGTATCGACGACGACTTTCGGGGTGGACGCGAAGAGGACATTCTTCCCCTCGGCCGGGACCGCCAGCGCCAGCGCGAACGCCAGCAGCAGGACCGGAGCGGGTTTCCGGAAGTATATGACCGCTCTCATGGGATTCCTCCTTCCGATGTCGGCGCCGCTTGCCGCTCGTGCGGCCGTGCCCGCGGACTTCGGGCAACCGATTCAATGTGGAAGCAGCAGGAATTCGACGACGGATTTCCAAAATTCCGCGTCCACGCGATCCATCCAGTCGTTGTGATCCGCGGCGGGAAC
>CAZTFC010000087.1:0-6785 GCA_964612075.1 uncultured bacterium
TGCGTCTTCTCCGCGTTCAGGAACCCTTCCGTCTCCATGTCGAGGCGCTCGAGGACCATCCCGAGCATCGTGTGGATGTTGACGAGCATCTGCCAGACGCGGGGGTTGACGTCCAGCGCCGTCGTGTCCCCGGAGACGGGGGCGACGACCTCGCTGAACGGGAACGACCGGGAAACGAAGATCCCCCGGTCCGAGGGCATTTTCCTGACGACGAGCGGCACCACGTCGTCGACCCGGAAATACCCGCGGCTGTTGGACCAGGTCTTCCGCGCCTTGACGCTGCCCCGGTCGAAGGACAGGACCTCGGCGAAGTACTGGCTCCCGTCCGAGGAGATCATGATCTGCTGGCCGGCGGCGATGTCCCTCTTCCCTTCCACGTCCAGGACGATGATCTCCCCGTCCGTCGAGACCACGGTGGCCTGCTGGAGGACGACCTCCGGCATCGTCTTGTAATAGACCTTCTTACCCGCGTCCAATGACATTGGGGATCTCCTCCTCCTTGAGCGTTTCCTGGAACGCCTTGACCATCTCCGGGTCGAACTGGCTGCCCGCGCAGCGGACGAGCTCTGCGACCGCCGCCTCCCGGGACAGCGCCTTCCGGTACGGGCGGTGCGAGGTCATGGCGTCGTACGTGTCGGCGACCGCGAGGATGCGGGCGATGACCGGGATCTCCTCCCGGGAGATGCCGTCGGGGTAGCCCGCCCCGTCGTACCGCTCGTGGTGGTGCCGTATGACCTTGCGCTCCCGGTCGAAGAAGCGGATCGGCTTGACGATCTCGTCGCCGATGGACGAGTGGAGCCGGATCTCCTGCATCTCGCCGTCCGACAGTCCGCCCGGCTTCAGGAGCACCGTGTCGCGGACGCCGATCTTCCCGATGTCGTGCAGGTACCCGCCGAACCGCAGCGTGTCGATCTCGTCGGTGGGCAGCCCCATCGTCTCCGCGACCTTGAGCGCGTACATCGTGACCCGCTCGGAGTGCTCCTTGGTGTAGGAATCCCGCACGCCGATCGTCGTGATGAGGCTCTTCAGCGTCGCGACGATGTTGTTGAAGAAGACCTCGTACAGGGCGTTGTTCTCGATCTTGGAGGCGATCTTCTTGGCCAGGTTGATCGCGATGAAGACCTCCTCCTCGGTGAAGGCCGTCCCGTCGGCCTTGCCTGAGAGGTTCAGGATGCCGAACACGTCGTTGCCGGCCAGGAACGGGATCGCCAGGAGCTGCGACATCAGCGGGATGCCGGTGTACGGGTTCGGCTTCCCCACATCGACGACGAGATGCTTGCGCCCGCCGAGGATCGCGTCGAAGAAGGGGCCGGACGCGGGGAAGGCCGCCTGCCCGATGCCGACGGCCGACCGGATCGTCAGCCGCCCACCCTCGATGATCCCGAAGGACACCTCCTGGACCGCGAGCAGCTTCGCGGCCATCTCGGCAACCCGCGCGTAGATCTCCTTGTTGTCGTGGCAGCGGTCCACCTCGAGGCCGATCGAGTGGAGGGAGCCGATCTCCTGCAGCCGCTTGAACAGCTCTGCGTTCAGGATCTTGAGGGAATCGTCGGACCCCTGCTTCGACGCGAGCCGGCCGTACAGCTTCCATTCCCCGAGGACCCGCTCCGTGGTGGAGACGATCTTGTCCAGCGTGAACGGCTTGGTGAGGAAGTCGACCGCCCCTTTCCGCATCGCGGACACGGCGATCTCCATCGACGAGACGCCCGTGAGGACGATGACGGGAACGGGCGACGGCATCTCCCGGGTCCTCTGGAGGAAGTCCATCCCGTTCATGCGGGGCATCGTCAAATCGGTGAAGATGACGTCGTACCGGTTGGACCGGACCTTCTCGAGCCCCTCGACGCCGTCGGCGGCCATGTCGGTGTCGTAGTTCCCGACCTCGGTCAAAACCTGCGAAAGCAGCTCCCTGACGCCCGGGTCGTCGTCCACGATCAGGATGCGGCCTTTTCTTTCAGATTCAAACATCTAACGTCTCCCGCGCGCCGTCCGCGAAGATGTCATATCACCTTGCTTATTTCGGAAGAAAACAGGCGAAACCTTAGCGGATTGTTGCGACTGGAAACCGAAAGGAAACGGGGAGGAAAGGCGGCGGATACACCTTCAGCCTTGCACCGGGAACCCGGTGTTTCGGGCGGAGCGGACGGAACGACCCGGGATCCGTCCCTAGGTCCCGGTCTTGATGCGGTTCAGGACGGCGCTCTTGGTTTCCTCGATGATCTTCTGGCGTTTGGCTTCCGCCGAAAGAGTCACGACGTCCTTGAGCTCCGCCGTTTCCGCCTCCGTCTCCACCGACAGGTCCCTGCTCTTCAGGACCCTGTGGTACAGACTCGTTACTTCCCCGATTTGAAAGGGGAAAACCGTCATCTGCCTAACCTCCGTGTAAGGCAGGTCCAACTAGCCTTCCCTGTACTTATCGGACGGTTCCCCGAATACTTAAGCGGGAGGGGGCGTTTTTTTGGGAATGAACGCCGTTTATTTTCAGCCGGCGGCGAGCAGGTCGCGGACGACCGTAAACTCCTTCCTCCCTTCCTCGAGGAGGGGGGAGAGCTCGTACTGGATCAGGTCGGCCAGGGAAACCCAGTCCTTCCTTTCCATGGCCGCGTTCATCTCCCGGAACAGGTCGACGGACTTCTCCAGCGAGGCGAAGGCGTCCCCGGGGACGGGACGGGACTCCAGGTGGTCCGCCCCTTTCCGGATCTCCTGCACGAGGGCGACGAGGTCGCCGAGGTTCGAGATCCCCAGCGACAGCGCCGAGAAGGTTTCGTTCGACGGGTCGAGACGGAGCCGCTTCGAGCAGTCGAGGAGCGCGGCGTCGATCTCCCCGACGACCGAGATCGCGGCCTCGACCCCTTCCCGGATCTTCCCCTGCAGCTCGACCTGCCTCGGATCTCCGCTCCCCATCGCGTCCCCCCCGGCACAAGGATGGATCAAGTATTGCACGAACCGTCTTCGGCTTTCACCTGCTTTTCGACCAGCATCCCGATCGTTTCCGCCAGCATGGACAGGTGCTTTTTAAGATCGGCGTAGAGCCCGGCGGCCGTCTCGGCCATCGGGGCCAGCTCCTTCCCCTCGAGCGCCTCCTTGCCGAAGCCGAACAGGACGACCGGCGGCATCAGCGCGGGGTGGGTCCGCCCCAGCGTCTCGATCTCCCGCTCGATGACGGGGACGTCCTTCCAGGTCCGGCGGATCCATTCCGCGTCCGGGGACGGCTTCGCCGCCTCGCTCCCGATCATGGACAGCCGGGTGAGCCCCTCCCCCGCGAGAGCCTCCATCCTGCGAAGGGTCGTCAGGTCGTCCCCGAGCCCCCGGAGGATCCGCTCGAGGTCTCCCTCCCCGTGCCACGCGGCGGCCCGGGTCTCGATCGCCCGGCAGGCCTCCCCGGCCGAGAATCCCGCGGAGCCGTCGAGGACGCGAGGCCAGGTTTCGCGGTAGAGGTACGTGTAGAACGTCTCCGGCGACAGGGGGCGGCGGATGAGGGGGACGAAGTCCTGCAGGCCGTCCCCGGAAAACCCGGAGCGGAAGACCCGGACCCCGTTCCATGCCGGGCCGTCCTCGATGGAGTCGACCCGACCCTCCGCCAGGACGCGCCGGCCCAGCTCGTACACGCTTTCGGGCGTGATCATCTCCTTGCAGCGCGGGTTCGTGCACTTCACGTGGAAGCCGCACGGGCCGCAGACGGCGTCCGCCTCGATCACGTAATGGTTCTCCCCGTAGGGGCCGGTCTCCCGGAAGCAGACGTGCCCCAGCGAGAGGTCGATCGCGGGCGTGCCGACCGCCGTCGCGATGTGGAGCGGGCCCGTGTCGTTCGTGACGAGGAGCGCGCAGCGCTCGAGCAGGGCGGCGGCGCCCCGCAGGTCGGTCTTCCCGATCAGGTTGACCGCCTTCGACGCGGCCGCCGACTCGAACTCCGCACCCAGCTTCTCCTCCGCCTTCGACCCCGTGAGCAGGATGCGGGCGCCCAGGGAGGACGCGAACCGGTCCGCGAGCCGCGCGAAGGAGACCGCCGGCCAGGTCTTCAGGTCGTGGCTCGCTCCGAGCTGGAAGCCGATCAGCAGGTCGCCCGCGCCGACGCCCTGCCGCGCCAGCGTCTCGCGCGCCTTCCGCCCCTCCTCCTCCGACACCGACAGGCGGAGCCCCTTGCCCGAGGGCGGGATGCCCGCGGCCTTGATCATCATGTCGCAGAGATGGAAGGGGTTGTATCGGCGGGACGGGATCACGTTCATGAAGTACCGCTGCCACGGATGCTTTATGACCCGCGCGCCGTCCGCGCCCGAGGTCACCCCGCGGGTCTCCCGCGCTCGGAACAGGGAGGTCAGGAGGGCGCTCTCGCCCGAAGGCGTGAAGTTGATCGCCAGGTCGTACTCGACGTCGTTCACCTCGTCGACGAACGACTCGATGCGCCGGTAGCACTCGACGAGGGTGTGCTCCTCCCCCCGGAGCATCTTCCGGAGGGCGACCTTGTCGAAGGCGAGGAGCCGGTCGACGAACGGGAGGTCCTTGCAGATCTCCCGGAACTCCGAGTTCACCAGCAGGGTGATCCGGGCCCCGGGATACGCTCTTTTGAGCCCCTCCATCACCGGCGTCGTCTGGATGAGGTCCCCCATCCGGGTCAGGTTGACGAGCAGGATCTCCTTCATCCCCGCGCCGCTCATCCCCTGAGGGCCTCCATCGCGAGGAAGATCCGCTCGACGCGGGCCAGGTCCCCGCTGCCCGACCGGATCTCCCGGACGACATCCTCGAGCCTGAGGCTCCGCGAGCCGGCGAACCGCCCGAGGTATTCCCCCAGCTCCGTCCCGGGGCCCGCCTCCGCCGCGAGCCGGGCCGGGTCTTCCCGGTCGCGCATCTCCCTCCACGCCGGGCGGAACCCGCTCCGGACCATGTGGCCGATCATCTCCTCCATCCGCCGCTCGTAAGTGTGGTCTCGCAGGACCCGCCGCCGCCCCATCGCGGCGACCGCCTTCCTCTCCTCCGGGTCCGCGAGGTAGCGCGCGATCTTGGCGCGCAGGTCGGGGAGGCTGTCGAAGCACGCCACCTCCCCGCCGATCCGGAAGAACCGGTCGAGCCCGTCCCGGCGGTCCACGAGCTGGAAAGCCCCGCACGCCGCGATCTCGAACGTCCGGGGGTTCACGAAATCGCCGTCGGGGTTGATCCCCTCGTGGTAGCTCGAGGAGTGGAGGTTGATGTTGATCCGGGAGGCGTTGAAGATCTTCACGATGTCCCCGGTGCCCACCCGGGCGCCGTCGCGCTGGAGGAAGGGGCGGAGGGCGGAGCAACCGTCCCACTCGTTCCCCCAGATCCGGAAATCGAGGTCGACCAGCCCCTCGAAGAGGCGCCGCCGGTTGTAGTACCCCGCTCCGACGAACGAGACGTCGCTGCCGAACTCCGCCTCCTCCTCCGGGGACAGCTCCACCTTCCGGTGGACCTCCGGCGAGGCGGCCATCGGGAGGAAGGCGGCGTTGCGCGCCCCGGCTTCGCGGAGCAGGCCGGGGAAGACGCCCTCCTGGATCGCGAAGAAGTAGTCGTATTTCGAGGCGGTGTCGCGCCAGTACTCCATGTGCCGGTAATCCTCCACGAACCAGAAGGCGGTGGCGATCCCGCGCTCCCGCAGGGTTTCGAGGGCGGGCGCGAAGAGCGGCGCCTGCGCCAGGACGAGGACGATGTCCGGGCGGAACGGGACGATCCGCGCCATCGCGGCCTCGGAGGCGAACTCCCCGAACTTGCGGCGCAGGATGTCCCGGTGCGGCGCGCTCTCCGTGATCCCGTCGATCGAGAGGAACGTTTCCCCGAAGACGCCGTTGTCGATGTACTCCACCTCGTGCCCCAGGTTCCGCAGGGCGGAGGCGCAGTACCCGGCGACGGGGAGCGATCCTCCGAAGTACGGGCCGACCACCGCGACCCGCAGCCCCCGCGCGACGGCGTGGAGCGTCTCGATCCGGCCGACGGCCTCCGCGAAGGCGGCCGGGGCGAGGCGCACCGAGGGCATGTGCCTCAGGATCCCGACCGGCCCGCCCGGATCCGGGGCCGGCAGGCCGTCGCAGTCGGCGGCGATGCGCGCCCGGCCGAGCACCGCCGACAGGTCCCGGCTCTCCAGCGCGGCCCGGAGGACCTCCGGCCTCGGCTCGAACACCGTCACCGGCTTCCCCGTCGCCCGCAGGAGCTCCTCCACGTGGTACCCGAGCCCGAAGCCCAGGACGGCGAGCGACGAGGAGGACCCGATCTCCGCCGCGTGATGCTCCACCCATTCCCGCGCTTCGCGGACCGGGTCGTAGACGCTATGCAGCGCCGCGTCGCCGATTTTCAGGGACGGCGGCCCCGCCTTCGAGGGGACGACGGACAGGCCGGCGCCGCGCGCGGCGCCGCGCACCCGCCCCGCAAGCCGCGCGTCGACGGCCCCGAGCGTCTCCAGGTTTCTTTCGAAATGCAT
The DNA here is from genome assembly GCA_964612075.1 of uncultured bacterium. Lineage (GTDB taxonomy): Bacteria > Desulfobacterota > Deferrimicrobia > Deferrimicrobiales > Deferrimicrobiaceae > UBA2219. Next base: position 6,428 of record CAZTFC010000087.1, read on the forward strand.
GCCGTCACTCCCCCGGGGAACCGGCGGCCTCGATGGCCGCCTTCCGCCGGAGCGCGTCCTCCCGCCCCGGGTCGAACAGCAGGATCCTGTCGAGGTCCTCCAGGGCGGCGTCCCGCATGCCGAGCCGGAACACCACGTCGGAATGGGCCAGCAGCGCCTCCGCGTCGAGCGGGTGCTCCATGAGCCGCCGCTCCAGTACGGTCCGCGCGCCTTCGAGGTCCCCGGCCGACAGGGCGGCTTCCGCTCCCGCGCTCGCCGACCGCGCGGCGGTTTCGGCCTTCCGGGCCCGGAACAGGTACTGGAAGACGAACAGGTCCTTCACCTCCTCGCGCGTCTGGCACCGGAGCGTGACGCGGCC
>CAZTFC010000088.1:0-6600 GCA_964612075.1 uncultured bacterium
CGTTTTACACGGTTTTACACGTTTTCACACCCATTGTGTTTCTCATTTCCAACCGTTTCCAACGGAACAATCACCCCTTGTCCAGGGATGGGCGAGAGTTCGTTTCGATCCACAGCGCGAGATCGTTCTCGGTCATTTCTCCCGAAGCAAGATTCAGCATCACGTCCACCGCCTTCACTTCCGGGGCTTCCAACCAATATCCGTTGATGTCCAGAAACACGCACATGACCATCAGCGCCACCCTTTTATTACCGTCGATAAAAGGATGATCCTTGGCCATTGCGAAGCCATATGCAGCAGCCAGGTCAAACAGAGTCGCCGAGGTGCCGTAGGCGCGTCGATTCCGCGGTCGTGCCAAAGCCGCCGACAATAGGCCGTTGTCGCGGATTCCCGGCCTGCCGCCGTGTTCCGCGATCATCGCCGCATGCATCGCCCGTACTGCCGCTTCCGGGACCCACCGGATGCGGCGCGTCACTTCGCAAGCCGCCGCAGCGCGTTGCGATACCGCTTCCTACCCCGCTCGAAGGCGTCCATGGCGGCCTCGAACTCGGGGTCATATGGAGAGAGCTGGATGCCATCGGGAGTCTCCGTTACGGCCAGGTTGTCGCCCTCCTTCACCCGCAGGCGGGCCGCCATCTCGCCGGGTAAGATCGCTCCCAGGGAGTTCCCGACTTTCCTGACCTTCACTTTCTGCATGATCTCCTCCTTGCCGGCCGATGTTCTAACATATGTTACAACATTTCGCCAGCAGAACGCCATCCGAAACAAAAAAAGGGAGCGATGGATTTCTCCATGCTCCCTTGGACGTTTCATGGTGCCGAAGGCGGGATTTGACCGGCTCGCGCTCAGGCCTCCATGCCTTCGCTCCGCCGGCGGCCGCGCCGCCTTCCGCGGCCATCCATGGCCGCTTTTCCTCCCTGCTCGGTCGGCGGCGGCTTGGAGTTCAAATCCCGCATGAGCTCCAGAAAATGAAAAAGGGGCTTCAGCTTTCGCCGAGCCCCCTGGTCATTTTCTGGTGCCGAAGGCGGGATTTGAACCCGCACGGGTTTCCCCACCACCCCCTCAAGATGGCGTGTCTGCCAATTCCACCACTTCGGCACAACGCGAGGAACGATTATATTATCCACCATATCGGCGAAAATCAAGGCGGAGATTTTCCCCCCGGCCACCTCTTCCCTTCCTCCCCACTACCCGGTAATCTTTAAGCACATCCACAATTTACCTCTCGACCGGGGGCGGCGGCCATGACGGAAGAACGGGACGCTCGAACGGGCCTCTACCGGAACACGGTCAGCTACTTCGGCGCGCTCGTCGCGGGCGCGGGGATCCTGCTCACCCTCCTGTCCCTCGTCTTCGAGCTCGCCGCGGACCAGCCCAGCCCCTACCTGGGCATCTTCACGTTCCTGGTGTTCCCCGCCCTCTTCACCCTGGGCGCCCTGGCCTTCCTGTACGGCATGCGACGGGAAAGCCTCCGGCGCCGCCGGGAGGGAACGGTGGAAGCTCCCCACTACCCGCGCCTCGACCTGAACGACCCCGTCCAGCGGAAGTGGTTCGGCTACGCCGTGCTGGGCGGGCTGCTCGTCTCGATCCTCCTGGCACTCGTCGCATACAAGGCCTTCCACTACACAGAGTCCGTCCGGTTCTGCGGCACGCTGTGCCACACCGTCATGAAGCCCGAGTACACCGCCTACCTCGCCTCCCCGCACGCCCGGGTGCGATGCGTGGACTGCCACGTCGGGGAAGGGGTCGAGTGGTTCGTCAAGGCGAAGATCTCGGGGCTGCGCCAGGTGGTTGCGGTCGTCCGCGACTCGTACCCGCGCCCCATCCCCACCCCGATCGAGAACCTGCGCCCCGCGCGCGAGACGTGCGAGCAATGCCACTGGCCCGCCAAGTTCTTCGGGACCCGGCTGCACCAGAACCCGCATTTCCGCTACGACGAGGGGAACACCGCCGAGCAGATCGGGCTCGGCGTGAAGACGGGCGGCGGCGGCCCGGAGACGGGCGGCGCGGGGATCCACTGGCACATGATCGTGAAGAACCGCGTCGTCTACGCGGCTTCGGACCGCAGGAAGCAGGAGATCCCGTACTTCGAGGTCCGCGACGACCAGGGGAACCTGCGAGCGAAGTACGCGGACCCGGGCTACAAGGGGAGCGCGGAGGAGCTCGCGCAACTGCGGCGGCAGCCGCTGGACTGCATCGACTGCCACAACCGGCCCACGCACATCTACCATCCGCCGGACCTCGCCGTCGACCGGGCGCTGGCCTCCGGCCTCATCCCCCGGACGCTGCCCTGGGTCAAGAAGGTGGTCGTGGACGCCCTGGTCCGCGACTACCCCTCGAACGCGAAGGCGCACGAGGGGTTCGCGGCCGAGATCGGCGGCTTCTACCGGGAGAAGTACCCAGACGTCTTCGCGAAGCGAAAGGAGGACGTGGACAAGGCCATAGCCCAGGCGGCCGCCATCTACGACAGGGGAGTCTTCCCGGAGATGAAGGTGAACTGGCTGTCGTACCCGTCCAACATCGGCCACCGGAACTGGCCCGGCTGCTTCCGCTGCCACGACGGGAAGCATGTGTCGGAGACGGGCAAGGCGCTCGGGATGGATTGCTCCGAATGCCACACCCTCCCGGTCCGCAGCGCCCTGATGCCGCTCGGCAGCGTCACCCTGGAGGCCAAGGGGCCCTGGCACCCCGTCCCGCTGGAAGGGAAGCACGCCTCGATCCCGTGCAGCCGCTGCCACATCGCCGGGCTGAGCCCCTCGGCCGAGTGCGGCGACTGCCACAAGTTCGACGCGGCCGCGCCGATGATGGGCTCGCCGTGCAGGGAATGCCACCGGAAGGCCGGGGAGGCGCTCCCCGTGGTCGCGTGCCGGGAGTGCCATCCGACGCTGTACGGGCTGCACAAGAAGAAGGACCACGCGGAAAGCGCGTGCAAGGACTGCCACAAGCCGCACGCCTGGTCGGTCCGGGGGCGCGACGTCTGCCTGGAGTGCCACGAGGAGATGAAGGAGCACAACGCGCCGGAGCCGTGCGCGGAGTGCCACGCCTTCCGGAAGGCCGGGAGATAGCGGCGGCTACCGGTCGGGGCCTTCGGGCTCCCCCGCGTCGGGAAGGGCGCCGGGCACGATCCCCTTCGGGCCGAACTTCTCGCGGATCCGGTCCACCGCGCGGTTCAGGGCGTCCTTCTTCGCGGGGTCCGGCGGCGGGGCCGCCCGTGCCGGCTTTCCCGGCCCGCCGAACAGCGGCATCTGCGCCATCCGCGTCCCCGGGACGGGCTCCCTCGCCTCCTCGAGCTTCGACACCGAGACCCCCAGGAGCCGCACGGGGCGAACGCCCGCCTCCGTCTCCGACAGAAGGTCCATGGCGCACCGGTAGATGGTCCCGCCGTCGTCCGTCGGGTCGGCCAGCGTGATCGCCCTCGTCACCTGGACGAAATCGGAGTACTTCACCTTCAGCGTGACCGTCTTCCCCCGCAGGCCTTCCCGGCGCAGCCGTTCCGCCACCCGGCCGGAGAGCGCCAGGAGCTCGCGCCGTATCGTCTCCCGGTACCGCAGGTCGCGCTCGAAGGTCTCCTCGTGGCCGATCGACTTCGTCTCCCGCTCCGTCTCCACGGGGCGGTCGTCGATCCCGCGCGCCAGCCGGAACAGGTGGTCGCCGTGCTCGCCGAAGGCCCGGACGAGGAGCTCCCTGGGTGTGCGGCGGAGGTCCCGGACCGTGCGGATCCCCATCCGCGCGAGCTCCCCTTCGGTGACCTTCCCAACCCCCCACACCTTCCCGACCGGCAGCGGGTCGAGGAACGCCTGCTCCTCCCCGGGCGGGACGACGACCAGGCCGTCGGGCTTCCCCATGTCCGAGGCGATCTTCGCGATGAACTTGTTCGAGGCCGCGCCGGCGGAAACGATCAGCCCGGTCTCCGCGCGCACCGTCTCCTTGATCCTTCGGGCCGTCTCCTCGGCGGAGCCGGAGAGCCGCCGGCAGCCGGTGACGTCGAGGAACGCCTCGTCGATGGAGAGCGGCTCGACCAGCGGCGTGAAGCGTTCATAGATGTCGAACACGCGGGCGGAAATCCCCGCGTACCGCGACATGCGGACGGGAAGATAGATGCCGTTCGGGCAGAGGCGCCTCGCCCGGGCGATCGGCATCGCGGAATGGACGCCGAACCTGCGCGCCTCGTACGAGGCCGCGGCCACCACCCCGCGGTTCGAGCTCCCCCCGACGATCACCGGCTTCCCCCGCAGCTCGGGGCGATCGAGCACCTCCACGGCGGCGTAGAAGGCGTCCAGGTCGAGATGGAGGATGGAGCGGGGCACGGGCGCTACCCGGGGTTGTAGGAGCTCCGGACGAGGGGGGCCGACCGGACGTCCCGGAAGCCGACTCCTTCGGCCAGCGCGGCGTACGCGTCGAACCGCTCCGGCGCGACGTACTCGACGAGGGGGAAATGGTCCCGGGACGGGGGAAGGTACTGCCCCACGGTGAGCATGCGGCAGCCGGCGGCGCGCAGGTCGCGGAACACGCCGGCCACCTCGTCTTCCGTCTCGCCCAGCCCCACCATGATCCCGGATTTGAGCGGCAGCTCCGGGCGCATCGCGGCGGCGAGGCGGAGGAGCGAAAGCGAGCGGCCGTAATCCGCCCCCCGGCGGACCGCCGGGTAGAGGCGGGGGACGGTCTCCACGTTGTGGGCCAGGATGTCCGGCGCGGCGTCGACCACCGTCCGGAGCGCCTCTTCGCTCCCCCCGAAATCCGGCACGAGCAGCTCCACCTCGGCTCCCGGTGCGCTTCCCCTCAGCGCCCGGACGGCAGCCGCGAAATGCGCCGCCCCGCCGTCGGGCAGGTCGTCGCGCGTGACCGACGTGAGGACGACGTGGCGCCAGGAAAGCTCCGCCGCGGCCTGCGCCACCCGGGCGGGCTCGCCGGGGTCCAGCGGGCCGGGAACGCCCGTCTTGATGCCGCAGAAGGCGCATCCCCGGGTGCAGCAATCGCCCAGCAGGATCACGGTGGCGGTCCCGGCCCCCCAGCACTCGCCGATGTTGGGGCACAGGGCGTCCCGGCACACCGTCCGCAGGCCGTGCCGCCGCAGGACGCCGGAAACCTCCGCCGCCTTCTCGCCGGAAGGCACCCGGACCTTCAGCCACTCCGGGCGGCGTCCGGGGGGATTCACGAGACGACCCAGGCCAGGCGGCGGGCGCAGGCGGAAGAGACGGCCTCGCGGACCGCCTCCATCGGGGGCGCGACGCCCGTTTCCTCGAGCATCGAGGTGGCTTCCCGCCCTTTGAGCCCGCAGAGGTGGATGCGGCGGAAGTAGGAGAGGTCGGTCGCGACGTTCAGCGCGAAGCCGTGGTACGTGACCCACTTGCGGATGCCGACCCCGATCGAGGCGATCTTTTTCTCCCCCACCCACACACCGGTGAGGCCCGGCACGGCCCGTCCCGCGATGCCGAACTCCGCCAGGGAGTCGATCAGCGCCGCCTCGAGGGAGCGGACGAACCGGTGCACGTCGGGCCGGGCCATCCGGACGATCGGGTAGCCGACGAGCTGCCCCGGGCCGTGGTAGGTGATGTCGCCGCCACGGCCCACCCTCTCCAGGGAGATCCCCTCCGACGCGAGCGACTCTTTCGGCACCAGCAGGTTCGTCTCGTCCCCGCCGCGGCCCAGCGTGTAGACGTGCGGGTGCGTCAGCAGAAGGAGCGTGTCGGGGGCCTTCCGCTCGAGCCGCAGCTCCACGCGGTCGAGCTGCAGGTCGAGCGCCTCCCGGTACCCCATCTCCCCGAGCCAGACCGTATCCAAGGGAGCTATCCCGTCCTTAACCGAAGTTCCCCGCCTCGAGGATCTCCCGGACCCGGTACAGAAAGCCGTTCCCCTCCACGCCGTCGATGACCCGATGGTCGTACGCAAGGCACAGGTACATCATCGGCCGGATGGCGATCGCCTCCTCCCCCGCGACGGTGACGACCACGGGGCGCTTCACGACCTGCCCCATCCGGAGGATCCCCACCTGGGGCTGGTTGATGATCGGCGTGCCGAAAAGGTTCCCCTTCGCGCCCGGGTTGGTGACGGTGAAGGTGCCGCCCGACAGCTCGTCCGGCGTGACCTCCCCCGCCTTCGCCCTGGCGCCGAGGTCGGTCACCGCCTGGTCCAGTTCGAGCAGGGTCTTGCGGTCGGCGTTGCGCACGACGGGCACGAGCAGCCCCTTCGCCGTGTCCACCGCGACGGCGATGTGGACGTCCTTTTTCAGTATCGTGCTCTCCCCCGACACGTGCGCGTTCATGGAAGGGAACTCCTTGAGCGCCCTGGCCGCCGCGAGCATCACGAAGGGCAGGTAGGTCACGGAGACGCCCTGGCTCTTGAGGACCTCCCGGTGCGCCGCCGCCTTGTGCATGTCGACCTCGGCGAAGACGTGGACGTGCGGGGAGATCTGCTTGCTCGCGACCATGTGCTTCGCGATCCGCTTGCGGATCGGCGTCCACGGGACCGCCTCGTCCCCTTCCGGAACGGGGGGAGCCGGGGAGGCGGCCGGCGGCGCGGGCGCCTTCGGCGGCGGCGCGGCCTCCGCGGGGGCCGGTTTCGCGGCCGGGGGCGCGGCTGGGGCCGCGGCGGCGGGCGCGG
>CAZTFC010000089.1:0-6473 GCA_964612075.1 uncultured bacterium
GGATGCGCCGGGTCTTCCTGCGTTCCTTCATGGGAGAAATACTATATGCGAGGCGACGCGTTACCGTCGACGCAATTTTTCGGCGGCGGAGGCTCCGGACGGTCCCCCGCGCCTCACCCCGGGCGGGGCCGGCCTTCCACTACCGGATTTCCGGAGGCACTCTCCGCACCTCGACTCCATCTGCGGTCACGTAGATCGCCTGGACGCTTTCATGGATCCGGTAAACGCCGACCGGTGCGGAGATGCGTTCCGAATTCCCGCCAATCAGGAACAGCCGATTCCCCTCGATCACGGCACGCGTTCCGCCCGCGAGCGTGAATTCCTGCGCCGCGAAAGCCGCCGCGGCCGTAGCCAGCACGGCCGCGACCAGAAACGCCGCGATGAATCCCTTCATTCTTCCCACGTTCCCTCCTGGCGCCTTCAAGGCGCGGCCGCCTGCGGTTTCCGCGGCGGCTGGACCGTCATGGAGATGTTCTGGACCGTCGTCCCTTCCCCGTCCGATATCTCCGTCACGATTTCGACGGGCCTTCCAAAAAACCCTTCGGGCACCTGCCATTCGAGCGTCGATCCGGAAAGGACCATCCCCGGAGGGCCCTTCTTCAGGGAGTACGTCAGGGGGTCGCCGTCGGGGTCTTCCGCCTCGATCCGGTAGACGAACCTGCCGTCGGCCGGGATCTCCTTCGGCACTTGGCTCTTCACGACCGGCAGGCCGTTCACCACCCGGTACCTGGGCGTCTCCTCCCACGCGCCGTCGACGATCCCGTCGTTGGGTATCGCCTTCACGTGCACAAGGGAACCTTTCTTTACGCCCTTCAGGACGACCTTCTCGTCGTTGCCGTGCGCCAGGACGTTGTCGACGTACCATTCGTAACGGACCTTCACCGCGTCGCCGTCCGCGTCGCTCCCGCCGGAGGTAACCCGGACGGTGCCGCCGGAAACGGGATTTTCGGGCTCCATCCGGACCCCGGCCGCGGACGGCGGGGAGTTGCCTGCCAGCACCTCCCGGGTCGTCGCGAGCGTATCGACCCCGTCCACCCGCAGGGTCACGGCGGCGAGGATCCGGTCTCCGCGCCGGAATGCGGAAGGCGAAAGGCGCGGGCCGACCTCGGCTTCCGCGCCGTTCACGTACCAGCGGACCGCCGTCACCTCCTTGACCTGGCCGGGCGAGGGTCTCACGGTGACCCCCGGGGGGGTGATCCTGCTCGGGATCAGGGGGTCGAGGTCGACCTGGTGCCTTGCACCCGTTGCCGGAGTCGAGCCCTGTCCCGGGCGCCCGACCCCGACCGCTGAAATTCCCGGGACGCCGGCCGGGTCGCCGCCGCCTTCCTTCTTCCCGCACGCCGGGCCGGTGATGAGGAGGGCGAGGCAAAGGAGGGCGATCGCGGAAGCAGCCCCTCTCCGCGTCGCACCGCGGATCCGTCCGGGACCCATCAGAACGTCTCTTTCCATGACTTTATGGTCTTCATCATCGTCGGTGATTCGATCTTAACTTCGGTGATCGAACCTGTCGAGAAGCCGATGAAGATCGAGGACTGGCCCGACGGGTAGATGGACAGCGAGGGACTGGACGGGATGCCTCCTTCAGGGTTCCCGGCGTACACGTGGTATGGCACCTTGGTGCCGGTCTCCCCTCGCGAGGAAAGCGGATCGAGGGCCGCCGTGGCGTTGATCATGTTGATGCCGTACACCCGGGCGATCCCGCCGCCGCCGCAGGGGTCCGACAGGTTCGGGGTGAACGTCGTGAAATAGACGTTGTTGTAGAATACCACGGGGTCCGAGAGGACCTTCTCTCCGGAATGCGTATAGATATCGGCCGTATTGGCGTTGGAGGGAATCGAGTACAGATTGACGAGCCAGCCGTTGTCCGTGGGCGCGGCGGTCCCGCCCGTGAGGTTCCCCGTCAGGTTCGCCAGACCCGCCTCCGTGAGGGGCGCGGAGGGCCAGTACAAGTCCGTATCCTTCACCGCGTAGAATTTCCCCGTACCCGCGCTTCCGATCTCGGACACGGGGGCCTCCTGGTTCCCGGTGCCGAAGTAGATGTACCGCAGGGCCTCGCTGACGACGCCGGGCTCCGCGCGGTGGTAAACCGGCTGGGTCGAGGAAGCCTGGAAGATCTTCTTGACCCCCCATTCACTGTAGCCCGTGCTTTCGAGCCCCGCGGTCCGGAAATCGAATTTATACAGCGACCCGTCCAGGTCCGCGACGTAGACGAACTTGATATACCCGCTCGCGTCGAGCAGCATCGTCGGGGAAGCGACGAGATTGTTGTCGATTCCGCTGGCCTCGTCGAAAACCTTCAACGGAGTGCCCGTCGCGATATCCAAAACGATCAGCGAGTTGGCGACATTGTCCACGGACGCTCCCCCGCCGAAGACGGCGACCCACCGGTCGCGCGTCGGGTAGCCCGTGGAGCTCCACGCGGACTTCGCGATCCGGACCTTCCCGATTACAGGCTCCGACCAGCTCTCGCCCAGGTAGGAAGAGTTCGTGAACTCCCACATCGGTCGAGGGTAGGTCGTGGACTCGGAACCGTCTGCGGGCGGCTCCGTGACGTCCAGCGCGAAATACCCGTTGCCCCCCTTCCTCAGGCCGCTGATCAGCACGGACCTCCATTCGGCGCTCTGCTTGACCCCGTCCGCGCTGCCGGAGAAGCCGTCGAGCCAGACATCGGCCACGCGCGGGGAGGAATCCACGTAATAGCCGTGGGAGCTCAGTTCCGCCGGGAGATATTCCCGGAGGCTCGCGAGAAGCGTGTGGGGAACATACCCGAACAGCTCCTCCCCCGTGCCGCTGTCGTATTGTTTCGTCACGCCGCTGTACTGGCCGCTGAGGAAGGCGTGGAGCATCCCGTCGTTGGTCCCAACGTAGAGCACCCTCCTGCGGGTCGCCTTCGCGTCGGCGAAGCTCTGCCCCGTCGACGGGATCGCCGTCGAATATCCGTCGTCGAAGAAGTATCGGGACGGCGGCCCGACGACGACCGGCTTGGAGTGGAAGATGTCCCCGAGCTTCGCGTTGTTGTCGTGCGCCTCCCCGCGGACGTACGCCACGACGTTGTCCCGGACGGCGTCGTTGTCGACCCCCAGGATCACCGCGGTGACGTAGGTCCCCGTATCGGAGTCGAAGTCCTGCCGCGCCCAGGTGTTGTCGGAGGTGTAGATCCGCCGGCTTCCCGGAGCCGTCCCCTTGAGGACGCTGTCCGCGTCCCAGTGGGTTGTATAGGTATTGTCCCCGTTGATCGTGAGCGCCTCGAGCCTGCCCGGCCAGAAGGTGTTCGGCGGGGAGGTCGGCTGGAAGCTCGCCTTGTAGAGATAGTTCCTATCGGTCATACGGACCGAGGCGACCGTCGGCGCGGTGAAGGCGTAGGTCCCGCTGGTGATCTGGTGGAAGACGTTCCGAAGCGCAGTCGAAAGCTCCGCGGCGTCCGAGGCGAAGAAGGCCCTCCCGGCGCCCAGCGTATTGTCCTCCGCCGACGTGCCGATGGTATTGAATTGGGCGTTGGTCCTCTGTGCGTTCAGCTGCTCCGCCGCCCTCCGGAGGACGTTTCGCTGGACCTTCAGGTCCGCATCGGTTCCGGAGATTCCGACGCCGATTCCGAACAGCCTCACCTGCGGCGTGGAGTTGTCCGTGGGGTTGGAGAGGTTGTATGCCTGCTGGATGACCGAGTTGTGTCGGGCGACCTGGCCGGTGTTGTATCCGCACGACCACCCGTTGGCGTTGAACGAGCCGCCGCAGTAATAATCCGGACCGTATCCGTTCCCGCTGGAGCCGTCGAGCCCGCCGATCGTGTCCTCCCCGTCCGTGATCAGGACCGTGTAGTTGGGTCGGCAGATATCGACGGTGTTGTTGCTCGTCGCAGTCCTGAAATAGGTTCTCACGGCGCTGAGCGCGCGTGCCGTCGGAGTCCCGCCTCCGTAATGGGCGTACGTCGTCGTGTTGTCCCAGATGTTCCGGTAGGAGGTGTTGAACGGCGGGGCGTTGTTGTCCGTGGGCTGGATCTGGCTTCGCGTGTTGATTCTCATCGTTGTCCCGGAAGAATCGGTCGTGAAGGTCATCAGACCCAGCCGGGCCTTCAGGATGTTCTCGTCCTCCACCGTGAGGTTGTTCCGGAAATCGGAGCTTGTCGCCTGCGTATTGGTCGCGGGGAAGTTGTTCGAGTAGGTCCCGGAATACGAATAGGTGATGGGGTTGCCGACGCTCCAGTTGTTGGAGAAGGTCCTGTCGGCGAACCGCAGGTAATACGTTCCGCTGTCGACGTACTTCGAGGTGTAGGTCACGGCCTCCTGGACCGATCCCGACCCGAGAAGAATGGTCCCGCTGCTGGGCAGGAGCGAGTATTCGGTCGATGAGACATTCGCCAGGCGGATCCTGTCGTATTGGTTGGACCCCGCGTAGATGCAGGTGCCGGAGGTATCCCAGGTTCCATTCGCCCTCCGGGCGCCCGACAGCGTTCCGGTGACGGTGACGCTGGCGGTGGGAGTGCTGAGGTCGGCGTTCAGGAGGGTGTAGACGACCTTCCAGAGGGCGTCCATCCGGCTGTTGGTGTTCCCTTCCCCGTCGAGATCCCCGACGGAGGTGCCGCCGGCCACGGTGTTCATGGATCCGGTAATGTCGAGCAGAAGGAGGACGTTCGGGTTCGCCGAGGTCGTGAACAGCTCCGTGTCGTCCGCCCAGGCGGCGGTAGGGGCCGCCATCAGGAAGGAAAGGATCAGCGCCATCCAGGCCGCCGGTTTCCGCGTCGTCGTCATTTCCGTTCTCCTTCTCTGGCTCTGGTCCTTGGTTGTCCCGTCGGCTCAGTACATCGTCCCGGTCGGGAGCGGACCGAAATCCACCACCGCCTGGACGCCGCGCGTCCCGGCATACGCCGGTGGCGGCGAGCCGGTGCTCGTCACCTCGAAATCGACGAACCGGTAGTTCCCCCCGTACCCCGACCGGAGCGTCATCACACCGGTCGTCCTCGAGGTCACGGAGTAGGTGGACTGGTCGGGAAGCGCGCCCGCCACCGGGAACATGATCGTGTTGGGGACGTTGTCGATCCCGTAGTTGGCGCCCGCGTCGGCCGAGTTGAGCGCCGCCGTCCCGACCCGCGACTGGACCGCCATGTTCATCTCGGTCGTCGAGATGCTGATGGCGTAGATCCCGATGGCGGTGAGGATCACCAGGAGCATCAGGGTGATCACGAGTGCGCTGCCGCGCTCTCCCATGTACGACCTCCCCCGCGCGCTCATGTTCCGGAGTTCCTTACGTCGATGTTCACCTCGATGCTCCTCCTTCGGTACCCGTCGGTCGTCGTCGCCGCCGCGCGGTTCCCCGCCCGCGGCCGAATTTCCTGCCAGCCCTTCTCGGGCATGCGGGACCGGGCCACGAGATGCAGGACGACCTGCCGGATCTGCGGGACCTGGCCCGAGGAGAAAGCGGCCACGCCTCCCCAGGTGCACCTGGCCGTGTCGACCGCGCCGTCGTTGTTCGTGTCGAGCCCGTAGGAAAGCTGCATATCCTCGATGTCGTCGGCCACCGGCTGGGGGGCGTCCCCGTTCAGGCGGTCGACCATCAGGGTCGGGTGGACCGAGCCGTCCGCCCAGGCGACGTCCGCGATGTAGTACCGTACGAAGCGCGCCTTGGCCGCCAGCGTCGGGGGCGCTCCCGGCTGCGTGCCGACCGCGTACAGCTTCGAGTGGAGCGAAGCGTTGTTGTAATCCGATCCGCCGATCGCGAAATTCAGCGAGGTCGCCGTGCCGCCCGAGGTCGTCTCGAACAGGTCGGCCGTGACGCGGTCGGTGACGATCACGAGCTCTCCCCCGCCCGGAACGAAGCCCGACGTATTGTCGACGGCCACAGAGGTCACGGCGGTCATGTCCGCGGTCAGCTCCGCCGGCGGCTGATTCGCGTCCATGTCGTACACGTAGAGGACGTAGAACTGGTCGGGGCCTGCGGTGTTGTCGACCGGGAAGAGCGCCCGGATGGTCGTTATGCCGTGGGGGTTCATCGTTCCCGGCAGGGCGACGTTGTCCGCGGCGGTGCCCGTGGTGATCGGCAGGCCATATCCGGCCATCCGGATGTCCCTCACCAGGGCGTCGGTGGCGATGCGAATGTTCTGCTGCATCTCCGCGACGCGGCTCTGGGTCGTGAACGTCTGGTGCTGGCTCGTGAACGTCGCGAACACGGCGGTCATGGCGATGGCGAGGATCGCCAGCGCGGCCATGATCTCGATCAGGGTGAACCCCGCTTCCGTGCGGCCCCGAAGGGGGGGGTTCGCCGCCCGTGGTCCCGTCGTCATTTCAGACCCCTCCCATCCGCGCGCGCTGCGTCGTGAGCATGACGTTGTGCCAATTCCTGAGATCGTCCTGCCAGCAGGTCCACACGGTGATGGTCTTGAACGTGGAGCTGTTGTTGTTGACGTGATAGACCGTGTAGTAGGCAACCCCGGAAACGGGGTCCGCGAAAACGGCTCCCGCGGCCGCGGGCAGGGCGCCGTA